>JAFYWV010000091.1 GCA_017546505.1 Bacteroidaceae bacterium
GCCGTAATTGGTGCGAATGTAATTGATGGAATAACCATCTTCAAGCATATGCATATATTTTAGCAATGCTGAATAGTCGTGTTTCTTACGCATAAAATAAACCCCAAAGTTTTTTGTCCAAACTTTGGGGTTCACTTCAAATTTGCTATCCTATTCTCTTTTATACAAAAAGTTCCTTAGTCTACATACTTTACTTTAGTAATATCCCTTGGCTTCGCATCCGGCATCTTACCTTCGGGATAACCCATTGCAATACACAAGCAAAGCTCATAACCCTCGCTGAAACCAAGTTTTGAGAGAACCTGCCCGTTACCCTCGGCCATCAATATATAGCGCACCGGGCTGCCCAGGCACACCGAGCCGACACCAAGCGCATTTGCCGAAAGCATCATATTCTCGGCCATCAAGCCACAATCGTATGCCGAGAAATCATAACCCTTGTCACGTGCAATGAACACCCATACCGGAGCATTGTAGAAACAACCAGCAGCGCGCTCGCCGCCAACGGTAGCCATAAGAGACTTAATCTCGTTCTGCAACTCGGGATTTTCAACCACGCGCACCTCCCACGACTGCTTGTTCTGTCCATTCGGTGCATTGATGCCACACTCCATAATCCGGTTCAACACCTCGCGAGGCACAGCCTGCTGCTTGTAGTTCCTTATACTGCGGCGCGACATAATATTATCTATCACCGCCGCGCTTTTGCATTCACTTTTTTCCATACACTCCTTTTTTGTACACTCTGTGGCACACCCGCCACCATTACACTCTTTTTTGCAGGCAGCATCACCACCGCTACAGGCCACAGCAGCCACCAACGACATACCGCAAGCCAAAGTCTTGAACAATTTCATAAGCGTTAAGATTTATACAATTCATATACCTTGCGAAGATAACAACCTTTCACTTTTTCAAAGAAAAATTTTGCCTATTTTTTGTTAAATCAAAGCTACTATATTCAAAATATTATAGAGAAACATACTTGACTGTAAAAGATGAGAAATACTATTCATCCATATAGTATATTCTTCTTTTTGAGTATTTGTTACGGTAACTTTCCGGATTCTCATCTATAATTCTGCGCTCTATCCAATTGCCTTTTTCATCGTATTTGTATTCTACTTTTATGTTTGTCCAGTCGTTGGTATCGCTTGGAAAACTCTCTCTCTCTTCTATGATATTTCCATTTTTATCCCTTTTTCTTTTTGTGATTGTGTAAATATCGCCAGTGACAGCCAAACAACACTCCTCTGTTTCCGTTCCATCATAATTGTAACTGTAATGGTATTTGTATGGAGGTATTCCATCGCAATGATATTCAAATGCATTGTCCAATCGATTGTTTTCATTATAAGAACTCTGCATCATATATAACAAGAGCATTTTTGTTGTATCGGGATATATATAACCATAATCCCTATACAGAGTTACATTTTTATTGTCATCAAATTCAACAATACTATAAGACATCTCCTTTTTGTTACTGTCGCAATAATGCAAGTCTATTCTATTTGAACTATTATAGTCATATCCACAGTAACCATCCTCCTCTCCGTTCGAGTAAAAAACAGTCTTTACGAGCTGTTGCTTGTCGTTGTACACGAACAAAGTTGAATCATACCCTTGTTCATCATCATAAACAATTGAGGAGACTTTACCTTTCAAGAAAGTTGTTCCGTATAAAGTAACAACCTCTGATGAGCATATTGAGGTTGTTTCTATTTTCTTGTCACTACAAGAAAATAAAATAAGAACAAAGATGTAAAGCGACGTGCCGGCTATTAAAGTTCTACCCATATATTTATTATTTGAAACCAATATTTATCTTAATTCCTTGTTTTCCATATTGGTTGAAGAAATTAAAAAGTTCATTCTTTTTTAACGTAGAGTTTTTTATTGTATAATCTTGAATATCTTCCTTGTATTCAAGAGTATCACCAGGCAATAGACAACCCGAGGTGTTATCTCCATTTCTACCACCATGAATGGCAATTCCACTGCGTCCCGGAACATTATCTACATACCAATCAAATTTAAGATTTACATCCTTTTCTCCCCTTTCCCTTCGATGTTTATTGATCCTCTTTTCAAGTTCGGCTTTAGAAATGATATTATACGTTCCGTACATAATAGCTTTATCACTGTTTGCAATCTTAGCACTGTCGTAATTAACATGTGGCTCTAAAAAATACCCCTTCATTGAATCAATCTTCTCACCTTGTTCATTGTATGCTGTTGCTGTAAAAGTACTAACCGTACTATTCTTTCCATACCACTCCCTGGTGCTGTTAACTACAACATTTGTTTTGGGTTTTATTTCACCATTCTTACCATCTTCAAAAGCTGTGGCAATCTCAAAAATACTTGGTCTTCTCATACGAATAAAATTTAAGGTTAATGTTACCGCAAAATTATTGTATGATTTCCGCAACAAGGTTGCAGAATTGCCACTTCTTCACAAATATACAATCTCAAACAGCGGTTGTCAATAGTTTATCACGGGAAAATACAACTCATTTTGTTTACTTTAACACCACGGTGCTTAAAAAACAGGACAACAGGCCAAGATAAGTAGACCAGTTGTCCTGTTTTTTTATTTGTCGGTTGCAATCTTTTGGATAATCAATACTCCTCCTTGTCGAAAAAGTAATCCCCCTCCCCAGTACAGGTGTCGGCATAGAACTGTCCTATGTTTGCAGCGTAGAATGCACCACGTTCGGTTGCCATCTTCTTTGGGTCGGGGATTATACCTACACGCATAAGGTCCAGCCTGTCGGCATCGAAACAGGCATCAATCGTGGCGTTACCCGTTCTGTGGCACACTGTGTGCAGTTCACAAGCCTTTCTAAGCAGTCCAAGTTCACCGTCGGTAATACCGGCAAGCAATGTACCGCGCAATGCTGGCAGGTTCTCGGCTGCACGCCTGCCATGCTCAAGATCTTCCCAATTATCGACGCGCCACTTGTCGTGCAAGTAAGCAAACAAGCGCACAACGGTGGTGTTCACATCGTTGGTAGCCAACAGCAATCCATTGCGCTCCACCCGCTCCCAGTGCGAAATACCGTGACACACACCAAGCGCCCAGCCCTTGGCCGAGAATTGCTTTACCTTATTTATTAGTGAGTCGATATTTGTTTCCATCGATATTTCCAGGAACGGATTTATGCAAAGTCTTACTTCTTCAAGAAACAGGTCTTTAACACAATGCTGCTGCCGTCGATTTTGCAGTCGACCTCCTCGGGGTTCTCGGTGAGGCGAATGCTCTTTACCTTTGTTCCGCGCTTGATTACCATTGACGAGCCTTTTACTTTAAGGTCTTTTATCACTGTCACTGCATCGCCGTCGAACAGCTGGGCACCGTTGCTGTCCTTTGCCACATCGGCAGCCTCTTCGGCTGTGTCATCGGCACTGAACTCATAAGCACAATCGGGGCACACATAGAGCATACCGTCGAAATAAGTGTATTCACTGTTGCATTTGGGGCATTTTGGAATGTCTGTCATTTCAATATAATTTTAGAATTTAGACGAAGATAGTAAAAATATCGGTATTACCCAACCCATCAGCACTCGGACATCCAAACTATCTTTTATTGTTAAACAATATTAAACACATTGTTTTTCTTTAAATATTTATTGTTTTACAATAAATCGATATTATATTTGCAGCATAATTGATAAGCTAAAAACAAAAAATTATGAAAACCAAAATCAACAAAGGATTAAATGGAACAACAATTTTTGTCTCATTGTTGTGCGTCGTAAACATTGTATGGATTCTGTGTCAAAGCTATTTCATCAGCACAGACAGCGGCGAAGGATGCATTGCGTGGCACGAGGACCTCTACCCCGTTCAATTGGCAATATTCGCCGGACGTCTCATTTTCAAGACTGCGTTCTACGCACTCATCATTCTGTTTATGGTTAAGCAATGCAAGGCTATAGGAAGCGGAACAATTTTTCCGCGCACAAATGTCACTGTAATCTACACAATGGCAGCCTGCTACTTGGTTGGAGAGTTCTGCGACAGCAATATGGAGTCGGCAGTAATGTTCTGCGGTTCGAGCGGAGCTATCGAGATAAATATAGACATCATAATATACACCATACTGCTTGTTGTCTTCGGCATATTATATAAGGTAGCCGTGGATGTGAGCGAAGAGAACAACCTCACTATTTGACGATATTGATAAAGCGGGCGCAGACCCCGCCCTTACAGCAAACATTACACAACCACCAAATCCAAAGAAAACAATGAACGAGAAGAAACCATCAACAAAGAAGATTACCAGGATTGTCAATACTTTTGCAATCATCTGGGCGGCAGTTCTTTTTGCAATAGTCATTTGCCTGCGTGTAAAGACCGATTGGCCTGCAGTCCTGTTGTACCTATGTTTAGGATTCGTCTATACAGTCGGCCTTATCCTGTTCCAGAAAGTTATTGAAAGAAGCCGGTACAGCAAGGATTTTGAAGAGGCCAACCTCGAGTTGGAGAAAGAGGAGGAGATGAAAAACGCAAAGGATGAAAGACCTGGGTTCTACACTCTGGCCATTGTAGCTGTCGTTGCAATGATATGTGCAGTATCGGACACTGTGGAAACGGTAAGCCTTGTGCTATCCGATTACAGTAACGGACTCCCCATCAACTCCCATTTGCCACAATATATAAACATATTGACCCTGTTGGTATGCGTAATATTCATTGCCGTCATACTTTACAATGTATCAAAACGCAGGGTGTTCGACAACAGAAACTCATACTGCATATACGGTGTTGGAGCAACCATCATCATCAGTACCTTGTTGCAGAGCGAACTATGGACAACCACTCCAATGATTCCCAACGACACTGTTATGATGTACTATATGATTTTCGGTATATTCATCGTATTCTTCGGCAAGCTTTTTGACATTGCTGTCAAGTTGAAGAACGAGCAAGACCTCACCATCTAAAACCCACAATTATGTCTATAATAGTAAATGTTGACGTTATGCTTGCCAGACGCAAGATGACATCGGGCGAACTGGCCGAAAAGATTGGAATAACCCAAGCAAACCTCTCCATCCTTAAGACAGGAAAGGCTAAAGCCGTGCGCTTCAGCACCCTCGAGGCCATTTGCAAGGCTCTCGACTGCCAACCGGGAGATATTTTGGAGTACAAAGAATAAAAAACTGCCACCATTGAAAAAATTATTGTTTGCCGTGACACTGTTGGTAGCCATAACAATAGCAGCACAGGATTACAATAGATTTCTCATCACAAAGTTCTCTTGATATAACATATAACGCAAGCCAGCACCGCGACTGCGGTGCTGGCTTTGCATTATGTAAATTCTCTTCAATTACTTGAACTCGTCCCAACTCTTCACCGGCATTGAGTTGACGTCAATCTTGCAGAATGCGCGTATGAAGGCGCTTGCAAGGCGGGCGTTGGTAATGAGCGGAATGTTGTGGTCAATTGCCGCACGACGTATTCTATAACCGTTTGTAAGTTCGCGCTTTGTGTGGTTCTTTGGAATGTTGATGATGAGGTCGAAACGGTGGTCGGCAATCATCTGCATTACGTTGTTCTCGGCAGCAGGGTCTTCATCGGGCCAGATGACAGGTGTTGTCTGTATACCGTGCTCGTTGAGGAACTTGGCAGTGCCTGAGGTTGCAAAGAGGTTGTAACCTTTCTGTGCAAGTATTGCAGCAGGCTCAAGCAAATCGACCTTTGACTTTGCTGCACCTGATGATACCATCACGTTCTTCTCGGGTACGCTGTAACCAACAGCTATCATTGCGTTGAGCAGTGCCTCCTCAAAGTCGTCACCGATGCAACCAACCTCACCGGTTGATGACATATCAACGCCCAATACAGGGTCGGCCTGGTGCAGACGGCTGAATGAGAACTGTGATGCCTTCACACCAATGTGGTCAATGTCGAACGCCGACTTGTCGGGCTTGCTGTATGGCGCACCCAACATAATGCGTGTTGCAGTCTCGATGAAGTTACGCTTTAGAACCTTTGATACAAATGGGAACGAGCGTGATGCACGCAGGTTACACTCGATAACCTTAACCTCGTTGTTCTTTGCTAGGAACTGGATGTTGAAAGGACCTGAGATGTTCAACTCCTTGGCAATGCGGCGGCAAATCTTCTTGATGCGACGTGCTGTCTCAAAGTAGATTTTCTGTGCAGGGAACACAAGTGTTGCATCACCTGAGTGTACACCGGCAAACTCAACGTGCTCTGAAATGGCATACTCCACAACCTCACCGTTCTGTGCCACAGCATCGAACTCAATCTCCTTTGTATCGGTCATAAACTGTGATACCACAACAGGGAACTCCTTTGACACATCGGCTGCCATCTTCAGGAACTCGTGCAACTCTTCCTCATTGTAGCAAACGTTCATTGCAGCACCTGAAAGCACGTACGATGGACGCACAAGCACAGGATAACCAACTTTGTCTACAAACTCTTTCATATCCTCGAGGCTTGTAAGCTCCTTCCAAGCAGGCTGGTCGATGCCGAGCTGGTCGAGCATTGCAGAGAACTTGTGACGGTTCTCGGCACGGTCAATTGACAGAGGTGATGTACCCAGGATGGGCACTGCCTGGCGGTGGAGCTTCATCGCGAGGTTGTTAGGTATCTGGCCACCAACGGACACGATTACACCACCGGGTTGCTCAAGGTCAATGACATCAAGTACGCGTTCGAATGAGAGCTCGTCAAAGTAGAGACGGTCGCACATATCGTAATCGGTAGATACGGTCTCGGGGTTGTAGTTTATCATTATTGACTTGTAGCCGAGCTTGCGTGCTGTCTGCACTGCGTTGACCGAACACCAGTCGAACTCAACCGATGAACCGATGCGGTAAGCACCTGAACCAAGGACAACAACTGATTTGTCGGTCTTGTAGTAGTTTACATCGTAACCGGTTGTGCCGTATGTCATATATAGATAGTTTGTCAACTCGGGGTGCTCCGATGCCACAGTGTTTATGCGTTTTACTGCGGGGAGAATGCCCAGCTCCTTACGACGCGCACGCACTGCAAGATTTCCGGTCTCCATATTCTTCTGCTCCTTGAGAACGAAACGTGAAATCTGGAAGTCAGAGAAACCAAGCTCTTTTGCCTTGCGCAGTACATCTGCGGGGAGCTCTTCGAGTGTATTGTAACCCTCGAGCACGTGTTTGTAGTCCACGATATTCTTCAGCTTGCCCAAGAACCAAGGGTCAATCTTTGTAAGCTCGCTGATGCGCTCAACGGTGTAACCCTCCTCAAGTGCCGATGCGATAGAGAACACGCGCATATCGGTCGGGTTGGCAAGCTCCTCGTCGAGGTTGTCAAAGTGTGTGTGTTCGTTACCCACAAAACCGTGCATACCCTGACCAATCATACGCAAGCCCTTTTGGATAACCTCCTCGAAGCTGCGGCCGATTGACATAATCTCGCCCACAGATTTCATACTTGAACCAATCTGGCGTGATACGCCTGCGAACTTTGTCAAGTCCCAACGTGGTATTTTACAGATGAGGTAGTCGAGGTCGGGAGCTTTGTAAGCGCTGTTTGGTGTGCCCATCTCGCCAATCTCATCGAGTGTGTAGCCAAGAGCAATCTTTGCTGCAACGAAAGCAAGAGGATAACCTGTTGCCTTTGATGCAAGAGCCGATGAACGGCTGAGACGTGCGTTTACCTCGATTACTCGGTAGTCGTTTGTCTCGGCATTGAAAGCATACTGTATGTTACACTCACCGACGATGCCCAAGTGACGGATTGCCTTTACAGAGATTTCCTGCATAAACTTCACCTGTTCGGGTGTGAGTGAGCAGGTTGGGGCAACAACGATTGACTCACCGGTGTGGATGCCGAGCGGGTCAAAGTTCTCCATACTTGCTACGGTGAAACAGTGGTCGTTGGCATCGCGGATAACCTCGAATTCAATCTCCTTCCAACCTTTCAATGACTCCTCAACGAGAATCTGGTTAGAGAAGGTAAATGCGCTCTCTGCAAGTTCCTTGAAGCTCTCCTCGTCCTTGCAGATACCGCTACCCAAGCCACCGAGAGCGTAGGCCGAACGCACCATTACAGGGAAACCGATGCGGTGTGCCGCAGCAAGAGCATCCTCCATTGTCTCTACAGCCTGGCTCACAGGAGTCTTCATTGGAATCTCGTCGAGTTTCTTGACGAAAAGGTCACGGTCCTCGGTGTACATAATAGCCTCTACAGATGTACCGAGCACTTTTACGCCATACTTTTCAAGAATACCTTTCTGATAGAGTTCTGTACCGCAGTTGAGAGCAGTCTGTCCGCCGAATGCAAGCAGAATGCCATCGGGGCGCTCCTTCTTTATTATCTCCTCAACGTTATGTATGTCAACGGGAAGGAAGTATACCTTGTCGGCAATACCTTCCGATGTCTGGATTGTTGCGACGTTGGGGTTAATCAATACAGACTGGATACCCTCCTCGCGAAGTGCCTTCAATGCTTGTGAACCCGAGTAGTCGAACTCTCCGGCCTGGCCAATGCGCAACGCACCCGAACCAAGCAATAACACCTTTTTCAAATTCTCTTTCATAGCCATATATTTGTTTTACCTATATTATTTATATAAATATTTCTCATAGTGATATACAAACGCCTCGTTCACAAGACGGTTGCCACCGGGGGTCGGGTATATACCGCTGAAGTACCAGTCACCCAAATGGTTGGGGCAAGCATCGTGCAGACCCTCGAGGCTTTGGAACACAAGCTCCAGCTCGGCATTGAGGTCTACAGGTTTCAGAAGGTCGGCAATCTTGCGCGAGATTTCATCGGCCGTAAACGGCTTGTAGATTGCGCGTGTGCAGTTCATCTGCTCGGCATCGGGTTTCTTCAGTTCCTCGATACACGCTCTGTAAGTCTCGTCAATGAGTGAACCCTTGCTGCTCTCATAGAGCAGTTCAAGAGCTGCCTTGAAAGCTACGAAGTGGTCGAACTTCTCCATATCGATACCATAGTAGTCGGGGTAACGGATTTGTGGACTTGACGAAACAACCACAATCTTCTTTGGCTCGAGACGGTCAAGGATATTCAGGATATTCTGCTTCAATGTAGTACCGCGCACAATACTGTCGTCAATGACAACAAGGTTATCGACCTTTGGTCTAACGCTTCCGTATGTTATGTCATATACATAGGATGCAAGGTCGTTACGTTTGTCGGTTGTAGAGATGAACGTACGCATCTTGATGTCTTTGTTCACAGCCTTCTCTTGGCGCACCTTCTTCGTAACAATGGCATTGAGCTCCTCGGGAGTGAATGTCTTGCCCGAATTGATTTCCTTCACCTTCCACTCATCAAGGAACCCCTGCATACCCTCTACCATACCGAAGAATGCCATTTCGGCAGTGTTCGGGATGAATGAGAAAACAGTGTTGTCGAGGTCGTAATTGATTGCCTTGAGAATCTGCTCCCTGAGGTTTGAACCAAGTTTCTTGCGCTCGGTGTAGATATCGCCGTCATTGCCGCGGCTGAAGTATATGCGTTCAAAAGAACAAGGAAGGAAAGCCTTCTGTGGGATAATCTGCTCGCTACGAATTTCGCCGCGTTTGTTAATGATGAGTGCCTCGCCCGGTTTGAGTTCGATAACCTCCTCGGCCTTGAGGTTCATTGCTGTCTGCAATGCGGCACGCTCACTTGCCATTGTGAATATCTCCTCGTTCGCATACCAATAGGCCGTGCGCACACCCCAAGGGTCACGCATTGCAAACATCTCACCGCTACCTGTAACGCCACAGAACACATAGCCGCCATCAAGCATAGGTGTCGATGTGCGCAACACGTTTGCCACATCCATACGCTCCTCTATTGTATTTGTGATGTCCATTCCCTCAAGACCTTCGGCCTCACACTCCTTGAAGATGCGCTCAACCTCACGGTCGAGACGATGCCCCATAAGCTCAAGCATAATATACGTATCGGCATACACACGTGGGTGCTGACCGTGAGATACAAGTTCGCGGAACACATCCTCGACATTTGTTATATGGAAATTTCCGCAGAGAGCGAGGTTCTTTGCTCTCCAGTTGTTGCGGCGCAGGAACGGATGCACATACTGCATACCGGTTTTTCCCGTAGCAGAATAGCGCAAGTGACCCATATAAAGCTCACCGGCAAAACCAAAGTGACGATAGGCATAGTCGGCATTGTTCTTCATCTCCTTGGGATGAGAGAGCAGACTCTTGTTCGCCAAATCGAAAACCTCAGATATTGAACCCGAGCCTTCAGCCCTTTCACGGAACATATAATCCTCGCCCGGAGAGGCTTTGAGTTTTACACAAGCTATACCCGCACCCTGCTGGCCACGGTTATACTGTTTGTTCATCAACAAGAATAGCTTATTCATTCCGTATGCCCAAGTACCATATTTCTCCTGATAATAGTTCAAGGGTTTACGAAGGCGAATCATCGCAACGCCACATTCGTGCAATAGTGGTTCCATAGTCTCTTCAATAAAATAATTTCCGCTAATATACAAAAAAAGTCGTTTCAAACGAAACGACTATAATAAAAACTACACAAAATTAATGTCAATAGTAAAATAAACGGGGATAGCAACCACAACGGGAGCATTTACGCACCCCGCAGAACAAATTCTTTTATGCTCTCCTTGCCTCATAATACCAGTTTTAACCTTGCAAAGATAATAAAAAAATTATTACACCGAGAACTTTTTCACATTATAAAATGAAAAAAATGAAGCGGAAAGACCGACATTTGTTCATTCCGCTTCACATACATTCTATTTTGTACCGAAGATTCTGTCACCCGCATCGCCAAGACCCGGCAGAATATAGTTTTTATCATTCAAACCCTCATCGACCGCTGCCACGTAGACATCCACATCGGGATACTTCTCCTCAACAGCCTTCACACCCTGAGGAGATGCCACCAAGCACATAAGTCTTATACGTTCAAAGCCATCAGCTTTCAAACGGGCAATAGCGTCGCACGCACTGCCGCCTGTTGCCAACATCGGATCGGTGAGAATTACAGCACGATCTTTATTTGCAGGCATCTTGTAGTAATAGAACACCGGCTGACAAGTCTCTTCATCACGATACAGGCCAATATGTCCGACACGAGCCGAAGGGATAAGTTTCATCAATCCATCAATCATACCAAGACCGGCCCTGAGAATGGGGACAACGACAACCTTCTTACCGGCAATCTTGGGAGCACTCATTTTCATAAGAGGTGTTTCAATCTCTTCATACGTCAAAGGCATATCACGGGTCACTTCATACCCCATCAGCATTGAAATCTCCTGAAGAAGTTCCCTGAATTTCATTGTCGAAGTCTCCTTATCGCGCATAATACTCAACTTATGCTGCACCAACGGATGATCTATTATGTGTAAAGCCATAGTAAAATTATTTAAAGTTATTTATACCAAACAAAGTCATTTCGTGTAATTCTTGTGGAACTCTACCACCGCCTCGATACCCTTGCGGAAGATATCAAGGCTGAAATTCTCATTTGGCGAGTGAATTGCATCGCTCTCCAATCCAAAGCCCATCAAAATAGTCTTCACACCCAATATTTTCTCAAAATCGCTGATGATAGGAATACTTCCACCACGGCGCACGGCAAGCGGTTTCTTGCCAAAAGCCTTTTCAAAACCAAGCTCGGCTGCCTTGTATGCCGGCAATGTTATTGGACACAGATAGCCCTGACCGCCGTGCATCGGCGTCACCTTCACCTTCACGCAGGACGGCGCAATTGAAGTGAAGTAATCGACAAACTGCTGCGATATCTTCTCGTGGTCCTGATTTGCCACAAGACGACACGACAATTTAGCATAGGCTTTTGAAGGGAGCACTGTCTTGCTACCTTCTCCTGTATAACCGCCCCAGATGCCACAGACATCGAACGACGGACGGCAACTATTGCGCTCAAGCGTAGAATAGCCCTTTTCGCCACGCAAGTCATCAACTTCAATCGCAGCCTTATATTTTTCTTCATCGAAAGGAATTGAAGCAATCATATCGCGCTCGGCCTTTGACATCTCCTCAACATCATCATAGAAGCCCGGGATTGTTATGCGGCCGTCAGCATCGGTCATCTTTGCAATCATCTCACAAAGCACATTGATTGGATTGGCTACAGCACCGCCAAAGTGACCCGAATGAAGGTCGCGGTTGGGACCTGTAACCTCAACCTCCCAATATGCAAGTCCGCGCAAACCGGTGGTAAGCGACGGCAACTCTGCCCCAAGCATACTTGTATCACTCACAAGAATGATATCGGCTTTCAGCAATTCCTTGTTCTCTTTGAGGAAAGCATTCAGGCTTGGCGAGCCAATCTCCTCCTCACCCTCGAAGATAAACTTCACATTGTGTTTGAGCAAGCCGTTCTTGACTACATATTCAAAAGCCTTTGCCTGAATCATAGCCTGTCCCTTGTCATCGTCGGCACCACGTGCCCATATATGTCCATCCTTGACAACCATCTTGAACGGGTCACTATTCCACAGTTCAAGCGGCTCGGCCGGCATAACATCATAGTGTGAATATACGAGCACTGTCGGCGCAGCTGCATCAACAATTTTCTCGGCATAGACAAGCGGATTTCCATTGGAGGGCATAATCTCGGCTTTGTCGACACCGGCCTCCATCAACAGTTGCCTCCATCGCTCGGCACAAGCCGCAATGTCAGCCTTATGCTCGGCTTTTGCACTGATACTTGGAATTTCAATCAACGACTCCAGCTCCTTGAGAAAACGCTCTTCGTTCTCCTGTATATACTTTTTTACTTCCATAATTCAACATTATTTTATTTGACCAACTGCGAATATACGAAAAGTGACCGAAGTCTACAACACTACACACTACATTTTAGGCAAAAAATATTTTGTTCGTCACAATTTATGTATATCTTTGCGCTTGCAAATCGTGAAAGGAATGCCGACACGACAAAAAAGGTTGCCAAATTGGCTCAGTTGGTAGAGCAACGCATTCGTAATGCGTAGGTCCCGGGTTCGAGTCCCGGATTTGGCTCACAGAGTGAGTGTGCAAGAAAAATCGGGCACACTCTTTTTATTATAAGCACCAGGGTATATTATGTCGAACAACTATTTCAAATTCAAACACTTTACAATTGAGCAAAGCGATTGCGCAATGAAGGTAGGCACCGACGGCTGCCTGCTTGGTGGGTGGTTCGACAGCAGTGACAGCAAAAGAATTCTTGACATCGGCTGTGGAACAGGCCTTATTGCAATAATGGCAGCACAACGATGCAACGCCGAGATTACAGGCATAGAAATTGACACAAAAGCAGCACAGCAGGCACGATATAACGCCGACAATTCGCCCTGGGGCAGACAAATAGAGATAATTTGCGGCGACCTCACCGAATACACCACAGAGGAACGCTTCGATACAATCGTCAGCAATCCTCCATACTTTGTAAACAGCCTGAAATGCGACGACACATCGCGCACTTTGGCCAGACACAGCGACTCACTCGATTGCAGAACATTCTTTTGCAAGTGTGCCGGGCTCCTCAGCAACAACGGACACATATCAATTGTTATCCCTTGCGACATTATGGATGAATGGAAGAAGGCCGCAGCCGAACAAGGACTCTACCCCACGCGTGTAACATTAGTAAAGACCACACCCAAAAAAGCTCCTAAAAGAGTTTTGATTGAATTCAGGCCAAGCCCACAAAAGCAAGCCGGAGAGAACACACTGATATTGGAAAATTCACCGGGAGAATACAGCGATGATGCAAGAGATATATTAAGCCAATTTTATCTAAAGTTATAAAACAAGCGCCAAAGCCGCCTTTTCAAAAGTAAATATTTTTCAAAAAAAAAGAAAACTATTTTTTCTTCAACTCTATTTCCGGCATTTCGAACAGAGAACCGGCAAATATTTCATAAATCTGACGATAAAGAGGAGCCGGCGGACAAGTACCGTCCCACCCCGGAGCAGCAAGCACTTTAATACCATTCGGTATCATCTCGATACGCACTTCCTTATCCATCAAACAAGGCTCACCATCATAATGCACGGGGCCCGGCTTTTCACGCACAATACGTATCCAGGAAGCCGCAAGCGAAGTCATCCTGCTACTCTCGTCAAAAGTATGAGTAAACAGATGAGTTGCCATCAAAGGCACTTCAAAAGCATTGAACGGAGAGAGAATAGATACCGATATCAAACCGTCACGCATTGACGCAAACGGTGTAATATAAGCATTGTTTCCATACTGCGAAGCATTGCCGCAAGCAATGACAAAAGCCTTGAAATTCTCTTTAATGGTATCGGTCTCAACCAGATAATTCTCGGGCTTATACGTAACCCAATCGACAAGAGTCTTCTTTATATAATTAAAGACACCCCTGCTGTTGCCTTTTGCAAAATCGCTACTTACAAGAGCATCAAAACCCAGACCACAGGAGCAAAAGAACGGATGTCCGTTTATTTTACCATAATCAATCTGGACAGATTCGGCCGTATTGATAAATTCTATAGCCTTTTTCACGCCCAACGGTATTCCAAGATGACGCGCAAAGCCATTGCCCGAGCCACAAGGGATTACACCCATCGACGTGCCAGTGTGAACAAGAGCACGGCCCACCTCATTGACCGTCCCATCACCACCAACAGCAACAACAACATCCACACCACGATTTGCAGCATCCTTCG
The DNA here is from genome assembly GCA_017546505.1 of Bacteroidaceae bacterium. Classification (GTDB taxonomy): domain Bacteria; phylum Bacteroidota; class Bacteroidia; order Bacteroidales; family Bacteroidaceae; genus HGM04593. Next base: position 14,685 of record JAFYWV010000091.1, read on the forward strand.
CAAGCTCATAGGCGTGCCCTGCGTATTGGGTATAACACACAGCAACATCATACCGGTTGTGGTCTATATATTGTTCAACCATCTGCGGCACTCTTTTTTTCCTGCTGACACCCGAGTTCGGATTTACCAGGAACAGTATTGATTGTTTTTTACCCTCAAGACTCATAACAGAACGACAATCCTCATTTGCGCAACAAAATTACATCAATTAAACCAATTGAAAAAACATTTTAAAATTATTTCACAAACAGACTTCACGACAACCGACAAATACCCTACAACCTCCCTGCAAAAACAGGCAAAGAGACAATCTATATAATAATTATATATTAAATATTTCAATATTCCGGCAATTTTCACTATCTTCGCGCGATATTAAATTTAGAGAAAACAAGTATACTATTTAACCGCAAATATTTATTCGGATAATGACAAGAAAGAAGGATGACGGAATATTTTCCGTTCTGGAGGACATACTCCCAGAGGAGAACATCGAGAACAGTTCATTCTCATTCATAACAGAATTCAAGGGAAACAGTGAGGAGGATATAAGCGAGGTAAACATCCCCGACGAGCTGCCGATATTACCATTGAGAAATATGGTTCTTTTCCCAAGCACCGTATTGCCAATCTCCGTTGGCCGCGAGTCGTCGCTGCAATTGATAAGTGATTTGGAAAAGAGCGGCGGCCTTATGGGCGTGATGTGCCAAAAAGAGCCGGAGATAGACACCCCAACGATAGCCGACCTTCATCCGTTCGGCACAATTGCAAAAGTTGTCAAAGTATTCAAGATGCCGGACAACTCCACAACTGTAATTCTGCAGGGCTATCAAAAAGTGAGATTGGTTGAACTGACACGCATAATACCATACCACTTGGGCAAAGTAGTCTCTGCCGAGACACCCCAGATACCCCGTGACAACGAATTCAAGTTGGTGGTAAACAACTGCCGCAGGATTGCCACAAAAATTTTCAAGTCAAACAGCTCTACACCCGAAGTTGCGTTTGCTATGAAAAATATGGAGAGCGACAACACGCTCATCAACTTCCTTTGTGCAAATATAAAAGTTCCATTGAGCGAAAAGATTGCCCTGCTTGAAGAGCCGTCACTCAAGGAACGGGCATACCATCTGCTGTCAATTCTCAACCACGAGAAGATGCTGTTGGATTTACAGAAACGCATCAGCGCAAAGACACAGAGAGACCTTGACCAGCAACAGAAAGAGTACTACCTGCAGCAGCAATTGAAGAACATACAGGAGGAGCTTGGCGGAAACCCACAGGACCAGGATGTAGACGAACTGCGCAAGAAGGCGAGCAACAAGAAGTGGAGCAAGGAGGTAGCCGAGGTGTTCAACAAAGAGGTGGCAAAGCTGGAACGCATAAACCCGCAAACCCCCGACTACCACGTACAGTTGAACTATCTGCAATTCTTCACAAACCTGCCTTGGGGAGAATACTCAAAAGACAATCTTGACATCAAGAACGCACAAAAGACCCTTGACCACGACCACTATGGCCTTGAAAAGGTAAAGGAGAGAATTCTGGAGCACCTCGCAGTCATCAAGATGCGCGGAGATATGAAAGCACCTATCATCTGCCTCTATGGCCCTCCGGGAGTCGGAAAGACATCGCTTGGAAAGTCCATAGCCGAAGCCTTGAAACGCAAATACGTGCGTATGTCACTTGGTGGCATACACGACGAGTCGGAGATACGCGGACACCGCAAGACATACGTGGGAGCTATGCCGGGACGAATATTGAAGAGCCTTGCAAAGGTTGGAACAGACAACCCGGTATTCATTCTCGACGAGATTGACAAAGTGGGACAGGCATCTATGCACGGCGACCCGTCGTCGGCACTGCTCGAGGTTCTCGACCCGGAACAGAACAAGAACTTCCACGACAATTTCCTCGACATCGACTATGACCTTTCAAATGTAATGTTCATAGCAACGGCAAACAACCTCTCAAGTATCCCGGCTCCACTGCTCGACCGTATGGAGTTGATTGAAGTCAGCGGTTACCTCACAGAAGAGAAGATTGAGATTGCAAAACGCCACCTCATACCAAAGAAAAAGAGCGCCAACGGTATTGGCGACGAAAAGATAACAATAAGCAAACAGGCTATTGAACACATCATCGAGGACTACACTCGCGAATCGGGTGTAAGAACACTCGAAAAGAAGATAGGCAAGATTTGCCGCAAATTGGCGTGCCAGAAAGCGACAACAGGAGAGATAAGCACCTGCAACATCAAGCCTGCCGACCTGCAGGAGTTGCTCGGTGTCAAGGAGTTCTCGCGCGACAAATACCAGGGCAATGAATATGCCGGTGTTGTGACAGGCCTTGCCTGGACAGCCGTTGGCGGAGAGATACTCTTCATTGAAACAAGCCTGAGCAAAGGCAAGGGTGAGAAGATTACCCTCACCGGAAATCTTGGCGATGTGATGAAAGAGTCGGCAATGCTTGCACTGGAATACATCAAGTCGCACGCCGAGGAACTGGATATTCCATACGAAATTTTCGAGAAATGGAACATACACCTGCACGTCCCTGAGGGAGCTATTCCAAAGGATGGTCCTTCGGCCGGTATAACTATGACAACAGCGCTCGCATCGGCACTGACACAGCGCCGCGTCAAGCCAAACATTGCAATGACAGGCGAGATAACCCTGCGTGGCAAGGTTCTGCCCGTAGGTGGCATTAAAGAGAAGATTTTGGCTGCCAAACGTGCAGGAATAACAGAAATCATCATTTGCGAAGAGAACAGACGCAACATCGAGGCTATCCCCGAGGTCTACCTCAAAGGGCTCACTTTCCACTTTGTGAACGACATAAAGGAGGTGCTGGAGATTGCGCTGCTGAAAGAGAAAGTAAAGAAACCTGTCAATTTAATGGTATAAGAACGTGAAATTCCAATTACTACATACAGACAACGGCAGCAAGGCAAGAGCAGGTGTGTTGTCGACCGACCACGGCGACATAATGACCCCAATCTTTATGCCAGTTGGAACAGTGGGATCGGTGAAAGGTGTACAGATTCCCCATCTCAAGGAAGATATAAAAGCACAGATAATACTTGGCAACACATACCACCTCTATCTGCGCCCCGGGCTCAGCGTGCTTGAAAAAGCCGGAGGATTACACAAGTTCAATGCGTGGGACCGCCCCATTCTCACCGACAGTGGAGGCTTTCAGGTGTTCTCACTGAAAGATATACGCAAGATGAGTGAAGAAGGCGTTGAATTCCGCTCACATATCGACGGCTCAAAACACTTTTTCTCGCCCGAGCGAGTTATGGACATAGAGCGCAGCATCGGTGCCGACATAATAATGGCTTTTGATGAATGCACCCCGGGAACAGCCGACTACGAATATGCAAAAAAATCAATGGAGAGGACTCACCGCTGGCTCGACCGTTGCATAGGACGCTTGAACGAGACAGAACCAATGTATGGTTATGAGCAGCAGCTGTTTCCCATTGTACAGGGATGTGTCTACCCCGAACTGCGCCGCCGTTCGGCCGAATTCATTGCATCTAAAGAGGCTGTAGGCAACGCCATTGGCGGCTTGGCTGTCGGTGAGCCGGCCGAAAAGATGTACGAGATGATTGAGGTGGTGAACGAGATATTACCTACCGACAAGCCCCGTTACCTTATGGGAGTGGGAACACCGGCAAACATCCTCGAAGCCATTGAGCGCGGAGTGGATATGTTCGACTGCGTAATGCCCACACGCAACGGCCGCAATGCTATGCTTTTCACCAAACACGGCATAATGAATATGCGCAACGAGAAGTGGAAGTATGACTTCTCGCCCATTGAGGAGGATGGAGCCTCATTCGTTGACACACTCTACAGCAAAGCCTATCTGCGCCATCTGTTTGCAGCCCAGGAGCTGCTTGCGCTTGAAATAGCATCAATACACAATCTGGCCTTTTATGTTTGGCTCACCCAAGAGGCACGCAAACACATATTGACGGATGATTACGCAAGCTGGAAAAAGAGTATGCTCGAGGAAGTCACAAGGCGACTATAAACCTCAATCAAGGATAAAAACACGATGTGAGACAAGACTAATGCAATTCAAATATGAAGTGGCTTAACCATTTTAAACTGCAACGGCTCGACCGGTACATAATCAAGAAATTCCTGGGAACATATTTCTTTTCCCTGTTATTGATAATCATAGTCATCATAGTGTTCGACTACAACGAGAAAATTGACAAATTTGTCAATTCGAACGCTCCGATGAGTGAAATCATCCTCGACTATTATGCCAACCTTGCCCCCTACTATGCCAACACGTTCAGTGCACTGTTCGTGTTCATATCGGTCATATACTTCACATCCAAGCTTGCCAACAATTCCGAGATAATAGCAATGTTCTCTTCGGGTGTCAGTTTCAGCCGTCTGATAAAGCCTTATATGATTGCGGCGGGAGTCATCTCATTGTTGACCTACCTGATGAGCGCATTCATAATCCCCAACGGCACGGCAACAAGGCTTGAGTTCGAGCAGAAGTACAACAGGAAGAAGAAGGTTGAAATGGCCAACGACATCCAGTTGAAGATTGATGACAACACTATTGCTTTCATAGAGCGCTACGAGAACAGGAACAACACAGGTTGGCGGTTTATGCTCGACAAGTTCGAGAACAAGAAACTTGTATCGCATATGGAAGCAAGGACAATAACATACAACCCCGACAGACCGGGAGTGTGGACTGCGCGTCATTGGAAGATACGTGAGCTATATGACGACAGAGAGATTATAAGAGAGAGCAGAAAAGAGCCTCTGGACACACTATTGAGGATAGAGCCCAGCGATTTCCTCATTTCTGAAGGTGAACAGGAGACAATGACTACACCGGCATTGGGAGAATATATCGACAAACAGAAGAAACGCGGCATTGCCAATACAAAGAGCTTCGAGATTGAATACCACAAACGGTTGGCAATGTCATTTGCCGCGTTCATCCTCACAATCATCGGCGTGTCGCTCTCATCGAAAAAGGTAAAGGGAGGAATGGGATTGTCGCTCGGTATCGGACTGGGATTGAGTTTCTCGTACATCCTGTTCCAAGGTATCTCCTCGGCTTTTGCCGACAAGATGCCGGTAGCTTTGGCAGCCTGGTTGCCGAATATCATTTATTCAATAATAGCAATAGTCCTTTATATTAAGGCACCAAGATAACTATGTATTTTACTGATTTTGATTTTGAAGATGAGGTATTGGATGCACTCGATGCTATGCGATTCGAGAAGTGCACACCCATACAGGAGCAGACACTTGAGCCTCTGATGGAGGGGCGTGACCTCATTGGTGTGGCACAGACCGGCACGGGCAAGACTGCTGCCTACCTGTTGCCCGTGCTCAACAAGCTGTGTCAAGGAGGTTACCCCGAAGACTCGATAAACTGCATAATTATGGCACCCACCAGGGAGCTTGCCCAGCAGATTGACCGTCAGCTCGAGGGGTTCACATACTTTATGAATGTTTCAAGCGTAGCCGTTTATGGCGGAAACGACGGACAGAGATATGAACAGGAACTGCGCGGTATGGCAAGGGGAGCTGACATCATTGTTGCCACCCCCGGCCGACTCATCAGCCACATCAATTTGGGGAACATCGACCTTTCAAAGGTGTCGTTCTTTATACTTGACGAGGCCGACCGTATGCTCGATATGGGTTTTTACAGCGATATTATGACTATCGCCAAACAATTGCCAAAGGAGAGGCAGACAATGCTCTTCTCGGCCACAATGCCCGAGGAGATACGCAAGCTCGCAGGCGACATCCTGACAGACCCTGTTCAAATCACCCTTGCACTGGCAAAGCCGGCAGACGGCATAACACAACAGGCATACATCTGCCACGAGGGACAGAAACTCGGCATCCTGAACAGCATCTTCGACAACGAGAGCAGTGAGAGGGTTATCCTTTTTGCATCGCGCAAGACAAAAGTGAAGGAGATATCGCACACACTAAAGAAACACGGTTTCAATGTGGGCGAGATGCACAGCGACCTTTCGCAGAGCGAACGCGACGAGATTATGTTCCAGTACAAGAGCCGCAAGATTGATATGATTGTGGCAACCGACATCCTTGCACGCGGAATTGACATAGACGACATACGCATTGTCATCAACTACGACGTGCCACGTGACTGCGACGATTATATACACCGAATAGGCCGCACCGCACGTGCCGGAACAAAAGGACGTGCCATCACACTGGTGAATGTCGAGGACCAGGAGTATTTCAAACGTATTGAGGATTTCATTGAGCAGGATGTTCCCAAAATGGAGATACCTCCTACACTTGGCGAGGCGCCGGCATACGAGCCAAAGGGCAAACAGAAAGGCGGCAGCAAAAGGCGTGGCAACAACGGCAACAAGGAGAAACGCGGTGGCAACGGACGCAACAGAAACAACCGCAAGCGTGGCGGCAAGCCGGCCGGTGGCGAGAAGCCACAGGCAACAAAAGCGGCCAACAGCGAAAAGCCCAAAGAGAAATCACCCATTGCGGCATCACAGGAGGGAACTCCCAAGCAGCAGGGCGACAAACCCAAACGCCGCCGTCCGCACCACCGTAACAAAAAGCGTGGCAATGCAAAGGGTGGCGAAGGTGCAGCACCTATGGCAGATAACAAATAAAGCACTATGGCAATAATTAAGGAAATACGCGGATACGTACCCAAAATTGGAAAGGATTGTTTCATTGCCGAGACGGCTGCCGTTATCGGCGATGTGACTATGGGCGACAACTGCTCCATCTGGTACAGCACAGTGTTACGCGGTGACGTGAACAGCATATCTATCGGCAACAATGTGAACATACAGGACGGTGCAGTGGTACACACTCTCTACCAGCGTTCAAAAACCGTCATCGGCGACAATGTGTCAATAGGTCACAATGCCACAATCCACGGAGCCACAATAGAGAGCAACAGCCTCATTGGTATGGGAGCAACAGTGCTTGACAATGCTGTTGTAGAGAGTGGCGCAATTGTTGCGGCCAACGCACTTGTAACGGCCGGAATGCGTGTGGAGAGCGGTTGGATATACGCCGGCGTACCTGCCAAGAAGATTAAGGAGGTAAGCCCCGAACAACAGAAGGATATTGTTGAACGCATTGCCAAAGATTATATAATGTACGCATCGTGGTACAAGTAATACATATCGTCAATAATTAGTATATGTCATTTTGAACGCAGTGAAAAATCCATCACATACGTTTAGGATAACACCAATGCGAGAAGAAATATTTAGAGAGAATATAAAACAACAAAAAAATAATCCATTATGAAACACCTATTTTCACTATTCACACTCATTGTGATGTCACTCTCGGCCATTGCAGGCGACAAGGTGACACTGAACGATGTAATGTATGGCGGCTATTGGCCACAGACATACGCAGCCATCAAGCCAATGGCCGATGGAGTACATTTTGCACGTATGAGCAACGACCGCAGTATGATTTTGAAAGGTTCGTTCAAGAACGGCGAAATCGTCGACACCCTTTTCAATGCAGCAACAGCACGTGGCTTCGAGCAGAAGCATATCGACGGCTATCAGTTCTCGCCCGACGAGCAGCTCATTCTGTTGCAGACAAAGACAAAGAGCATCTACCGCAACTCGTTCACAGCCGAGCATTACATCTACAGCCGCAAGAACAACAAGGTTGAGGCGCTGTCACAGAACGGTGCACAACAGGTTCCAAAGTTCTCGCCCGACGGTACAATGATTGCCTTTGTACGCGACAACAACATCTTTCTTGTAAAGTTGCTCTTTGGCAACGCCGAGTCACAGGTAACCACCGACGGCGAATTCCGCAAAATCATCAACGGCATCCCCGACTGGGTTAACGAGGAGGAGTTTATGAACAACTGTTCATACGATTTCAGTGCCGACAGCAAGATGATTGCCTACATCAAGTACGACGAGAGCGAGGTGATGATGTACGATATGCCAATGTACATTCCGACAGGTGCTCCAAGCATTGAATATGATGATTTCTGCGAGCCTTACAGTTTCAAATATCCGGTTGCGGGTGCTGCAAACTCAAAGATATCGGTTCACTCGTTCGACATCAAGAGCCGCGTGACACGCAAACTGGGTGTAAATATCCCCGAAGAGGGATACATCCCACGTATCAAGTTCACCAAGAACCCCGATGCCCTTGCAGTGCTCACACTCAACCGCCACCAGAGCATTTTGGAGATTCAGGCAGTCAACCCACGCTCGGGCATCAGCAAAACCATACTGCGAGAGGAGAGCGACACCTATCTCAACGAACAGGTATATACCGGCATTGAGTTCTATGACAAGCACTTTGTGTTCCAGAGCGAACGCAGCGGCTACAATCACCTCTATCTCTACACCATTGACGGAATGCTTGTACGCCCAATCACAAAGGGTGAGTTCGAAGTAAAGCACTTCTATGGTTGGGACAGCAACAAGAACGAGTTCTACTACTCGAGCAACGAAGGAAGCCCCTTGCGCGAATATATATATAAGGTAAACGCCAAAGGCAAGAAGACAAAGCTAACCGCAAAAGAGGGAACAAACAGTGCTGTGTTCAGCGCCGGTATGAAATATTTCATCAACACCCACTCAAACATCAGCACCCCCCACACAGTCACCACCAACGACAACAACGGCAAAGTCATAAAGACGCTTGTTGACAACGCCAACCTCAAGGAGCGCCTTGCAAAGTTCGATATGCCAACAAAGGAGTTCTTCACATTTACAACTACCGACGGCGTTGAGCTCAACGGCTGGATGGTAAAGCCTGCCGATTTCAATGCAAGCAAGAAGTACCCCGTGGTGATGTTCCAGTACAGCGGTCCCTACTCACAGCAAGTCAACGACAAATGGTATATGGGCAACTATGGCAATGCAATGTTCGAGAGCTATATGGCCGGCGAGGGTTTCATTATGGTGTGCGTTGACGGCCGCGGTACAGGCGGTCGTGGTACAGAGTTCGGCAAATGCACCTACCTGAACATCGGTAAATATGAGCCGGGCGACCAGGTGGAGGCTGCAAAATACCTGGGTTCACTACCCTACGTCGACAAGAACAACATCGGTATCTGGGGCTGGAGCTTCGGTGGTTACAATACACTGATGTCAATGAGCCAGGACGAGGCAGTGTTCAAGGCTGGTGTTGCCGTTGCTGCACCAACAGATTGGCGTTTCTATGACACAGTGTACACCGAGCGTTATATGCGTACTCCAAAGGAGAACAAGGAGGGTTACGATGCCGGCTCGGCAATTGTGAACGTTAACAAGCTGAGCGGTAACCTGTTGCTCGTCCACGGCACAGCCGACGACAACGTACACCTGCGCAATATGATACGCTACACACACGCCCTGACACAGGCGAACAAGAAGTTCGAGATGGCGCTCTACCCCGACAGCAACCACAGCATCTACTATGGACGCAACACACGCTATCACCTGTTCGAGAAGATTGCAGAGTTCTTCAAGGCAAACCTGAAGTAACAGAAGCAACAAGATATAACATCAGTTCCCATTAATTGCTATGGCAATGGATGGGAACTGATGTTATATACAGACTCTTTAAATGCCAAATTAATGTTGTAGAAATAGAATCTCTTATCTATATTTGCACACAGCACAACCAATGCCTACACTAATAAATTTATTCATTTTTTGTTATTGCAGTGTATTTAGTCGCGCAATACCCCTGTGAGTGTTGTTTTTCCAAAAAAAACTTTCTACATTTGTGGTGTCAACCGTTAATTCGGTTTGACATAACATTTTGTGAAAGTGTTTTTCGCAAGTCCTTAAATGAAAATGTGGAAGTTTTCTTGTAGAAAGGATGACACGGAACAACACTCACTTTCGTGTAGATACTTGTGGAAGGACGCATTCTGCGCCCCGATATCCCATATCTATTCGAGTGTGGGGTATTGTGTCGTTTATTTTCTACAGGGTCTTTCCACAACCTTCATTTAGATAAACGGGAATCAGCTCCACACTTTTCTTGTATATATACCAATCGTCTTTTGGAGCCGGGGACATATTATGTAAATTTATGAATCTTTCAGAAATTCTCAATTGCATATCTTGCGCTGTTGAGAGAATGAACGTTCCTGTTGGTGTCAAGACAACAACCGAACAGAAAACGGAACTTCAAAAATTATTAGCAGAAGAGTTTGAACTGAAGCTCAATTTATGCAAAGCAGAGATTGAGCACCCCATTGGTTCAGGGATTAGCGGCAACCGTGACAGGTGCGATGTCTATGCCAAGACATCCGAGTTCCAAATAATACTAGAGATAGATGCGACACGTGCCGACCAAGTTGCCAAGAAAATGCTGTCGCGCTATTTCTATGCAAACAAAATGGCAGAAAACAAGCCAAAAATATACATTTGCCTATTATATCCCGGAACAGACTCGATGAACCCCAACGAGTGCATTAAATATATGAATATGGGGCAAGAACTTCTATTGGCAATGAATCCCGCAAACCGTTTTATAGGCGGTTTCTTAAAAGAAAAAAGTGTTGAGTGGAAAAACATAGGATAAATAAAACAAATACAATAACCCTATTTAATTAATAAACTATGAAACATTTAAAACATCTATTCACAGCACTGCTGTTGTTATGCACAACGGCAGCAACAGCCCACGACTTTGAGGTGGACGGTATTTATTACAACGTTACCGATGCCACAAACAAAACTGTAGAGGTTACCTACAAAGGAGTATATAACCAATATTCCAATGAATATACCGGTAGTGTGGTAATCCCGGAGAGTGTTATATACGATGGTAGTACATACAGCGTTACAAGAATTGGATATGAGGCGTTCTATGGTTGCAAAGGCCTTACAAGCATTACAATACCTAACAGCGTAACAAGCATTCAAATTGCTGCGTTCTATGGTTGTACATCGATAAAAGAATTACACATAGAGGATGGAGAGAGTGCATTGTCTTTGGGATATAACGGTAGTGAAAAAGGGCTCTTCAACGACTGTCCATTGGAAACATTGTATTTAGGTCGTGATTTATCGTATAATATAAGTTCTTCTTATCGTTATTCTCCTTTCTATAATAAATCAACCTTGACATCTGTAACCATTGGTAACAGCGTAACAAGCATTGGAGAGTATGTGTTCTATGGTTGCAAAGGCCTTA
>JAFYWV010000092.1 GCA_017546505.1 Bacteroidaceae bacterium
CCATCCGCCCCGCGATAACTACGGCTGAACTCCACCGAACTCTTCTGACGGAAATTCGCCACCAAATCCAGCAACTCCACCCCGCAAGGCTCCTTAATCACCTTCTCCTGATCCTCCAGAAAATCGCAGAACCCCTCCTGACTCATCCAGCACTTATCCTTACCGCGCCAAGCAACCCAGTCCGGCGTACACTCGCACCTGAAATGCGCCACATCATCCCCCCAGCTCTCAGGATTAAACACAGCCTGAGCCTTCGACTTGTCAACAAACACCAGCCCCGCAACATTGCGGCTCAGCACATAGTCAACAAACGTCGGCAGCATCAGCAGCTCCACCATACCCGCCCCGCGATACGGCTTGTCCGCATAGCGAGCTATATCGCGCACATGGCAATCCTCATGCACCACCGCAGCGCGCCCCGGCACAATCTCCTTCGTCATCCCCGGCGTCAGCAAATTCATGCTCATATCACCGGCCATCTCAATCTTCGTATTTTCCATAGTCTTAAATAAATCAGTTAATCTTCACCTTCACCGGTGCCTCGCCCTCTGCAGCGACCTCCACCGAAGTAACATTCACCTTACGCGGAGCATCAAAATCCAGCATACCCTGAGCAGGATCATCCAGACAAAAGCGCCCCGTCTCATCCGCATACAGCAACTTCAGGCGCGTCTCCTCCTGCGGTATCGAACGACTCAGCGTAGGCTTCACCCCCACCTGCCTGTCACGCCCCAGCTTACTCACCGCCACCTTCAGCGTCAGGTGCCCCTTACCACCCGTCTCCATCACCGCAGTCGTCAGCTCCGTAATCGTGCAATCCAGCTGCCGCAGCAATTCAGGGTCACGCAAGTCACGCAGCGCTTGGAAAAACCGCTCACCGGCAGGAGCATCCGTAGGCGCAATCTTGGCACGCTGCACACTCATGCCTCATCCCCTTCCTCGCGAGACTTCAACAAATCAGCCAGAGTAACACCGGCCAACCTTTCACATTGCTGATGGAGCCCATACCACTTCGCAACAAGAGCAAGCGCCTCCGGATCATCTTTGGCCACAGCGAGGCACAACTGACTCAAAGCCGCCGACAGCAGCGGAATTTTCACACGCCAAGCCGAATCATCGTCCAGCTGCGCAACACCCCATTGAATATGAGTACCATCACAGCCAATCAGCATCAGCCCACCCGGCAAATCCGTTTTAAACCCATTACCTTTAAAGGCAGCCTTGATATCGCTGAAACTCAGCTGAGCCCCCTCCGCAGGCTCCTGAGCCTGCGCCTTAGTCGTATCTGTATCGTTATTAGTCATAATTGTGAGAGCCGGGCATTTAGCGCCCGCCCGGCAAGGCGACGTTATCACTTACCTATGAAGTACCACGCCACTCGGCGCAGAGGCCGCGAATCGGACTCGAACCGAAATCTCCTACACACTCCCCATTTGAGCTTCGGCACATTACCCATTATGCTACACGCGGATGAAACGCCCTCTTTTTCAAACGCCCGGAGCCAGGCGGCAGTAACACATCACTTCATGAGAACCATCACTTAAACAGTCCCGAAAAACTCAACACAAGCGCACCACCAAATCCACAACCAACAGCACACACACCACCAAATCCATCCAGAAATCTCTCCGCAAGCGCCTACTCGCCCGCTCCTCACAAGCCTCCATCAGGCTTCTCTGCTCCCGCACCTGCAACACCTGCGCCACACAGCCCGAGTGCAACCGCGAGCACTCCTCCTTGTAATCCAGCATATTCTTCCCCAGAGCCACATACTTCTCATATTTCGCATCCATCTCACGAGTCAGAATCCCCGCCTTCTGCACCAGAGCCTCACAGCTCGACTTCACATATTTATTCCTGTTCATAATCATAAGTAGGAGGTAAAGAATTATAATCCGTCACACAGCCGGGCGTAGCACCACAGTAAGGGTCATACTCATCATACCCCACCTCCGAGCAGCGAGCCACCACCACAGCTAAAGCCAACGCCCCGACCACCACAGCCAAAGCCCGCCCCCACATCTCAATAACATCAGCCATAACCTTAATCACACAGCAAACTGTTCACGCTCCTTAAGAGAGCGCACCACATCCTCGACCCGCACCAAATAGCGCACCTGAGTACCCGACGGCACAGGCACACACGGCAGCACCCGCCCGACACACAACCTACGCAACTGGTGACGACTCAGCGCAAACCGAGGATACAACTTAGCCAGCAAACGCTCAGCCGTAACCATCCCCACCAACTTATCATCCTTCATCGCAATCATAACTCTGCTCCCCTTTCTTCTTTATCGAAATCTCTCAGCATAATCAGCAACTTCTCCATCTCAGCGCACAAAGAACGCACAGCCTTCACTCCCACCTCAGCCTGCGCATAGCCAAGCTTGCGCAAAGAACGCACCAGCTGCGCCTTATCCTTCAACAGTTCCAGCGTAAAATCCAGCTCATCCATCACTTCTGCTCTCCTTTCTTCTTGCTAACTTCGAACTTCGTCCCTCGTGCTCTCAATACTCCACCCGGCACATAACCGGCATCAGCTTCGGCAGAGCCAGCAGCTTCTCCTGCAGAGCCGCGCTAGGTACCCGTTCCCCTTGCAACACCCTCGCCAGGTGAGCAGGACTACACCCTACATTCTGCGCCGCACGAGTTATCGAATAGCCCTTATCGGCCAAATAACGCGCCGTAACCGCCACATCTTTATTGCTTTTCCGATTCATTTTTGATACTATACCGTTATCGTAACCGCGCTTCCTGCGTCACCAGTCTCGCGGCTACGCCCCTATTTAACCGCACGATTCATTACAATGCAAGAAAAAAATGCACTTTGTGAGCAATTTTCTGTACGCTTCACTGAAGCGCTCGGTTCATCCGGCTTACGTCAAAAAGACCTAGCAGAGCACACAAACATCAGAGAACAAACACTTTCCAGATATAAAACTGGTGAAAGAATCCCCGACACATACGAACTCTACCGAATTGCCGTAGCACTCGGAGTCTCCATTGACTGGCTACTCGGCATCAATTCTCCGACCGATTCATCAACTTCACTGCTCGCACCAACAGCCCGCGAAGCTAAGCTCACCGAAAAACTAGCCATCGCCACCGCCGGCCTAGAAGCAATCCTCGCCCAACTGAAAAAACAATAGGCTATGAGTACTGATAGAGATTTAACCCTATACTTATACGCCTCGCTGGACAGTCTCTTAAAAATCATAGAGACAGGCAAACTCAAAGTATCGTTACCATGGGGTACAAACGACATAACAGAGGGTGTTCCACGTAATGAGCAAGTGCGTAACTACCAGACAGAAGCATATGGATACATCTGTTTAAGCGATAACTGCACCTCTCCCGCCATGTGGGGATACTACGCTGATAGAGGTCGTGGAGCATGCCTTGTTTTCAGATTTAAGTGGCTACAACCATGTGAGCAAAACCAAAACAAAGAAATAATAGCATGGAAAATAGCTCATCCGGTCCCGAAAAAGGTAGTCTGGATGCCGGGAAAACTATATCAGGTCGAATACGGAGAAGAGAGGAGTGTCTTCAAATCCGCCGAGGATATACTGCGGTACAAATCCAGTGATTGGAAACATGAGAGAGAATATCGCTATATCACACCACTCGCAGACACAAAACTGGAAAATATTATTGATACGAGCTATGGGAAAACGGGACTTTATTTTGTAACTGATTTTACAAAATACATAGCAGGGATTATACTGGGCCCTCGCTGTCAATTACAACCGATAGATGTTATTGAATATGTAAAAAAATATACACCTAAGAACAAAGACCCTCATATATCACCAGATGTTGATGTTGTAAAAGCAAAATTTTCTCCGGATTTATATAGTTTCATACGGCAGGATGATTCCCCACTTGCAATTACTGGTCAATCTCTCACACCGTCAAGTCCAAAACCTCCCTTTACATGGAAAAAAACTGAAGACTAACCCGCCCCCCGCGCCACCGAGCACCGCTAACCCACAATCCCCCCATACTTAGCCATGCCAAAGAAAAAATACATGCACATCTATCCGTTTAAGGTTGATTTTGCAGAAGGTTGCCTTAACGAAAATTAACAACAATCTTATACTATGAAACAAAAGATTTCACATCTATTCAAGAGTCATCTATGCGGCCTATTAATTTGGATTACAATAATACTTGGTACTGCAACGTGCCTATGTTTCTGTTTTGAGCAGTTTCAATCACATATATCATGCGTCATCGGTATTATCTCCCTTGCGTTTTCCGCTTGGGTAGCCTACCAAGCAATAACAATTAGACAACATGTTCTCAATAAATCTACTCAAAAAATAATAGATAACTTATATGATGAATGGAAACCACCATTCGGGAACGCCATGGAGATACTAGACGAAGCCAAACGCGATGAAGCAATTCAAGCCTACGACTATATCTTAAAGACATCAAAGTATCTTCCGCAAGAAATTGCAGATTCCATCACCGTAGCTAAAAATCAACTAGAGCAAGACAAAGAAAAAACACGCCAGACCTACACTAAAACATTTACCCGTCAATTAAACAGCATCTGGGATACATGGCACAATCTATAACAAAATTTTACAGCTATGAGAAACGAAGAAAAATTCATCAGAGATGTTCTAATTAACACTCAAAAGGGAAAAATAGAGTGGCAAAAATATGACCTACCATCAGAAGTAAAGGAACATTTTGCAGCTATGTACTACATATCAAAGGGCATTAATCCAGAATTCAAGATAAGCATAGTAAAAATGAAATGTGAAGAAAACCCTTTCGCGTTCTTTGTAATTTTAAATGATAAGCGCGTAATGGCGGAAACGTCAGCGGAATTGGAAAATCCATATACTCTAGCTACTCTTTTTCATGCAGCTTCATCAAACATAACAGCACCTCCTGTTGATATTGAATCTATAATAAACAGCATCCCGTCACAAGATAATCCACAAAGCCCCCCTCCCCCTAACGCAGAATAAGCCATACCTCTCATCCAGAAGAATAACCCCATGACCGCCATCCTCCTGATTACCTACCTCACCGCCAAGCGCGACACCGGCACCCCTAAATAGCGGCTACGCCCCTCAAAATCACCCACTAAGACAACTTAAGACACACTAAAGACACACTAAAAAGCATAAGCACAACGCACTTAGCGCTTTGCGAAAACGGCATTTGAGATTGGAAATCGTGTGTACGTCAAAAGCGTACCGAGGGTTCGAATCCCTCCCTGTCCGCTAAATCCCTACAGCTTAACGGCTTGTAGGGATTTTTCTTTGTAAATGATTTAAATCGCGAAACTTTTAGGGTCAACTCCAAAAAGTGTGGAAACGCTGTTATTTGAGTCATCGGCCATGTGAGCACTCTACTAATACCCTTAATTTGTAGTTTTGGAAGTTTCTGTAGCCATAACCTCGGCGTTGAATTCCTTTTATCTTACGATGAA
>JAFYWV010000093.1 GCA_017546505.1 Bacteroidaceae bacterium
AATTGCTCCGGGCTTACAAGCGTTACAATACCTAACAGCGTTACAAGCATTGGAGGTGGTGCGTTCGATGGTTGCACCGGGCTTACAAGCATTGAAATCCCAAGCAGCGTTACAAGCATTGGAAGTTCTGCGTTCTATGGTTGCACAGGGCTTACAAGCATTACAATACCTAACAGCGTTACAAGCATTGGTGGTTATGCGTTCTATAATTGCACCGGGCTCACAAGCATTGAAATCCCTAACAGCGTGACATTTATTGGAGATTATGCGTTCTATAATTGCTCCGGCCTTACAAGCATTACAATCCCTAACAGCGTTACAAGCATTGGAAACAGTGCTTTCAATGGTTGCACAGGGCTTACAAGCATTACAATACCTAACAGCGTAACAAGCATTGGAAAAAGTGCTTTCAATGGTTGCGAAGGGCTTACAAGCATTACAATACCTAACAGCGTGACATTTATTGGAAAAAGTGCGTTCTCTGGTTGCTCCGGGCTTACAAGTATTGTAATCCCTAACAGCGTAACAAGCATTGAATATGAAGCGTTTAAACACTGCACTGAACTTACAAGCGTTGAAATCCCTAACAGCGTGACAAGCATTGGAGAGTATGCGTTCTCTGGTTGCACCGGGCTTACAAGCATTGAAATCCCAGGAAGCGTTACAAGCATTGGAAGTTCAGCGTTCAGTGGTTGCACCGGGCTTACAAGCGTAACATCTTTAATCCCAGCCAATGAACTCTTTGCCATTAATTCATATGTATTCAGCGGTGTAGACAAAACCACCTGCACCCTTTATGTTCCATACGGAGCAAAAGAGACATACGCAGCAACAGAGTATTGGAATAAGTTTGCCAACATTATTGAGTTTGAGCCCGGTGATGGCGAGACAACAGGCATTGACGAGATGAAAGAGCAAAGAGCAGAGAGTAAAGATGTTTACTACGACCTCAGCGGTCGCGCTGTTGAGAACCCGACAAAGGGTATTTATATAATTGATGGTAAAAAGTGCTGGGTAAGTGAGAGTAATGATTGATGAGCTTGCTTAATCAAGCATTGCCGAACGCCAAGCAGTTGCGCGAAGCGAAAGTGCTGGTTAAGTGAGAGTAATGATTGATGAGCTTGCTTAATCAAGCATTGCCGAACGCCAAGCAGTTGCGCGAAGCGAAAGTGCTGGTTAAGTGAGAGCGGTGATTGACAAGCTTGCTTAATCAAGCATTGCCGAACGCCAAGCAGTTGCGCGAAGCGAAAGGTTTTGGTGAAGTAACTGAATATCACTGGGACAACATCGGTCTGCCCCTACAAAAACGGCTTAATTCGCGTACAATGGTAATATCAAATAAAACCGGCACCGTTAAAGGAGACAAGTTGATACCCCCTCCGGCATTTTATGCCTCGTCCCCCTAAAGAGGGACATTTTCTCGCAACACTATTAACTAATAAATCCACGCTACTTTTAAGGCGTGGATTTATTAGTTAATGCAATATTTTCAATATAACTTATTCGTACAAGAAGAACTGCGGGCGGCCGTAGAGACGGAAATCCTTTATGCAACCGGGGAGGTTGACATCGCGTGTGAGGATGCGGAAGCCCTTAACGGTGCGTATATTGCCCAAGTCGATGATTACCTGGTGTGGCAACGGCTTCACGTCCTTGCGCCAAGCGGAGTGCCAATAGGTGGTTTCATCGCCGTCAATCATATCATCGGCAACGCCCTCGCCAAGTGCCTCGGTATTGGTGAACACCACGTTCCACTTGTCTTTGTTTATGATGTTGCCGCTCTCGTCAATGAGCTCAATCTCACAGATGCAAGAGTGTTTGTCGTCGTATGTGCTTTGCACATCGATGCACAGGTGGCGCAGTGTCTTTATGCCATCGAAGGTAAACTCCTGCCAGCCGGTCTTCTTCTCAACAGTACCCGAGAAGATACCGTCATACTCATCAAGGATGGGAACACGGTTATAGTCGCGTGAAGTCTTGAAGGCGTTCTTGTCTGGCCCAAGCACGTTGAGGATTGGCTTGTCTACACCACAGAGTGTGCGCTTGCCTGTGTACTCCATCTCAAAGACAACAATCTCGTTCTCGCCCTCTTTGAGCCAGGGAGCAGGCAGATACATTGTCTGTTGTGGGCCAATGCCCCAGAACTTACCGAGCGACTTGCCGTTCACCCAAACGGCACCCTTGCCCCAACCGGTCATATCGACGAATGTATCGCCCACCTTGTCAATGGTGAATGTGCCACGATAGAAACCCGGGAGGTTACCCTCGTAACGAAGACGTGGGAAGCGGAAATCCTTTACATCGGCACGGTGCAGTGGAAGTGATGTCATTGTCCACTCCTTCAGTTCGTTGCCGTTAAATGTAACGCTTTTTGTGATACCCTTGAGGTTGTTCACAAGGTCCTTGCCATAGTTCACACGGCCACCGTTCTCGACAAGGATTTCGAGCACGGAGTTTGGCTCGGTGACATTCAACGCAATGCTGTTCTGATGGAAACGACGGTCGATGCTGCCCACTACCTCACCGTTAAGGATTACAACGGCATAGTCACGTAGCTCGTCAAGCACCAGCTTGCCGCTATCGGGGGCTGCAATGATGGTCTCGTAGTGCATATAGCCGTAATCCTGTTTCATTGCCTCAAAGGTGAGCGGAGTATCGTTCTTTACCCTATCGCCGAAAGCGACCGACAACGGTGCCCATTCGGTGAGTTCGACAGGTGCGAATGTCGTTGTCGGGTTATCGGCCGGCACTGGTGGCAACGTCTTGCCCTCGGGCAGGTTGCGCTGTATCACCTCGCGGAAAGCATAATACTTTGGATAGGCGTTTCCATACTCTCCAAGCGGTGCATCATAGTCGTAGCTTGTGGGTTGTGGCTCATACGAACCGTTGTTGGTATTTGCACCATTTGTATAGTGGAAGTTTGTTCCGCCGTGGAACATATATATGCTCACCGAGACATCATTCTTGAGCATCCAGTCGAGCTGTTCGGCCGGGCGCTCATAGCTCACAGCCGAATGTGGCAAGCCCCACACGTCGAACCACGCGGGATAGAACTCAGCCACAAAGTATGGGCCACCGGGCCAGTAGCGGTCGATAGAACGCATAATATCGTCACCCACTGCTCCATTGACTGTTGGAAGGATACCGGGGATATAACCGTTAGGCATCTGTCCCGAACCGTCACAGGTCATCAGTGGTACATTGAAACCGGCGTTCTTTATGAGCTCGGCCATCTTGCCCAGATACACCTTGTCGTTGCTGTATGAACCGTACTCGTTTTCAACCTGAACCATTATGATGTTACCGCCATTGGTAACGGTGTGGGGCGCGAGCTGCTCGCCAAGTGCATTGAGATAGCGTTCGCAAGCAGCAAGGAACGCCGGGTTGTCACTGCGCCAAACGAGCGTAGAGTCGTTCTGCAACCAATAGGGGTAGCCGCCGAAGTCAAACTCGGCACAGACGTATGGACCGGGACGCAGAAGAACGAAGAGGCCCTCCTCGGCTGCAATCTCGACGAAACGGGCAATATCGGCCTGCCCCTCGAAATTGAATTTACCGGGCTGTGGCTCGTGTACAGCCCAAAAGACGTAAGCCGAAATGGTGTTCAATCCCATAGCCTTTGCACGCTGCATACGGTCGCGCCAATACTCTACCGGGATACGTGGGTAATGCATCTCGCCGCAGATGAGCTGCACCTTCTCGCCGTCGTAAAGGAATTTTCCATCCTTCACCTCAAATGTATGCTTCTGCCGCGCACAACTGCCAAACAGCATTGCCACAGCAAGCAACATAAACAACAGTGTTTTTCTCATAACAAATATTAATGGTTAGTATTATTATATTTAATAAGGTAATATCTGTGATAAAGATAATGAAATCTGTTATGAAACAAAAATATGGCGCTCTATTTTTTGTATAAACCACCATACAACAAAAGAAAAGAGGCCTCACAGAAAGTGAAGCCCCTTGATGTTTAGGTATTTGTTGCTCTAAATTACTTAGCAGCGATTACGCGAGCCATCTCACAAACCTTGTTTGAGTAACCCCACTCGTTGTCATACCAAGAAACAACCTTAGCGAAGTTAGCATCGAGAGAGATACCAGCCTTAGCGTCGAAGATTGAAGTGTTAGCGCAACCACGGAAGTCTGTAGAAACTACAGCGTCCTCTGTGTAGCCAAGGATACCCTTCAACTCGCCCTCAGAAGCCTCCTTCATTGCAGCGCAGATCTCAGCCATTGTAGCCTCCTTCTCCAATACAACTGTAAGGTCAACAACTGATACGTCAGAAGTTGGAACGCGGAACGCCATACCTGTGAGCTTGCCGTTGAGAACAGGAAGAACCTTACCTACAGCCTTAGCAGCACCTGTTGAAGATGGGATGATGTTCTCGAGGATACCACGACCAC
>JAFYWV010000002.1 GCA_017546505.1 Bacteroidaceae bacterium
ACTATTAGGAATTTCAAAGCTGGTGAGGCCGGTGCAACCAGAGAACGCAGTGTTTCCAATACTTGTTACGCTGTTAGGGATTTCAATGCTTGTAAGACCTGTGCAACCATAGAACGCCTCCTGTCCAATGCTTGTAACGCTGTTAGGGATTTCAATGCTTGTAAGACCTGTGCAACCATAGAACGCCTCCTGTCCAATGCTTGTAACGCTGTTAGGGATTTCAATGCTTGTAAACCCTGTGCAACCATAGAACACATCATATCCAATACTTGTTACACTATTAGGAATTTCAAAGCTGGTGAGGCCGGTGCAACCAGAGAACGCAGTGTTTCCAATACTTGTTACGCTGTTAGGGATTTCAATGCTTGTAAGACCGGTGCAACCAGAAAATGCATAATTTCCAATACTTGTTACGCTATTAGGAATTTCAATGCTTGTAAGCCAGGTGCAACCACAGAACGCACTGTTTCCAATGCTTGTTACACCTGAATTTATTATAACTCTCTTAATATCCTTATTGTATTTAATCCAGGGAATCGTATTAGAATAATAATTATCCATATTACCGCTACCACTTATGGTAAGCACACCATCTATAAGAGTCCACTTCACATTGGTACCACAGCTACCACCTATAAGAGTAAACTCATTTGTGCTGGCAAAATACCAGTTCCAAGCGCTGTAGTCGCTGCCGAAAGGATAATTGAGAACTGCTGTTGAAGATATATCGTAGAAAGTTTGGCTTCCGAGAGCGGGAGCTATAGTGGCAAAGGATGTTACACTTTTAAGGCCTGAACAACCATGGAACGCAGAATTTCCAATACTTTTTACGCTTCCTGGGATTGTAATGCTTGTAAGACTGGTGCATTCATAGAACGCTAAATTCCCAATGCTTGTTACGCTGCTAGGAATTGTAATGCTTGTAAGACTGGTGCAAATACAGAACGCATAATCTCCAATGCTTGTTACGCTGTTAGGGATTGTAATGCTTGTTAGACCGGTACAATAATTGAAAGTTCCTTCTCCAATGCTTGTAACGCTTCTAGGAACTGTAATGCTTGTAAGACCGGTGCATTCACGGAACGCATAATCTCCAATGCTTGTAACGCTATTAGGGATTGTAATACTTGTAAGCTTAGTGCAACAATAGAACGCATGTTGTCCAATGCTTGTAACACTGTTAGGGATTGTAATGCTTGTAAGACTAGTGCAATATCCGAACGCATCCTCTCCAATGCTTGTAACGCTATAGGTTACATCGTTATAAACAACACTTGCAGGAATCACCACACTGCCGCTGTATTCATTTGAATATTGATTATAAGAAGTTCCTCTAAAGGTCACCTCAACCTCTTTTTTGCTAGAGTTTGTGATGTTGTAATAAATACCACCCACCTTAAAGTCGTGGGCTGTTGCCACTGTTGTGCACAGCAACAATAGCACTGTGAATAGATGTTTGAAATAAATGTTTTTCATAAAACTATAAATTAAGGTTAATAAAATCCACTGTTTACAGTCTTACGTTTTTGAATATTACAATTGCCTATGCGTAAAAATACTTGGAGCTATGCAATAAAAAAAGACGTGAGACTTGTGCCTTACGTCCACATATCTTAGGCATCGCCAAACGCCCTATCAGAATGAACTATGAAGAAACAATATTCCCACGCCGTGGAATATACACATAGCCTATGCGTAGAACACACATAGACGGTATATACACAGAATGAGCATTGATTGTCTTCGTCCTCTGATAAAATTTTGGCGAATTTAAGATATGGACTTAAAACAAAATGCTTTATTGCGCCGGCGGATTTCTCCCCACCGGCACTGCAAAGATAGTGCAAACGAGCGAAAGAATATCAAGTTTACTTGAATATTTCACAGCAAATGCAGCCTATTTTCGCGTAGCAAATATAGTGTTTTTTACAACCAATGCTCAAAGGGGAATATATTTCTTCATTTATAATGTAGTATGTGATACTGCCTTATGGATTTTTTCGTATCTTCGCGTAATAATTGTACACCAAACTCAGACTATATTATGGCCGAAAAAGAAGCTGCTCTTACCCCTATGATGCGCCAGTTCTATGAACTCAAGGCAAAGCACCCCGATGCTGTGCTGCTGTTCCGTTGTGGCGACTTCTATGAAACATATTGCTCCGATGCCGTTGTAGCCTCGGAGATTCTTGGCATAACACTTACAAAGCGTTCAAACGGCAAGAGCGATGCATCAAAGGCCATTGAGATGGCAGGCTTCCCCTTTCACGCACTCGACACCTACCTCCCCAAACTGGTACGTGCCGGCAAGCGTGTTGCTATATGCGACCAGCTCGAAGACCCCAAGATGACAAAGAAACTGGTGAAACGCGGCATTACAGAGCTTGTTACACCTGGTGTTTCAATAAACGACAACATCTTGGACTACAAGGAGAACAACTTCCTTGCAGCGGTGCATTTTGGAAAGCCGATGTGCGGTGTTTCGTTCCTTGATATCTCAACAGGCGAATACCTTGTTGCCGAAGGAACTTTTGACTACATTGAAAAACTGCTCATAAATTTCCGCCCGAAGGAAATACTTGTCGAGAGGGGATTGAAGGGGAAATTCATCGAGTGTTTCGGCACAAAATTCCTTACTTTTGAACTTGATGACTGGGCTTTCACCGATGAGTTTGCCAATGAAAAACTGACAAAGCATTTCGAGACAAAGAACCTCAAGGGATTCGGAATCTCACACCTGCGCAGTGGAGTGGTGGCAGCCGGTGCAATCCTGCACTATCTTGAGGTGACTTTGCACACACAGATATCACACATACGCAACATCTCGCGCATTGAGGAGGAGCGTTATGTACGCCTCGACAAATTCACCATACGCAGCCTTGAACTGCTTGGCAGTATGCACGACGGCGGCTCGTCACTGCTGTCGGTAATTGACAGGACATTGACCGCAATGGGTGCGCGCCTGCTGAAGCGTTGGATGGTGTTCCCGCTCAAGGACAAAAAACCGATAGAGGAGCGACTGGATATTGTAGAATACTTTTTCCGCGAGCCATATTTCCGCGAACTAATTGAAGACCAGCTGCACCTGATAGGCGACCTTGAACGCATAATAGCAAAGGTTGCTGCAGGCCGTGTATCACCACGCGAACTGGTGCAACTAAAAATGGCATTGCAGGCCGTTGAACCAATAAAAAAAGCCTGCGAGGCTGCCGATAACGAGGTTCTCAAACGCATTGGCGCACAACTCGACTGCTGTGCCGATATACGCGACCGCATTGCGCGAGAAATTGTACCCGAACCACCTTTGCTACTTAACAAGGGTGGAGTAGTGGCTGACGGCATAAACGAACAGCTCGACGAGTTGCGCCAGATAGCCTATAACGGCAAGGATTATCTGTTGCAACTGCAGCAGCGCGAGAGCGAACGCACAGGCATTCCAAGCCTCAAGATATCGTTCAACAACGTCTTTGGCTACTATATTGAGGTGCGCAACACCTATAAGGACAACGTGCCCGAGGAGTGGATACGCAAGCAGACACTGGTGAATGCCGAGCGTTACATTACCCAGGAACTCAAAGAATACGAAGAGAAAATACTTGGTGCCGAGGAGAAAATTCTTGCGCTGGAAACACAGATATACAACAACCTTGTTGCCGACCTTGCATCATACATTCCGGCAATACAGGTTGACGCCACACACCTTGCAAGGCTCGACGTGCTACTGTCATTTGCAAATGTATCACGGGCATACAAATATATTCGCCCTGTAATAAGCGAGGAGGATGTGCTTGACATCAAGCAGGGCCGTCACCCTGTGATTGAAAGACAAATGGCAATAGGGGAGAACTATATCCCCAACGACCTGTATCTTGACAATGACAAGCAGCAGATTATCATTGTCACCGGTCCAAATATGGCAGGTAAATCGGCTCTGCTGCGCCAAACAGCGCTCATAACACTACTTGCCCAGATAGGTTGCTTTGTACCGGCAGACAGCGCTACAATTGGCCTTGTAGACAAGATATTCACACGTGTGGGAGCAAGCGACAATATTTCGGCAGGCGAATCGACATTTATGGTTGAGATGACCGAGGCCGCCAACATCCTGAACAACCTCTCGGGGCATAGCCTTGTGCTCTTTGATGAGCTTGGCCGCGGAACATCCACATACGACGGAATGTCAATTGCGTGGGCTATAGTAGAGTATATCCACGAATATGCAAAGGGTAGGGCACGTACACTGTTTGCAACCCATTACCACGAGCTTAATGAGATGGAGAAGAGTTTCGCACGCATAAAGAACTTCAACGTTTCGGTGCGCGAAATAGATGGAAAGGTAATCTTTATGCGCAAGCTGATGCCCGGTGGCAGCGAGCACTCGTTCGGTATTCACGTAGCTCAACTGGCAGGTATGCCAAAAAGCATTGTAAAACGCTCGGAGCAAATACTGAAGAAACTCGAGGCAGGGAACAACAGGGGAGAACTGAAAAGCGCTCCCACAGCCGAAATAGCCGACAGCCGCGAGGGTATGCAGCTCAATTTCTTCCAGCTCGACGACCCCGTGCTCTCACAGGTGCGTGACGAGATACTTGGAATTGACGTGAACAACCTGACACCGCTTGAAGCACTGAACAAACTGAATGATATAAAACGTATCGTAAAGGGCAAATAACCCCCTGAACAAACTTATACAAAAAGCCGTTAATAATTCATACAGAACTATTAACGGCTTTTTTATGGATAAAAAATTCTTGACAAACGAGGTTGGAGCACGAGTGCCGGACAACACAAATTCGCTCACAGCCGGTGAACGTGGCCCGATACTGCTCGAAGACAACTGGTTACTCGAAAAATTGGCACATTTCGACCGCGAAGTAATACCCGAACGGCGTATGCACGCAAAGGGTAGTGGTGCTTTCGGATGTTTTACAATAACAAATGATATAACACGCTACAGTTGTGCATCCGTTTTTTCAAAAGTAGGTAAAAAGACCGATGTATTTGTACGTTTTTCGACCGTGGCCGGTGAACGTGGAGCAGCTGATGCCGAGCGTGACATTCGCGGCTTTGCAGTCAAATTCTACACCGATGAAGGTAACTGGGATTTGGTAGGCAACAACACACCGGTATTCTTTCTGCGCGACCCATTACAATTCCCCGATTTAAACCACGCCATTAAACGTGACCCACAGACAAATCTCCGTTCTCCACAAAGTAACTGGGACTTCTGGACAATGCTCCCCGAGGCTCTGCACCAAATAACCATTGTAATGTCGGACCGTGGCATACCGGCCTCTTACCGCCATATGCACGGCTTTGGTTCACACACCTACAGTCTTATAAACGCAAATGGTGAGCGAGTATGGGTAAAATTCCATTTCCGCACACAACAGGGGATAAAAAACCTGAGCAACGAAGAGGCTGCTGCCATCATAGCGCACGACCGCGAAAGCCACGGACGCGACCTTTTTACAGCTATTGAAAAAGGAGATTTTCCACGTTGGACACTATACATACAGGTGATGACAGAGGAGCAGGCTGCCACATACAAAGAGAACCCTTTCGACATTACAAAAGTGTGGAGCCACAAAGATTTTCCACTCATTGAGGTTGGAGTATTAGAGCTCAACCGCAACCCCGAGAACTATTTTGCCGATGTTGAACAAGCAGCCTTCAACCCGGCACACATAGTACCGGGAATAGGACTTTCGCCTGATAAGCTGTTACAAGGAAGACTATTTTCATACGGCGATGCACAACGTTACAGGCTGGGTGTAAACAATGACCAAATACCGGTCAACAGAGCAAAATGCCCGGTACACAGTTTTCACCGTGACGGCGCTATGCGGGTTGATGGCAACAATGGAGCAACAAAAGGTTACTCTCCCAACAGTATCGGAGAGTGGAATACAACCCCGGCAATGTATGCACACTCGGCTGTTACAGGAGAGTCTATGCGCTACAATCCATACGAGGACCGCACCGATGACTGTTTCTACCAGCCGGGAAACCTTTACAGGCTAATGACAGAAGAAAAACGGGCTTTATTAATAAGTAATACAACCGAGGATATGATGCCTGTTACAGAGAATATAAAATACCGTCACGCTGCACATTGTTATCTTGCCGACAAAGAGTATGGCAGACGTCTTGCTGAAGCAATGCACATTGATATAAATGAGGTTGAGAGACTTGCTGCAATGAACGAAACAGAAAGACTTTCTGCTACCGTAACAAAATAAGAAAAGCGGCCTAGGCCGCTTTTCTTATTCCCTTTATCATAAAATATCCACCTGCAATTATAAGCGGAATACTCAACCACTGCCCCATAATCAGTGTCATTCCATCTTCAAATGCAACCTGATTTTCTTTGATGAACTCTACAAAGAAACGGAAAGTAAAAATGGTGAAAAGGCAATATCCCATAAAGAAACCACTGCCTATTTTTGAACTGTACTTTTTATACAACAGCAGACCAATGATAAATATAACCAAATATGCAATAGCCTCGTAAAGCTGGGCAGGGTGGTGTGGTACAGTCTCGCCGGCCTGCACAAAGATTACTCCCCAAGGAAGATTTGTCTCAGTGCCGATAATCTCACTGTTCATAAAATTTCCAAGACGCACCATTGCCGAAAAGAAAGGTGCTGCCACAGCAATATTGTCAAGCGTCCACACCATTGTGAGTTTTGTTTTTCTCACATAGAGCAAAAGCGCTGTAATCACACCAATAACACCTCCGTGGCTTGCCAATCCTTCGTATCCTCTAAAGACCCAACCATCAGCAGTCTGCTTAATTGGCAACAACATCTCTATAGGGTGTGAAAGATAGTACTCGGGCTGATAGAAGAGACAATGACCAAGCCTTGAACCAATCAGAATTCCGATAAAGCAATACATAAAAAGAGGTTCGAACAAATCCTCGCTGACACCCGACTTTTTATATAACTTCTTAACAATAAAGTATGCACCAAGCAAACCTATCACCCAACAAAGGGAATAGTACCTTACATCAAAGCCAAATATTGAAAAAGGGGCTATAGACGGGTTCCAGACTATTGCACAGTCTATCAAGCTCATAATTGTTACACGTTAAAACGGAAGTGCATAATATCACCGTCCTGTACGACATACTCCTTACCCTCGACACTCATCTTGCCGGCCTCTTTTACAGCAGCCTCGGAACCATAGTTGATATAATCATCATACTTTATAACCTCGGCACGGATAAATCCCTTCTCGAAGTCGGTGTGGATTACACCTGCGCACTGTGGTGCTTTCCATCCCCTTCGGAAGGTCCAGGCTCTAACCTCCATAACACCGGCAGTAATGTAGGTCTGCAGGTTCAAGAGGTGGTAAATAGCTTTTATAAGACGGTCGCAACCGGACTCTTTCAAGCCCATATCCTCAAGGAACATCTGCTTCTCTTCATAGCTCTCAAGCTCGGCAATATCAGCCTCGGTCTGTGCCGAAATGATAAGCAGCTCGGCATTTTCGTCCTTGATAGCCTCGCGCACGGCGTCGACATATTTGTTTCCGTTGGCAGCTGAAGTGTCATCTACATTGCAAACATAGAGCACAGGCTTTGATGTGAGCAGGAAAAGGTTCTTTGCAATCTGTTGCTCATCATCGGTGTCAAAAACAACTGTACGGGCCGATTTTCCGGCTTCAAGAGCCTCTTTGAACTTCATCAACACATCATACTCAAGCTTTGCCTGCTTGTCACCACCTACACGCGCCTGTTTCTCGACACGCTTGATTTTGTTCTCGACAGTATCAAGGTCCTTGAACTGCAATTCCAGGTCAATGATTTCCTTGTCACGGACAGGGTTCACAGAGCCGTCAACGTGCACTATATTATCGTTATCGAAACAACGAAGCACGTGTATGATAGCATCTGTCTCACGGATATTACCCAAGAACTGGTTACCTAATCCCTCGCCTTTGCTTGCACCTTTTACAAGACCTGCAATATCCACTATGTCACAAGTTGCGGGAACAATGCGGTCGGGGTGAATGAGCTCTGCGAGCTTGTTCAATCGTTCATCGGGAACGGTAATTTGACCCAACTGTGCATCGATAGTACAGAATGGGAAATTTGCTGCCTGTGCCTTTGCACTTGAGAGACAGTTGAAAAGTGTTGATTTTCCTACGTTGGGCAAGCCAACAATACCTGCTTTTAAAGCCATATAAATTATTTTTTATCGTTTCAAAAAAGTTCTGCAAAGGTAATGAATTATTTCGGCACTTTCAAATTCCCCTGTTACCAGTAATGATTTTAGCTATTTTAGGAGTGAATTTAACAAGTATATTATACAGTACAAAAGTTCCCGATATAATTACAAAAAGGATAACCAAATATATACCAAGCAACACATACGGATTTTCAGAGTATCCGGTCAGTCTTAAAAGTATAATAACAATCGGGGTTATTATTACACCGTGCAGGGCATATAATAAAAAAGATATTTTGCTCAATACTGGAGTTTGTTTTAATATTTTTTTCTAAAAAGCAACGATACCAAATAGAATGTTGCTGTTATTTTAATCAGACATAGAATTAAAAATATTGTATGAACATATTGGAAACTATCTTCGAATCTGTTAAAAAACAGTTGTGAAGGAATGTATAATATAAGTGCAACTACACCTATCTTGTTTGAAATCCTTGTCAAATCCAATTTATGTATTGCTATATATGCGCCTACCGAAAAGAAAAGAAAGGCATCGCCACTGAACCCAGCAACAGGTATACTTATATCGGTGGCATACAATACAGAAAGTACCAATATATATAAGTGTGCAACCTTTCTGTTTTTTGTAAGCAGATAGATGAATGGGGACAGCAAGGTTACAACCATCAAATCCCTTACATACCATAGCGGACCATTTGCCGGATCAGAACCGGTCCGTTGAGTAAAATCCCAAAATCCACTAAGACAATCAACTAAAGAAAGTGGTGTTTTTTCAATAATATTGAATTTTATATACAACATTATAATCGCAATACAATTCCACAGAATGTATGGAATCAACAATGTATTAACCCTTCTTTTATATTTATTTATAAAAAATGAATTGTTTACACCTTTATCACTCAATGTTCTGAAGAAAAAATAACCCGATATGATGAACAAAGTTGAAACCATTGATGGTAGCACTATTGTATATAGATCATTCAATATAAAAATGAGCCATAACGGAATATCTGGTTTATATCCTAACATATATTCCCAAATAGCATATAAATTACAATGGTTAAGTACAACTCCAATAATTAGCGGAAACCGTAGCCACGCCATTACATTCACCTGTTCTATGTCGTAAGTTTTATTCATTTATCGTATACTTAATGTGCCTCGAGCCAATTGACACCCCAACCGTAGTCGGCAATCAAAGGAACGCTCAATGCAATGGCATTCTGCATCTCCGCGGTCACAATACCTAAAACCAAATCCTTTTCACCCGGATGCACATTGAAATTCAATTCGTCGTGCACCTGAAGTATCATTGTCGATTTTAGCTTTTCATCTTTAAAACGTTTGTATATGTTTATCATAGCTACCTTAATGATATCGGCAGCACTACCCTGGATAGGTGCATTCACAGCATTGCGCTCGGCATATCCGCGCACAACAGCATTGTGTGAATTGATATCGGGCAGATAACGTTTGCGGTGATATATTGTCTCTACATACCCTTTTTCCTTTGCCTCTTGTTTACATTTTTCAATATACTCCTGTACTCCGCTGTATGTCGCAAAATAGTTATCAATAAGTTCTTTCGCCTCACGACGGTCAACATTCATTCTCTCGGCAAGGCCAAAGACCGATATTCCGTATATTATTCCAAAATTAGCCACTTTTGCTTTGCGTCGTTCATCTTTTGTGACATCGCTGATGGGCTTTTTATACACCTTTGCTGCTGTTGCAGCGTGAATATCATAGCCGCTAAGGAAGTCATCAATCATATTCCTGTCACCACTCAAGTGTGCCATTATACGAAGCTCTATCTGTGAATAGTCGACCGAGAGGAACAGACAACCGTCATCGGGGACAAAAGCTTTGCGCACCTCCTTGCCGTCCTCGTCGCGTATTGGAATATTCTGCAAGTTCGGATTGCTTGAACTCAGTCGTCCGGTGGCTGTGACTGTCTGGTTGTATGATGTGTGTATCTTGCCTGTTCTTGGGTTTACAAGTTCGGGGAGTGCATCGATATATGTACTCAACAGCTTTTTCAAACCACGGTATTGCAGAATATCTTTTACAATAGGATGGCGGTTCTGCAACTGGGCAAGCACCTCTTCCGATGTAACAAACTGCCCGGTCTTGGTCTTTTTTGGCTTATCGACAATTTTCAATTTACCAAAAAGTATGTCACCAACCTGTTTGGGTGATGCTATATTAAAAGGCTCGCCGGCAAGTGAGTATATCTGCTCTTCAATATCAGCAAGACGTTTACTGAACAATTGTGAAGTCTCTTTCAATGCCATTGTATCTATTCTTGCACCATTGCGCTCCATATAAGCAAGCACAGGAACAAGTGGCATCTCTATGTTATAGAACAACTCTTCTATACCCTCCTTTTTCAACTCCTCTTGCAGTATATTCTTCAATTTCAAAGTAACGTCTGCATCTTCACACGCATAATCACAGACAAGAGTGGGAGAGACATCGCGCATACTCTTTTGGCCACGCCCCTTTTCACCAATCAACTCCTCAATCTTTATGGTCTCATAGTTTAGGTAAATCTCGGCAAGATAATCCATACCGTGGAAAAGTTCGGGTTGCAGAACATAGTGGGCAATCATTGTGTCGAAAAGTTTTCCGCGCACCTCAATTCCATAATTGCCAAGAACGGTTATGTCATATTTCAAATTCTGACCGACCTTCTCAATTTCCTCGTTTTCAAAAATTTCTCTAAAAAACTCGAGTCGGCTCTGCACATTCTCTCTTTCGGCCGGCATTGTCACATAGAAAGCCTCATTTTCCTTCACAGAGAAGCTGACACCGACCAATTCTGCATTAATGGCAATGGTACTTGTTGTTTCGGTGTCGAAACACACAGTTTTGTATTTTTTCAATACAAGCGCCAAAGAGGCTATATCTTCTTCTGTTTCAACAAGTTTATATATGTGTGGGGTATCATTTAACGTCGAATGGCTCGATTTTTTTTCACCACCTGTATCTTCGACCGCAAAAAAATCAAAGAGAGAGCCTTGAAGAGAGTCCTGTTTTGTACTTTTTTTATTGAACGCCGGAACAGTTGTTGAAACAGCCGGGTTTTCATCAAAAAGCGAAGGTGCTTGTTGATTTTTAATAACTCGTTCCTTTAATGCACGCAATTCATAAAAATTGAAAAGATTTGAGAGTTTATCCTCATTCGGTGCTTCTCGCTTCAAAGAATCCAAATCGAGTTCAATGGGAACATCCGTTTTTATTGTGGCAAGAAATTTACTGAACAAAATCTGCTCCTTATTCTCCTCGACCTTCGCTTTGAGAGCTCCTTTCAGTTCGGCTGTATTTTCAAGCATACGCTCAATACTTCCAAACTGTGCTATCAATTTCTGTGCAGTCTTTTCACCTACACCCGGACAACCGGGGATGTTGTCGCTGGAGTCACCCATCAAACCAAGAAGGTCAATAACTTGCCCGGTTGTTTCAATACCGAACTTCTCCTTCACTCTCTCGACACCCATAACCTCAAACTCCTTGTCGCCATATTTCGGACGGTAGATAAAAGTTGTCTCAGAGACCAACTGCCCGTAGTCCTTGTCGGGAGTCATCATATATGTAATTATTCCCCTTTTCTCCGCCTGTTTTGCAAGTGTACCAATGACATCATCGGCCTCATAACCCGCAACCTCGAAAATGGGAATGTTGTAGGCTTTTATAAACTCCTTTATTACAGGAACAGACTCCCTGATAACCTCAGGTGTCTCCTCACGCTGCGCTTTATACTGTTCGTATGCCTCGTGACGGAAAGTTGGACCTTTGGGGTCAAAGGCTATACCGATGTGTGTGGGGTTCTCTTTTTTCAACACATCCTCAAGAGTATTTACAAAACCCATAATAGCCGATGTGTTGAACCCTTTTGAGTTTATTCTCGGATTCTTTATAAATGCGTAGTATGCACGATATATGAGCGCGTATGCGTCGAGAAGAAATAATTTTTCCATCTTGAAATAATATTAACCGTTCGTAAAAATACATAATTTTTGCCACTTTAGTTTGCTTTTTTATTACTTTTGCATTCAAACAGAGTTATAAGTTTTCTTTTAAACACTCCTACATACATCCATTATGGATTTTTTGTCAATAATAAACAAACCAATAGAAAAAGAAATCGCTGATTTCAACGACTTTTTCAAGTCACAGTTGAAAAGTGATGTTGTGCTTATGAACGATGCACTAACCTTTCTTAGCGAGTCGGTAGGAAAGATGATGCGTCCTACACTGCTTTTATTGGTGGCAAAAAGTATTGGCAATATCAATGAGAAAACTTTCTTCGCTGCCACTGCTGTTGAAATGCTTCACACAGCAAGCCTGCTGCACGACGATGTGATAGACGAGAGTGACAAACGACGTGGACGTCCTTCACTTAATGTACGTTTTAACAACAACGTCGCAGTGCTCACAGGTGACTACCTGTTCTCTATGGCACTTAACAACACAGCAAGAACAGGTGATATACGTGTTGTAGATACTATATCAGTAATGGGTCGTGACTTGCCTAATGGAGAAGTTTTGCAAGTTGAACTGCAACAGAATGGTTCGTACAGCGAAGAGAATTATCTGAAAGTTATATACAACAAAACAGCCTCTCTTTTTGTATGCTGTTGCGCTTGCGCTGTGTACACAGCAGAAGGATGCGATGAATTGGTGGAAAAATTCAGTAATTATGGAAAATATACCGGACTCTGCTTTCAGATAAAGGATGATATTTTTGATTATTACAAAAATGATATTGGCAAACCAACCGGCAGTGATATGCGCGAAGGTAAAATAACATTGCCGGCGCTTTATGTCTTGCGCACAAGCTCCAACCCGATGCTGACACCAATACGTGAGAAATTGGCTAATGGAATTTATCTCGATGAAAAGGAGATAGAAACATTGATTGAAATATCAAAAAAAGAGGGTGGAGTGGAGTATGCAAACAGTTGCATAGAAAAATATCGCAGTTTAGCCATAGAGTCTATTCCAAAAGATATTTCAGAAGAATACCGAAATGCACTCACGGCTTATATCGATTATGTGATTTCAAGAGATAAATAAACAAATAAAAAAATCGCCAATCAATTGGCGATTTTTTTATTTGTCAGGCAATATAATTCCATTTAAAAGAACTTGATCTCTTCACCAATAATTTCACTCAAACAAAGGTTTGCCAAGCGGCTTGTTCCCAAACGGAACAACCCGTTATTCAACCACTCCTCACCAAGCAACTCCTTAACGATTGTATAATATACAAGTGCATCGTGCACAGTGTTTATGCCACCGGCAGGCTTAAAACCAATCTTGCGGCCTGTTTTTTGATAATACTCCTTTATTGTCTGACACATTACGTATGCAGCCTCAGGTGTTGCGGCAGGTGACTCTTTACCGGTAGATGTCTTGATAAAATCGGCACCTGAATAAATCGATAAAATCGATGCTTTTTTAATATTTTCAGATGTTGCAAGTGCCCCTGTTTCAAGAATTACCTTCAGGTGTTTTTCACCACATACACTTTTCAGTTCCTGTATCTCATCACATACACCTTCATAATCTCCGCTAAGGAATTTACCCACACTGAGAACTATATCAATCTCAGTAGCTCCATCGTGAACAGCCATAGCAGTCTCGGCAACCTTTATCTCCTGAAAAGTCTGTGACGATGGAAAACCACCCGAAACACAAGCTATACCTACATTCTCCACCTGTAGTGTATCGCTTACAATCTTTGCAAAATTAGGATAGACACAAATTGCAGCAACATTCTTCAAATCGGGGTATTTATCATCAAAATCATTCACTTTCTCGGTGAAAGCCATTACACTCTCCTCACTATCCGTACATTTGAGAGTGGTGAGGTCGATACAATTGAAAAGAAGCTTCTTTACCTCGAGAGTATTGTTGGATTCAACCTTCTCATCAATAAGTTTCTTAACGCTTGCTGAAACCTCTTCATCACTCATTGCCTGGCAATACTCACTTATGACAAAGTCATACTTACTCTCTTCATCGGCGTGGTGATGATGCTCACCGCAACCACAATTAACAGTTTCACTCATCTCTGTTCAATTTAGAATTGTTTATATGTCTTTTATTATCTCTTTTTGTCTTTTTATCGAAGTTTTTTTCCAATGCTGCAGACAGGTCTACGCCGGTCTGGTTTGCTATACATATTAAAACCCAAAGCACATCGGCAAGTTCATCACCAAGGTCGTTTTTTTCATTCTCCTTGAAGGATTGCTCGCCATACTTACGTGCCATAATACGGGCTACTTCACCAACCTCCTCTGTTAAGATAGCCATATTGGTGAGCTCATTGAAATAACGCACACCATACTGCTTTATCCACGCATCTACACGATGCTGAGCCTCTTGTATAGTCATCTTTACTCTCTGTTTTTAGAATCTATAAATATAGTCACAGGACCATCATTCAACAACCTCACTTTCATATCTGCCCCGAATATACCACGTTGTATCGGTTTATTTATAGCAAGCTCCATCTCTGCACAGAACTCCTCATACAAAGGCACTGATATTTCAGGTTTAGCAGCCTTTATATAAGACGGACGATTTCCTTTTTTTGTAGATGCCATAAGAGTGAACTGGCTTACAGTGAGTATATCTCCATCTACCTCTACCACAGAACGGTTCATAACCCCGTTTTCATCATCGAAAAGACGTATATTTGCTATCTTTTTGGTAAGCCACAATATATCATCACGGTTATCATCGTCTGTAACCCCTAAAAACACAAGTAAACCATTATGTATCAATGATATAACTTTATCATTAACCGTTACAGAAGCCTCTTTTACCCTTTGTATTAGTACTCTCATCCCTTTTTATTGCTTTTACACTGCTAATATACATAAAATTGGGTTACGTTTTAATCCAATTGAATATTATTTCAGCTTTTGATTTACCAACTACTGATATAAGTTCTTCAATAGTCGCTTCTTTTATACGTTTCACACTCTTGAAATGGTTCAACAAAGAGTGTTTACTCTTTTCACCAATTCCATTTATATTATCGAGCTCAGATGTGGTCTGACGTTTACTTCTCTTGTCACGATGGAAAGTTATAGCAAAGCGGTGCACCTCGTCCTGTATCTGTGACAACAGGTTAAATAGGGTAGTGCCCTGTTTCAATCCTATAGTATCACCGTTTTCAATAATTACCTCAGATGTCTTGTGCCTATTGTTCTTTACCAGACCCAGCACCGGTATATCCAACCCTAATTCACCTTTTACGACACTGCATATAGCATCCATCTGTCCCTTGCCACCATCAGCAAATATAAGGCTCGGAAGTTCTCCTCCCTCTTCAATAATTCG
The DNA here is from genome assembly GCA_017546505.1 of Bacteroidaceae bacterium. Classification (GTDB taxonomy): domain Bacteria; phylum Bacteroidota; class Bacteroidia; order Bacteroidales; family Bacteroidaceae; genus HGM04593. The sequence continues at coordinate 15,555 of JAFYWV010000002.1, forward strand.
ACGATAACGACGCCCTGCAACTTCGCGCATAGAGGCATAATCATCAGGACCTACAACTCTCTTTATATTATATTTTCTATAATCCTTTTTACTTGGCTTTAATTTACGGAACACAACACAAGCCGCAACAGCATCACATCCCTGAATATTTGAATTGTCAAAACACTCGATAATAAGAGGTATTTTTTCAAGATGAAGCAACTCCTTAACTTCCTTCATTAGACGTGTAGATTTCTGCTCAGGATTCAACTTATCGTCGTGCTTCAGTCTATCGGCCTTATACTGTTTTACATTCAATTTAGACAAGGCAAGCAACCTGGCTTTTTCACCTTTTTGAGGAACGATTACATCAACACCATCAATTGGTAATTCTATATAGAAAGGAAGTATAATCTCTTTTGCATTACTATTGAAACGCTCTCTTAATTCCACTATACCCATAGAAATCAATTCCTCATCGCTTTCATCGAGTTTTTTACAATATTCTATGGTAAAAGCCTGGGTTATACAACCGTTTGTTATATGCAGAAAATTTATAAAAGCATTCTTTTCATCACTCTCAATGGAGAATACATCAAGGTTGGTCATTGATGAACTTACAACCTCACTCCTGAGCCTAAAATTTTCAATAAGCTTATATTTTGTCTTAATATCCTGTGCCGATTCAAAATCCAGAACAGATACTTTTTCAGCCATTTCAGCAAGTAAATTTTCTTGCAATACTTTAATATCTCCTTTTAGAATAGATAAAACTTCATTTATCATTTTATGATATTCATCATTTGAAATTCTACCAATACAAGGGGCTTTACAATTCTTTATCTGATACTCCAGACAAGAATTAAATCTACCCGAACGCACTGTTTCCGGTGTTATATTAAGATTACAGGTACGCAATGGATATATTTTCTTTATAAGCTCAAGCAATGCATTCAATGCACCGGCATTTGTATAAGGACCAAAAAACAGACCTTTTCCTTTCTCTATCTTTCGAGTCTTGAAAATCCTTGGAAAAAACTCATTGGTAATGCAGATAGAAGGATATGTTTTATCATCCTTCAATAAAACATTATAGCGAGGCTTATGCTGCTTTATGAGATTATTCTCAAGAAGCAATGCATCAGCCTCACTATTTACCACAACATATTTTATGTCGGCAATCTTTGTAACAAGCAATTTTGTTTTTAAACTCAATTGCTCTTTATTGAAATATGAGGATACGCGACGTTTAAGGTTCTTTGCCTTGCCCACATAAATTATCTTCCCTTTATCGTCCAGATATTGATAACAACCAGGTGACTCGGGCAAATTAAGAACTATACCTTTGAGGTATTCTTCCCTTTTATCTCTATCCTCTTTATTCATTATTTACCCTCTAATGTTAACAGACAGTCAATCTCTGCATCTGCAGGAAATATACCTCTTCCTTTCAAACCTTCGAGCTCTATAATGAAGTTAATATATATTTTCTTTGGATTAAGTTTTTGAACAAGATGATATGCAGCGAGCATTGTACCACCGGTAGCAAGAAGGTCGTCGTGTATCAAAACAACATCATCCTCACAAATAGCATCCTTATGGATTTCTATAGTATCACGACCATACTCTTTACCGTATGTTTCACTGATAGTCTCGGCTGGTAGTTTACCGGGTTTACGGATAGGTACAAAACCTGCATTCAATTTAACGGCAAGTGAAGATGCCATAACAAACCCTCTCGATTCAATTCCGACAATTTTTGTAATACCCTTATCTTTATACATCTCGTACAAAGCATTATCCATTTCACGTAAACACTCCGGCTTCTTGAAGAGAGATGTTACATCTTTAAACTGAATTCCTGGTATTGGAAAATCGGGAATATTTCTCAAATTCTCAAGTAGTAAATCTTTGTTCATATTATTATTATTTTAAAAGTCCGAACAGTTAATTCACACAAATGTTCCACGTGGAACATTTGTTTATTTCCGCACTAAAACAAGCAACACATTTATATCACTCGGTGATACACCGGGTATACGGCTGGCTTGAGCAAGAGTCTCAGGATTAATAGCAGTAAGTTTTTGACGCGCCTCGGTTGATAACGACTCAATACTATTGTAATCGAATTTTCCTTTGATACGGATATTCTCCAAACGTATCATACGCTCGGCAAGTTCTCGCTCGCGCTCTATGTATCCTTTATACTTTATATCTATTTCTGTTGCCTCAACAACTTCATCACGCGCATCACCAAGTTTCTCCAACTCGCGCTTCAAAGGTTGTATATAATTGGCTATATTTTCTATTGTAATCTGAGGACGCTCAATCAATGAAACCAATTTACATCCGCGGACAAGTGGAGTAGTGCCCAATTCCTCGAGACCTTTATTTATTAAATCGGCCTTTATAGAGAAATTCTGGATAAACTCTGTAAGCTGTGCAATCCTCTCTTTTTTATTAGACAACCTTAACAATCTCTCATCGCTTGCCAACCCGATAGCGTGTGTTTTTTCTGTAAGTCGCATATCTGCATTATCAGAACGCAGAAGAATTCTATACTCGGCTCTTGAAGTAAACATACGGTATGGCTCATCAACACCTTTTGTAACCAAATCATCAATTAGTACACCTATATAAGCCTCATCACGGCGCAGTACAAACTCTTCTTTAGAATCCAACTTCAAAGCCGCATTAATACCAGCAATCACTCCTTGACCGGCAGCCTCTTCATAACCTGTTGTACCGTTCACCTGACCGGCGAAATACAAACCATCTATAATCTTAGACTCCAAAGTATGTTTCAATTGTGTAGGGTCAAAATAGTCATACTCTATAGCATAACCGGGACGATAGGCAACAGCATTTGCCAATGCAGGAATTTTACGCAAAGCGGTCAACTGTGCTTCCATTGGAAGTGATGATGAAAAACCATTTACATAAATTTCCTGTGTTGTCTCACCCTCAGGCTCAAGAAAGAGAAGATGCCTGTCACGCTCGGCAAAAGTGACAATCTTTGTCTCTATACTTGGACAATAACGTGGACCTATACTCTGTATCTGTCCATTATACAAAGGAGAATCGTCAAGACTGTCACGCAAAATTCTATGTACCTCCGGATTGGTATAACACCCCCAGCAAGGCAACTGTTTCAACTCACGCTTTGTTTCACTGTATGAAAAATGATGAAAATCATTATCTCCATCCTGAACATCTACAAGACTTAAATCTATAGAACGTCTATCAAGGCGCACCGGAGTTCCGGTCTTCATACGACCGGCTGTTATTCCATATTTTGTTATACTTTCAGTCAAACCTTTTGCTGCAGGCTCGGCAACTCGTCCTCCTTCAATTTGAACCTTACCAATATGCATTAGACCATTAAGGAATGTTCCTGCAGTTATAATAACAGAGCTCGCTTTGAATTCTGCGCCCATTTGGGTTTTGACACCTGCAACCCTGCCATCCTCTACCAAAAGCTCAGTAGCAATATCCTGCCACATATCAAGAGAGGGGATATTCTCTAAAATTTCTCGCCAATATTGGCTAAATTTCATTCTATCACATTGTGCACGCGGACTCCACATTGCCGGCCCTTTTGAGCGGTTAAGCATACGGAACTGAATAGAAGCTTTATCGGTAACAATACCGGTATAACCTCCAAGAGCATCAATTTCTCTTACAATCTGTCCCTTAGCTATTCCACCAATAGCAGGATTACAACTCATTTGAGCAATCTTGTTCATATCAATTGTCATCAAGCAAGTCTTTTTTCCAAGATTTGCAGCAGCGGCAGCAGCCTCACACCCGGCGTGGCCAGCACCTATAACCAATATATCATACTCAAATGTCACCTTATATATTTTTTATTTCATTATTAATAACGAACAAAAATAATACAACTTGATACATTCTCAAAATTTCAAAATGAATATTTCTTTACGCAGTCTGCCCGCTATCCTTTACACGAATAAATCATTTTTTAGAAAGTTCTATAACGGTAATCTCCGGCCGCGCACCAAAGCGTGCCATATACCCGACACACCCGATACCGTCATTTATATACAACTTTCCATTTTCTTTTTCGTACAAACCGCTCCACTCTTTATACATAAACCTTGCCGGAGAGAAAGAACAAATCTTCATCTGCATAGCGTGTATATGACCCGAAAGAGTGAGATCACTGTAACCGTTATCACAAAGTGAATACCACAACTGGGGCAAGTGAGAAAGTGTTATATTAAAGATAGAATCAGGCACACAATTATATAAAGCAGCAAAATCTACAGCTTTTACAGCATCCATCGAGTGTTTATATTTCAATAACTCTTCATTATAATCTATACCTGTAACAGCTATTGAATCACTACCCCTTCTAACATATATTGTACTATCTCGCAAAACCACCCAACCGGCACTCTCTACCTTATGCACCAAACCCTCAATATTAGCCTCTCTTTTATCTTTATCCGAGTTTTTTATATAAGCTCCGGTATCGTGATTACCAAGAACCATAAAAACGCCGTCACGGGGCTTTAAACGAGAAAATTCATCAAGCTGTGAAGAGTTGATTTCGGAATGGTGGATATTTATCATATCACCACCGAAAAATACAATATCCACATTTGAATTATTTATAATTCTTACTATTTCACCTATTTCTTCAGTTGTATTCATCATAGACCCTGAATGTATGTCAGATATAAAAGCCAACCTATAACCATTGAACATAGCGGGAATACTATTATCTTCAATCTCAATTTCTTTAATTATATAATTTGTACGGGTAATGAAAATAGAGTAGAGGAAATACAGAAATAAAATTGATGAGAGTGAGATACCTGTCCACATCAACCATTTTCTTTTTGCAGATAGACAAAATATATACAACAGCAAACGGGGTAATGATAGTGCCAGATAGAGGGTTAACAAACACATAGATATTTTCATCATATAACAGCTGTTCTCCTCCTCAATCATAGAATACATCAATACAGGAGTCAATATTATAGTGATATTTGATATCAAGACTATTGATAGAAATGAAAACATCACACTCTTTTTAACAGCATTTCTGCGTAAGCGAAGGAATGCAATGAAATCCAGAAGCATTACAGCCAAAGCTATGAATATTGTTATTGCAATTGTCATCTGTTTAAATACTTTTATTAAAACTCAGTTTTTTAGATTATCAACCCTATCAACCGATTTTATATTATATATATCCTTTTTTAAAAATTAAAAAGATTAAAAACAACAATAACTCCTGTTGATAGTTGTGAGAAAAAAAATCAATAAAACTTGCTTTTTGAGTTATTAGTTGAAGATAAATAGATATCCACAAATTATAAACAATTTAAAATATTGTAATATAGCGTTTTTTATTACTTTATCAACAAGTATAACCAAGTTGTATATACTGATAAATATTGTTTGTTAAGCTGTTGAAAACTGTTGATATTTCACTTGAAAAATAATCTTAAAAAAATGGTAATATAATTTGGTTTTTTAATACTGATGCCGGCTTATTCATTTGTTCAGAAAAACAAAATTGTAATGACATTTTTTTTACTCATTTTATCAAATTGTTTTCAACAATATATCAACAATTTTTTAACAGGGTTATCTTCTGTTTAATGCAAAATTACATTTTTATATGTTCGTATAATAAAAAATATAGCCCATATTATAAACATAGGCTATATTCTTATTATGTTATTTCTGTTGAAAATTATTTAAGTTTTGCAAGCGCTTCCTTTATGCGGCGTATTGCTTCAACGATATTCTCATCACTGGTTGCATAACTCATTCTGAAACATTCAGGTGCTCCGAATGATGTACCGCCAACGGCTGCAACGTGAGCCTCGGTCAACAGATACATTGCAAGGTCGTCGCTGTTGTTGATAACTGTTCCGTTGTAGCTCTTGCCATAGAATGAACTGCACTTTGGGAACAAGTAGAATGCACCCTCGGGAACATTCACCTCAAGGCCGGGAATCTCCTTGGCAAGTTTTACAATGAGGTCGCGGCGACGCTGGAATGCCTGGCGCATCTCTTCAACAGGTTCCTGTGAACCGGTATAGGCCTCCAATGATGCCATCTGTGACACAGAGCAAGGTCCACTGGTGTATTGTCCTTGTAGCTTGTTACAGCCCTTTACAATCCACTCGGCAGCAGCAAGGTAACCAATGCGCCATCCTGTCATTGCGTATGCCTTTGAAACACCATTAATGATTATTACACGCTCTCTTATCTCCTCGAACTGTGCAATACTCTCGTGTTTTCCAACATAACTTATGTGTTCATAGATTTCATCTGCAACAACAAAAACCTGCGGGTATTTTGCAAGCACGTCGGCAAGTTCCTTAAGTTCTTCCTTTGTATATACCGAACCTGTAGGGTTTGATGGTGAACAAAGGATGAGCATCTTTGTCTTTGGAGTGATGGCAGCCTCAAGCTGTGCACCTGTAATCTTGAAATTCTGCTCAATACCTGCGCTCACAATAACCGGTGTACCGTCGGCAAGTTTCACCATATCGGGGTAGCTGACCCAGTATGGAGCAGGTACGATAACCTCGTCACCCGGGTTTACAAGTGCCATAATAGCGTTGCATACAGCCTGCTTTGCACCGTTTGAAACAGAAATCTGTGTCTCCTTGAATTCAAGACCATTCTCGTTCTTAAGTTTCTCAACAATAGCCTTGCGCAATGATGGATATCCCGGAACAGGAGAGTAGCGTGACCAGTTGTCGTCGATAGCCTGTTTTGCTGCTGTTTTTATAGCATCAGGGGTATTAAAATCGGGTTCACCGACACTCATATTTATTACGTCTACTCCTTGCGCTTTCAATTCTTGGCTTTTTTGTGACATAGCCAATGTAGCCGATGGCGCCAATCGGTTTACGCGGTCTGATAATTTGTTCATATTATTTTCTATTAGTTATTTTCCTTATTGAAATGTAATGTATGTCCCATACGTTCAGCCTTTGTGTGCAGGTAACGTGAATTGTGATTGTTTGGCTCAATTTCAATACCAACAATCTCTGTAATTGTAAGGCCATAACTCTCGAGACCTATTCTCTTAACCGGGTTATTGGTGATGAGACGCATATTGTGTACACCAATCTTGCGTAGTATTTCGGCACCTACACCATAATCTCTTTCATCAGCCTTGAATCCCAGGCAAAGGTTTGCATCAACAGTGTCCATTCCCTCTTCCTGTAGTTTATATGCACGCATCTTGTTCATCAGTCCTATACCACGTCCTTCCTGGTTAAGATATACAATGACGCCTTTTCCGGTTTCGTTTATAAGTTTCATAGCCTCGTGCAGCTGTGAGCCACAATCGCATCGCTGTGAGCCAAAAATATCACCTGTTATACAAGATGAGTGAACACGTACAAGTATAGGTTCATCTTCTTTCCATTCACCTTTTATAAGCGCCACGTGTTCGAGACCGTTTGATTTCTGACGGAAAGGTATCAGACGGAAATGACCGAATTCGGTTGGCATATCAACTTCTTCACCCTGTTCTACTATAGATTCTTTCTTGAGTCTGTACTCGATAAGGTCTTTTATTGATATAATCTTCAGATTGTATTTTTTTGCAATCTCCACCAATTGTGGCAAACGTGCCATTGTACCATCTTCATTCATAATCTCAATGAGTGCGGCAGCAGGATATAGCCCTGCAAGGCGTGCAAGGTCTATACTTGCCTCTGTGTGTCCGGCACGACGTAGAACTCCGTTGTCCTGCGCATAGAGTGGGTTTATGTGTCCGGGGCGTGCAAAAGTCTCGGGCTTGCTGTCGGGTGAAGCAAGTGCCTTGATTGTTGCGGCGCGGTCGGCTGTGGATACACCTGTAGAACAACCTTCAACTTTGTCAATTGTTACAGTGAAAGGTGTTCCAAGAAGGCTGGTGTTTGAACTTACCTGCGGAGCAAGGTCCAGTTCTTTGCAGCGTGACATTGTGATTGGTGCACACAGGACACCACGTCCATTCTTCAGCATAAAATTGACAGCTTCTGGAGTTATTTTCTCTGCTGCTATAATAAAATCGCCCTCGTTCTCTCTATCCTCGTCATCAACAACAATAAGGAATTTTCCCTCTCTGAAATCGTCAAGAGCCTCTTCTATCGTATTTAATTTAAAATCATTCATTTGTATCTATAAGTTTTTCCTTTTTTAAAATTTTGATTATCTCTCTTATTCTCGTTTCTACTTTAGTCAAGTCTATCAATAATTTTATTCTAAACCTTATTGAGCGTATATACACAATTACATTTATAGGTGGAATTAAAAGCATAACTGTATTCATCCATCTCTTTTTGAAAGGTGCCAGCAATTGGTTAACCTCCAATATCGGTATATCATTCAGTCGTGCTATAACCCTGCTGTTCCTGCAGTTGCTCAGTTCTTCTATACAATTTTCAAGTTTTTCATCCAAATCACGCAATACATCATCTTCCCTGTTAAAGAAAACCTTTTTTATCGAAGGCAGTTTCTTTAACTTGTTGTTCATCTTGTAAAGTCGTGCAATACTATATATCTCCTTAAGGTTAGTATGACACTTTTCATAGTCGGGTGTGTCTATTATAACCTCTTTAACGGTAATATGTCTTTTATCGGGTATTGTGAATAGTTTTTTGAAAAAGTTTTTTATAGCATCATTCTTCAGTATACCCGAGTCTTTGTTTGCCTGGTATGTGAAGAATAGTCCCAATGGAGCAAGAATCATTGTGCTCAGCCAAGAGCCGAACCAAATTTTCCAAACTCCCTCACTGGCCATCTTTGAACCGGATGTCTCAAAGATATAGTAAAGAATAAATGTGGCTACCGATATAATTATAGGATAACCTAAACCACCTCTCCTGACTATTGAACCAAGAGGTGCGCCTATAAGAAGAAATATCACACAGGCCAGTGAAAGGGTTATCTTTTCCCACCAGAATATCTGATGTTTGTTGAGGTCTTTATCTAATTGATGCAGTATTCTGTTGTTTATATCATAAGTGTTCTTGAGACTTGTTATACTCCTGAGAGCATCTCTTTTCCACATAAGTTTTGATTTTTTAGTTGCAGAATTGTATATACTATCTACATCCATACTATATACACTCTCCTTGACCATTGCGGTAGAGTCGGTTTTATTAAAGGTGAGATTGTCTTTGTAATTGCTGCGTTTAAGCGCTCTGAAATTACTCAATCCAATACTGTCATTGGATAATTTCAACGAGTCGATATCTGTCGCAAGTTTTTTCATATTCTTGCTATCGGCTCTATTTTTTACAAATTCGGCATCCTTTATCTCAAACCCTCCATCCGTTTCAATAACTACATCTTTTCTTGTAAAGCTCTCACGTCTGTAAGGGGTATTTTTTTTGTTTATATTCTGTTCTTCGAGGTTTGAGAACTGTTCACCTGAGAACATTGACAAAACCATATATTTGTCGTCAATGGTATTTTTTATGACAGCTGAGTCTGAAACAAGAATATTTGTCTTTTCAAATCCGGACGACATATCATATATAGTGACGTCGTACAGGACACCTGTTTCTTTATTCTTGCTATTTACATAAATGCTGTAACCGTCTAATTTTGAGTAGAATATTTTTTCAACAATATCACTTTCCGGAGATGTCTGCTTTATGGAGTACATCATCTTCAAAAGGTTCATCTGTGCCAGTGGTGTCACATAATTCTGAAAATAGAACGAAACTCCGCCAAATAGTGTACAGCAAATAATCAATGGTAAAATTGTTCTTATCAGCGGAATACCTGCTGCTTTCATAGCAAGCAGCTCGAATTTCTCGCCAAAATTTCCGAATGTCATCAATGCTGCAAGCAAAATTGCTAAAGGGAATGCTTTTGATATCAGTGACATCGAGCCCAATACAAAAAATTTTGCAATAATGTTAACATCGAGTCCTTTACCTATAAAATCATCAATCCATCTCCATAGCAATTGAAGAATAAATATGAAAAGACAGATAAAAAAGGTAGCCATCAGGTTTTTTAAAAAAGCCTTTATGATGAAAATATCCATTTTTTTTATGTGGAACTTCGGAAATTTCATATCAGTCGTGATGTGTGTACCTTGCTATTTAAATGGGTTGTTTTATTATATATAAAGCACAAAAAACTGTACTTTTTTATATCATTTACAGTTTTCTGTGCAAATTTAGCATAAATTTTGGTTTATACGGCAAAAAAACTTACCATTACATACCTGATTGCCTTCTTAAATTTTCAATTTGTGAATTCCACAAATCTTTTTGGTCCTCAATTTCGTTTTTGTCGGCAAAATCAGTCACCTCGAGTGTATATTCACGAGTAAGTTCATTGTAGGAAATCCTCATTTCAAAAAATGTACTTTGAGGTTCATCTTCCCACCTGAATTTCACGTACACACCGTTTCTTTGTGATACAAGATATGCCACTCTTTTTTCAGTCTTGCCCCAATGGAAAATGTATGTACGGTTCAAACTTTCAACTTTGTCGGCAAACCAGGGTGATAACCCGGCCGTTGTTCCAATATATTTCCATATCATAACAGCACTGCCTCTCAAAGGGTATTCAAGAAATATTTTCTCTTTACTCATTATAACACGTATTATTTACTTGACAAAAGTTACATATCTGTTGCAAGATAATAAAAATAAATTATAAATCAAATTTTTACAAAGGTAATTATCGTATTTTTAATATTTTAGCACTTGTGTGGAACGGATATTAGAGTGTGTGATATTTTTTTTGATTAAAAGTTTTGAAAAAATTTGCCGATTTAAAATTATAGATATATCTTTGCACCGCAAAAACGTGATGGCGAGATAGCTCAGCTGGTTAGAGCGCATGATTCATAATCATGAGGTCCCCGGTTCAATCCCGGGTCTCGCTACTGAGGCGGAGAAAGTTTTAGGACTCTCTCCGTTTTTTTTAATACTATCAGGGGTTCAAATGAGATACAAATTAACTGCTATACTCTCTTTTATTTTTTTGCTTAATGTCAACGCACAAGAGAGTGCAAAGGTTTATACACAAGGGGCTTTCAAGGATGATAAGTTCAGTATTGTACTTGATGTGGAAAATTACAATTTCTTTGACAATCGCGAAGTTCACAGTCCCTATCAGATTTCACAAACAATTTTCGGTTCGCAATTGGGTGCCGATATTGGTGTGCAGTTCGGTGACAATACGGTGATGGCCGGTGCAATGATTATAAAGGACTTTGGAACGAGTGGCCTGTTCAAGAATGATTTCACTTTCTATTATCGATATGACAATGGTCGTTTCTCCGGTGCTTTCGGTTCTTTCCCGCGCAAGATATTGCATCGCGAGTTGCCCGATATTTTTGTATACGATTCTTTACGCTATTACTCACCTATCCTGCACGGTGCACTTATAAAATATGAGTGTGAATATGGATATGCCGAGGCTTATTGCAATTGGATAAACAAACAGAGCGAGACACAACGTGAGATTTTTGAAATAGTTTCCGATGGCCGTTTCGGATATAAAGGCTACTATGGAGGATGGAATGTGCAACTGCTTCATTTTTCTGTTCCTCGTCCGTCTAATGGCTTGAAGGTTTATGATAAATTGATGATAAACCCTCATATTGGAATAGAACGTAAAAAAACAGGCTGGCTTGATGAGTTCAGTATAGAAGCCGGTTTGATGTTATCGTTGAACCGCGACCGTAATGATATGGTGTGGAAAACACCTGTCGGTTTTCTGGGTGATGTACGCTTGTGTAAGTGGCGTATAGAGCTTCGTAATCGCATTTATGTCGGAAAATCCCAATACTCGGACTATGAACTCTATGGTTCGCAACTACATCGTGGCGACCCTTATTATCGTAGTTCATTCTATAACCGCACTGATGTCAGTTTTAATCTGTTGAAAAAGAGGATAGTGAAATGTTTTGTTAAAGCATCGTTCCATTATACCGAACAAAAACTGGATTGTTCGCAGCAGGTTATACTGCGTATATGTCCCGATTTGGGCATACTGAAGAGGATTTTCAAATAAATGTATGTGGCTTGCCTGTTATTTGCTGCTGATATGTATTGAAGCATAAAAACAGCCCTTTTTATTCAAAGCTAAACAGCAATAGGATGACCGAAAATTTAATTTTAGGTCATCCTATTGCTGTTGTTTATTTCAGGTATCAGTCATCAATGTCGTAGATGTTGAAATCCTTGTCGAATTTAAGTTCAATACGGTTTGAAAGTTTTACTTCGTAATCATTACGGTCTCTTTCTATGACAAGAACTTTCTCTCCCTTGAAATTATTGTTTATATACTCCTGTATTGCCGCAGGGATTATTGCTGCCGGCACCACATCAAAGTGGCAATCAACCTCTTCCCAATTGCCTTTGCTTGAGAATTCTATCTTTGCACCATTGGCTAGTCTCACCTCATAAGAGCGGCTGAAAACATCGCGCTCCTCCTTTACATACGTAAAATCAACGCCTGCAAAATGCTTTTCAATAAACTGTTGTGCTTGTGCCGGTAGTTGGCTTTTGTTTATGACTTTATCATTATCAGCAGAAGCTGAAGAGATACCTACTGAAAAAACAGCAATCAAAATAAATAAAATCTTTTTCATAATCATTCTTTTTATTGGTTAGTATAACTCTTATTGTTAACACCTATAAATGGTGTGTTGTTCTATTTTGTGATGCAAACATTGTTCAAACAATTGAAACGGATGTGTGCCTGATGTTTTACAACAAGTGTGGCCAATGTTCGCATTGTTTACATTGCAAAGATTATATGCAATTCTGAAATGAATTTGAAATTTTAGAAAAAATAAAAAAAATACGATAGCTCCGTGTGTGGAACTATCGTATTTGAATGTACTATATTCTGTTTATTTACTCTCTTGTGTTCTTCAGTTCATTATTAATCTCCTTCATACGTTTTGTCGTAAGCGGGTATATGAATATGAATATTGCCGACAAGGCTGCAATGCCGGCCGGTATCCAGCTGATAAGCAGTCTTAATCCTTCAATTGCATCAGGTGTTTGCACGGCACCTTCTGCTGTGTTGAAACCGAATGCAGCAAGTAGCCAAAGCACAGCCGATGTTCCGAATGCACCGCCGAATTTTTGTGCCATTGATGATGATGAGAATATAAGTCCTGTAGATGCTGTCTTGAATTTCAGTTCGGCATAGTCTGAAATATCGGCATACATACTCCACACAAGCGGGGAGATGATTCCGGTGAATATACCTGTGATAATTTGCAGTATCAGCAGTGTCCAGTATCCGGTGGTTGTGTCTGTGGGCACGTAGTAGAATGCAATGCACAATGCCATAATAGCGAACAAAGAGTATAGGAATGTGCTCTTCTTGCCAAGTTTGAATGTTATCGGTGTGGCAACAGCGACACCAATCATATTGGCTATTTCACCTATTGTAAAGAATATTCCGGCATAGAAAAGGAATTCTATAGAGAAAAACGAAAGTGTTGCACCTTCTGCTATCTGAGTGGTGAAATAGTATGGTATTACGGCGTATCTGACAGCTCCAAAGAAATTGAAGAACAGAACACCACCCAAAAGAATCCACCAAGGGCCGTTGTGCAGCAGCGATTTCAGGTCCTCGGCTATATTTGTCTGTTTGATGGCAGGCTTTATTCTTTCTCGCGTCATCTTGAATGTGAGTACAAATAGCACAAGGCATATTGTGCTCACCACAATCATCGCTGTCTGCCACGCTTGTGGGTCGTATGTAAGTTTACCGCTGACTCCTGCAATGGAGTTGCAAAGTGGTTCCCACAGAGCAAGTACAATGAATGAGCCCGTGTATGCAAAGAACATTCTGTATGACGAAAAAACAGTCTTTTCATCGGTATCTTCTGTCATCACTCCAAGCATTGAACCGTAGGGCACATTGATAGCTGTGTATATTGTCATCATAAGTATATATGTGGCGAAAGCCCATATATTCTTGCCTGTTGTTCCCAAATCGGGTGTCGTGAACAGCAGTATGCCGGCAATTGCAAACGGCACAGCAATCCACAGCAGATAAGGACGGTATTTTCCCCATTTTGTGTTTGTGCGGTCGGCAATGATGCCCATCATTGGGTCCGATACTGCATCCCAAATTTTTGTCACAAGGAAAAGTGCGGCTGCAAGGCCAAGGTCAAGTCCAAACACATTTGTGTAGAATATTGGCAGATAGGCGCTGAATACCTTCCAGAACATAGATGAGGCCATATCTCCCAATCCATATCCTATTTTTTCTCTTAAAGTAGCCATAGTGTTTTTTTTAATTGTGTTTATAAAATTTTTAATACAGGACAAATGTAGCAAAAGTGAGTGTTAATGTCAAGAATAAATGGAACTGTAAAAAAAAATTTTTGTTTCATTTCCTATAAACAATGGTAAAATCCAAAAAAAAAGGGGCTTTTGCTGTTTTTAATAAAAAAAAGTTTATTTTTGTCTTTTGTTAAACTGCGTAATAGGTCAGAAATTAAACTATTTATTAATTATATAACTTTAAATCAATTCATTATGTGGTTATCTAAATCTTCTGTGGGAAGAAAGGTTGTTATGAGTGTATCGGGTGTTGCCCTTGTGCTCTTCCTTCTTTTCCATATGGCAATGAACTTGGTTGCTGTTATCAGCACCGAGGGTTACAACATGATTTGTGAGTTTTTGGGTGCTAACTGGTATGCATTGGTGGGAACAGCCGGTCTTGCTGCTCTCGTTGTTGTACACTTTGTTTATGCCTTCATTCTTACAATTCAGAACAGAAATGCTCGCGGTTCACAGCGTTATGCTGTTGCCGAAAGACCAAAGGGTGTATCTTGGGCATCGCAGAATATGCTTGTTCTCGGTATCATTGTAGTTCTTGGTTTGGGCTTGCACCTTTTCAATTTCTGGGCAAATATGCAGTTGCCCGAGATTCTTCACAAGTTGGGTATGCACGTAGAGCCCGTCGTTATGGAGAATGTTGCAAATGGTTCGGGTTACATTGCTAAGACCTTTACCTGTCCTGTTTATGCAGCTCTTTACGTTGTTTGGTTGGCTGCTTTGTGGTTCCACCTCACACACGGTTTCTGGAGCGCAATGCAGACACTCGGTATCAACAATAAGGTATGGTTCTGCCGTTGGAAGGCTATCGGTAACGTAATCGTTACTTTGATTATCCTCGGCTTCCTTGCTGTTGTTGTTGCCGGTTTCTTCGGCCTTGGCGCTTTGGGTACAATTGAGTGTGCCGGAGCTTGTTGCTAATGACAAATCAGTGTAAAATCTAAAACATATATATTATGGCTAAAATCAGTTCAATAAAAGTGGATTCTAAAATCCCAGAAGGCCCATTGGCTGAAAAATGGACTAACTACAAGGCGCATCAGAAATTGGTGAACCCTGCCAACAAACGTAAGTTGGACATCATTGTTGTGGGTACAGGTCTTGCCGGTGCATCGGCTGCTGCATCACTTGGTGCTATGGGTTTCAATGTGCTTAACTTCTGTATTCAGGATTCTCCACGCCGCGCTCACTCAATCGCTGCGCAGGGTGGTATCAATGCTGCAAAGAACTATCAGAACGATGGTGACTCTGTTTACCGTCTCTTCTACGATACAATCAAGGGTGGTGACTACCGTGCACGCGAGGCTAACGTTCACCGTTTGGCCGAGGTTTCTGGTGCCATCATTGACCAGTGTGTTGCACAGTGCGTTCCTTTCGCTCGTGAGTACGGCGGTCTCTTGGCTAACCGTTCATTCGGTGGTGCTCAGGTATCGCGTACATTCTATGCCCGTGGCCAGACCGGTCAGCAGCTTCTTCTCGGTGCTTACTCTGCACTCAACTATCAGGTAAATCAGGGTACTGTAAAGGTTTACACACGTTACGAGATGCTCGATGTTGTAATCATCGACGGCCGTGCACGTGGTATCATAGCACGTAACCTTGTAACAGGTAAGGTTGAGCGTTTTGCAGCCCACGCTGTTGTTATCGGTACAGGTGGTTATGGTAACGCATACTTCCTTTCTACAAATGCTATGGGTAGCAACGGTTCTGCTGCTCTCCAGTGCTACCGCAAGGGTGCTTGGTTCGCTAACCCCTGTTACGCACAGATTCACCCTACTTGCGTTCCTGTTCACGGTGACAAGCAGTCTAAGTTGACTCTTATGTCTGAGTCACTCCGTAACGACGGCCGCATCTGGGTTCCAAAGAAGTTGGAGGATGCAAAGGCACTCCAGGCCGGTACAAAGCATCCTAACGATATTCCCGATGAGGACCGCGACTTCTATTTGGAGCGCCGCTATCCGGCATTCGGTAACCTTGTGCCACGTGACGTTGCTTCACGCGCTGCAAAAGAGCGTTGTGATGCAGGCTATGGCGTAAACAACACCGGTTTGGCTGTGTTCCTCGACTTCAAGTATGCTATCCAGCGTTTGGGTGAGGATGTAGTACGTCAGCGCTACGGTAACCTCTTCGATATGTATGAGGAGATTGCCGATACAAACCCATACAAGGAGCCAATGATGATATTCCCTGCTATCCACTACACAATGGGTGGTATCTGGGTAGACTACGAGTTGCAGACTTCTATTCCCGGTCTGTTCGCTATCGGTGAGGCTAACTTCAGCGACCACGGTGCGAACCGTCTTGGTGCTTCGGCTCTTATGCAGGGTCTTGCCGACGGTTACTTCGTTCTTCCTTATACAATACAGAACTACCTCTCAGACCAGATTCAGGTTCCACGTTTCAGCACCGATGCACCAGAGTTCGTTGCTGCCGAGAAGGCTGTAAACGACAAGATTGCCAAGTTGATGGCTATCAAGGGTACACGCAGTGTCGATTCTATCCACAAGGAGCTTGGTCTTGTTATGTGGGATAACGTTGGTATGGCACGTACCAAGGAGTCTCTTGAGAAGGCTCTTAAGGAGATTGACCGCGTTGAGAAACTCTTCTGGAGCGAGCTCCGTATTCCCGGTGAGGCCGACACACTCAATATTGAGCTTGAGAAGGCACTCCGTCTGCTCGACTTCATTGAGATTGGCCGCTTGATGGCATATGATGCCCTCAACCGTGAGGAGTCTTGTGGTGGTCACTTCCGCGAGGAGCACCAGACCGAGGAGGGTGAGGCTAAGCGCGACGATGAGAACTTCTCATACGTGGCTTGCTGGAAGTACACCGGTCAGGGTCAGGAGCCCGAGCTTATCAAGGAGGACCTCAACTATCAGTACATCAAGGTACAGCAGCGTAACTACAAAAACTAATCATTCCTAAATTTGTAAGCAATGGACAAAAATATAAGTTTTACATTGAAGGTATGGCGTCAGAGAGGTCCTAAGGCTAAAGGTGCTTTCGAGACCTATCAGATGAAGGATATTCCGGGCGATACCTCATTCCTCGAGATGCTTGATATTCTTAACGAGCAGTTGGTAAACGAGAATAAAGAACCGGTTGTGTTCGACCACGACTGCCGCGAGGGTATCTGCGGTATGTGTTCACTCTATGTGAACGGTCACCCACACGGCCCTGCAACAGGTGCTACAACCTGTCAGCTCTATATGCGCCGTTTCAAGGATGGTGACGTTATCACCGTTGAGCCTTGGCGTTCGGCCGGTTTCCCTGTAATCCGTGACCTTATGGTTGACCGCACAGCGTTCGACAAGATTCAGCAGGCAGGCGGTTACGTATCAATCAACACAGGCGGTATGCCCGACGCCAATGCAATTCCCATTGGTAAGGACGTTGCCGAGGAGGCTATGGATGCAGCAGCTTGTATCGGTTGCGGTGCTTGTGTAGCTGCTTGTAAGAACGGTTCTGCAATGTTGTTCGTTTCGGCAAAGGTTAGCCAGTTTGCTTTGTTGCCACAGGGTAAGGTTGAGGCTGCAAAGCGTGTTAAGGCTATGGTTGCCAAGATGGATGAGCTTGGTTTCGGTAACTGTACCAACACACGTGCTTGTGAGGCCGAGTGCCCCAAGTGTGTTTCAATCAGCAACATCGCCCGTTTGAACCGCGAGTTCATCAAGGCTAAGTTGAAAGACTGATTAATGTCTGTATAAACAAACAGGGGCTGCTTCATAGGCAGCCCCTGTTTGTTTATTTCATAGAGATTATAAAGGTTATCAGTCGTCTATGTCGCAGATGTTGAAATTCTTGTCGAATTTCAGTTCGAGACGGTTTGATAGCTTTACTTCGTAATCGTTGCAGTTCTTTTCAATCGCCAATATTTTTTCACCGGCATAGTTGTTGTCGATATAATCCTTTATAGGTTGTGGAATAATTGCTGCCGGCACTGCATTCTGTTGGCAGTTAACCTCTTCCCAATTGCCTTTATTTGAAAAATCCAGCTTTACTCCATTTGCAAGTCTCACCTCGTATGAACTGAATATTATGTTGCAATCCTCTTTTGCATAAAGCAGGTCGGCACCTGCAAAATGTGCATTGATGAACTCTTGTGCCTGTTCGGGCAGTTGGCTTTTGTCTATAATCTTCTCTTTATCGGCTACTACAACAATAATACCTATAGAAAACAGAGCAACCAAAATCAATAGAATCTTTTTCATAATCTTATATTTTTATTTGTTAGTAAAATCAGTAATATGCTCAAAAACAAAATCTCAAACAACTATTTGTGCTTTCATCACTTGTTTGTTGCTGTTAATTGTTTACACTGCAAAGATTATATACAATTTTGAAATAAATCTGAAATTTTATAAAAATAGACGAAATATTATTGCTTGTATATGATTTTCTAATGGCAATATATTAATTTAGCAACAATAAAATATAGAATTATGTCAAAGAAAGGTTCAAAGGTGAAGGGTCGTCTTAACAAGGGTGCTGTCATTGATATGATGGTTGATTTCTTCAACCGCAATGATAGCCGCATTGTCAGCCCCAAAGAGATTTTCAAAGAGTTGAATTTTACATCTACATCGGCACGCACGTTGTGTGTGAACATACTCGATGATATGGTTTTTGATGGTTATCTCATTGAACCTGAATTCCGCAAATATCGGCTTGCTGACAATTCGTCCATTCTTGTAGGAACATTCCAGCGAAGCAAGGATGGGTATAATGAATTCTATCCCGAGGATGGGGGTGAGCCTGTGCTCATCAGCGAGCGCAACTCGGCTCACGCACTCACAGACGATGTCGTTCGTGTGGCGCTCTTTGCACGCAGGCGTGGACGTGGCCGCGAAGGTGAGGTTGTGGAGATTATCAAACGTACACACGACACTTTTGTCGGCGAGTTGAGTGTTGAGAGGCACTACGCCTTCCTCATAACCGAGAACCGTCTTATGCCCAATGATATTTTCATTCCCAAAGATTTGCTCAAAGGTGGCAAAAGTGGAGACAAGGCTGTTGTGAAACTGCTTGAGTGGCCGCTCGACAGCAAAAATCCTGTCGGTAAGGTTGTTGACATTCTTGGCAAGAGCGGTGACAACAACACCGAGATGAATGCAATTCTTGCCGAGTATGGCCTGCCGTACACCTATCCCGTAGCTGTGGAGCAGGCCGCAGAACAGTTGTCTGCCCGGATAACGGCCGAGGAGATTGCTGCACGCAAGGATTTCCGCGATGTGACAACTATGACCATAGACCCTGCCGATGCCAAGGATTTTGACGATGCACTCTCAATACGCCCGGCCGGTGACGGGTTGTGGGAGGTTGGTGTGCACATTGCCGATGTATCACATTATGTCACTGAGGGCAGTGTGATAGATAAGGAGGCCTTCAAGCGTGCAACGTCAATATATCTCGTAGACCGCACAATACCTATGCTCCCCGAGCGTCTGTGTAACGACCTCTGCTCGCTACGTCCAAACGAGGATAAGCTTGCCTATTCGGTAATCTTTACAATGAACGAGAAGGCCGAGGTGAAAAAGTTTGAGATTGCACGTACTGTAATAAACAGCAACCATCGTTTCTGTTATGATGAGGTGCAAGAGATAATTGAAAAGGGTGAGGGCTTGTATTACGATGAGATAAAAACATTGAACACTCTTGCGCAGAAGATGCGCGAGAAACGTTTTCAGGCCGGCGCTATCGACTTTCAACAGGCTCAGGTACACTTTCGCCTTGACGAGAGTGGAAAGCCTCTCTCGGTCTACTTCAGTGAGAGTAACGAGTCGCATCAGCTCATTGAGGAGTTTATGCTCCTTGCGAACCGCACAGTGGCCGAAAAGATTGGCCGCAAAGCACCCAACGCACCACTGAAGACGTTCGTATACCGTATACACGACCAACCGAACCCCGAGAAAATATCAATGCTATCAAAATTCGTGAGCAAGTTGGGATATAAGATGAAGAGTGCAAGCGGGCGTACGACATCTGCATCGGCTCTCAACAGCCTGCTTAAAGAGGTGCACGGCAGCAAGGAGCAGAATGTGATTGAGCAGATATCACTGCGCACAATGCAGAAGGCAAGGTATTCTACTGAGAATATCGGTCATTACGGCCTTGCATTCCGCTACTACACGCACTTTACATCGCCTATACGCCGTTACCCCGATTTGCTTGTGCATCGTCTGTTGCACCGCTATCTTACCCTCGAGGCACGCACTGTCAGCAAACCAAAGTATGAGGATTTGTGCGAGCACTGTTCGGCACAGGAGCAGGTTGCTGCAAATGCAGAGCGTGCCAGCATAAAGTACAAGCAGGTAGAATTTATGAGCGAGCACATAGGCGAGGAGTTCGATGCTGTAATCAGTGGTGTTACCGAGTGGGGCTTCTATGCCGAAATAAACGAGAATAAATGCGAGGGTATGATACCTATGCGCACTTTGCAGGACGATTACTATGAATTCGACGAGGCGAACTACTGCATAATCGGGCGCCGTCGTAAGCGCAAGTTTACTATTGGTGATGCTGTGCGCATACGTATAATGCGTGCCAATCTCGACCGTAAACAGCTCGATTTTGAGTTGGTCGACGAGTGATTGTATGAATTGAAAACGGAATTTTATCATTTTGGATGTATGTGAGAAATATCCATTTCATTTTCATTTCCAATTTGGGTGCAATATTTGTAAAAAACAGAAAGAACGATGAAACTGCTTATAATCGAGGACGACAGCTCCTTACGCGAGATTATGCACCGCGCGCTCACAAATGAGGGATATGTGGTTGAACTTGCACCTACATATTTTGATGCCTGTGACAAAATTGCCGGCTACAGCTACGATTGCATACTGCTTGACATAATGTTGCCCGATGGTAATGGACTTAAGCTGCTTGAGCAGATAAAGGCATTGGACAAAGATGAAAGGGTTATAATAATATCTGCGCGCGACTCGCTTGACGATAAAATAGCCGGGCTTGATTTGGGCGCTGATGACTATCTGCCAAAGCCTTTTTATATGGCCGAGCTTTCGGCACGTATAAAGAGTGTTATGCGCCGTGGCACCGGGGCTGTAAACAAGACTATGACTGCGGGTAATATAACACTCGACTTGCAGAGCCGCCAGGTTACAGTGGGCGGAAATGCTGTGCCTCTCTTGAAAAAGGAGTTCGACATATTGCTCTATTTTATGCAACGCCCAAATCATATTATAGACAAGGCGGTGCTTGCCGAGTCGGTGTGGGGCGACCACATTGATATGGTCGATAATTTTCAGTTTGTATATGCCCAAATAAAGAATCTTCGTAAGAAACTTATCGATGCCGGTGCTTCGCAGAATATCAAAGCAGTATATGGCTTCGGATATAAATTCACAGAAACCGATTGATTTATGAAACTTATACACAGGGTAACACTTCGTCTGGCATTGGTTATTATGCCAGTGCTGTTGCTTTGGGCAACGCTATTCTACTTTACAATGGTTTTTCAGGTAAATGACGAGACCGATGACAGTCTCGACGATTATGCCGAAATGATTGTATGTCGTGTCGTGGATGGCGAAGAGTTGCCTACGCCGGGTGATGGCAGTAATAACACCTATTCCATTGAACAGTTGCAGCCAACAGAGCATCATTACGATTGGGAAACTTATGAGGACCGTGAAGTCTATCTTCATTGGAAAAAAGAGAGTGAGCCGGCGCGTGTATTGACCAAAGTGTTCCACGACTCGGACGGAGTTGCATACCGGCTTATAGTGTCTACACCGACATTTGAGCGCGACGATATTATAAGAGCGCTGCTCATCCATATTGCAATAATATATGCAGTGCTGTTGTGTACCATACTGGCTGTGACAGTCGCTGTCTTTAAAATCAGTATGAAACCGTTTTATTCACTTTTGAAGTGGCTCGACGGGTATCGCCCCGGTGGTGGCTTGGCCGGTTTTCCCAATGAAGAGACGGTTGTTGAATTTCGTAAACTCACACAGACGGCACGTGAGACCATAGAGCGTGCCGAGAATCACCTTGAACGCCAGAAACAGTTTATAGGCAACGCATCACACGAGTTGCAGACACCGCTCGCAGTGCTTGGCAACCGCATAGAGTGGATGATGGATTCTACAACACTCACCGAGGAACAGTTTGCCGAGTTGTCGAAGATGCGGCAGTCTATACACCGTCTTGTACGTCTAAATCGCACGCTGTTATTGTTGTCGAAGATTGACAACGGTCATTTTCTTGACCGTGTTGATGTGGATATAGTCTCTATAATAAACAGTGAACTTGAGGTGTATAAAGAGATATTCGCAGAGAAAGAGTTGCGATGCAACGTAGCTGTACCACAAGGTTACGTTGTACAGATGGACGAGATGCTTGCAACCACAATGGTTGGCAATCTCATTAAAAATGCTTTTGTACACTCACCATCAAAAGGGGTAATAGAGATAAAAATCTCTCAAGATGAATTGATGGTTTCAAACAGTGGCGATGAGGCTTTGGACAAGGCAAGGCTCTTCGACCGTTTCTACACAAGCGGCAAGACCGGCTCAACCGGCCTTGGACTTGCACTTGTGAAATCAGTAGCAGAGTATTATAAATTCGGTATCGATTACCGTTTCAACAATAGCAGACACTGTTTTGTAATCCGGCTGAAAAACCGGTAACTAAAAGTTTTTCTTTCAGAATAGAAGTTTTATAGGCTGTCTGCATTTATAATCTTGCCGGCTGAACGCTAAAACGGCGATAAAATATCAAAATGTAGCCAAAATTAGGACCGAAAGCAAAAGAAAATCTCCTAAATCGTTGTTTAACAATATTTTAGGAGATTTTTTCTACGGTGCGTACGTGATTATAATACTCGGTTGTGTATCAATACCTTATCACTACTTTTGAAACCGGTAGCGTATTCTGGTAGCGCGCTTAACTTATTTCAGTTCCTGCTTGAGGTTGTATGTTAATGAACTCTGATATATTACAAATTAATAGTTTCACATTCCAGTTGGCTATGATAATATGTATCTGAGCTATTGGTTATCCGATATTTTGTATATGGCGCTGTTTAATGGTATTATCGCCTACGATATACGCATACAAAGCAGCTGGTATATATTGTAATCCTACTTCACTCATTTGTTTGTATGTGTATTTACTTATGGTCGTTACAATAGCTGATTGAAGGCTGTTTTTAGTTAAAAAGTTTAGCAATGGTTTTAACTCACTTGTTTGTTCTACATACCTGTCGCTCCACTTAATTTCCACTGCCCAATTTGGTTTTTGACGCGCAAGATCCAAACCAACCATATCCACCTCTCTATTCTTTTTATTTTCAACCCAGCTTGCATAATGAATTTCGGTAGTATCCCTTTGTATCCATTGTGCATAAATCGCTGTTTCAACCATATGTCCAAACATACTATCAGAAGCCGATAAAGGAGAGAACAAGGCACAGCGTAAAGAAGGATTTGTCAAATAGATTTTGAATGCGGTTACTCTTTGCAGGTTTTTTGCGTTGTCATTAACCTTATGCACAACCTTTATCAAGAAAGCGGCTTCAAAATATTGTATGTATTTTTTCAATACCTCTTTTCTTATCCCTGACTCCTGGGATAATCCATCATAAGAAAACTCTTCACCGGTATGGTATACAATATACACAAAAAGCCGATTTAATTCTTGTATATCCTTGATTCCATACAAACTTGGCAAATCGCGCAACATTACTTTATCAACAATGTCATGTCTTACATATTGAGTAATGTCATCCTGCATCTTTTTTGAAAGTACAATCTCTGGATAACCGCCATAGTTTATATAATCCACAAAGTGTTTATTCAACAAATCTATATCAATAGTATCATAACTGTTAATTTCTCTGCCGTCCCATATCATTCGGGTTGGAACAATAAGATTGTTTAGGTCTAACAAATGTATGTACTCATTAAATGTAAGTGGTGGGAGCATAAAATCTGTAAACCTACCAGCTCCGCTTTCCGTGCTTTTCATTTTTAACGCAGCTGCTGCTGAGCCTGATGCAACAAACTTAATATTTCTATAACTGTCTATTAGCGATTTTAGATGAATTTCCCAGTCTTTTAAATATTGTATCTCGTCATAAAATACAAAATAACCATCCATTGATGCATCGCTTTGCTTTAAAGACTCTCTTGCAAGTTGCAGCAGGTCTTCCAATGAAATATTGTTGTATATAGGAGTATCTATTGATAGATAAATGATCTTCTGTGCAGGAACACCGTTTTTTATAAGTTCTTCAATGGTGTGAAATATCATAACAGTCTTACCTACACGACGAGATCCCATAAGAATAACACCTCTTCTTGTTGAAACATCGGCCACCATTGGCATAAACGTATCCAAATAGAGTCTGTGCTGCATAGATTTATAATCATTAGGTATAGAGCCTGACACCCACCAAGGATTATCAAATTGCATTCTTTTTATAATCTGCTCTTTCATCGTTTCGTCCTTATATACATTCATAGCACCTATATTTTAAACGCAAAGATATAGCAAAAGTTTACTTATTTAAATAAAAATGGGAAAATAAGCACTAAAAAAAATGCTTATTTAGGTATATTTTGCCCAAATAAGCATTTTCTGCAGAGGATGCCCCCTTTAATTATATACCTTAATTCTATGCTAAAAACGACATTGTTGGTTGCCGATAAAAACACATATCTCCGCATTTACAAATGCTATTACCGCCTATAATGCGCTATGTTAATTGCTTTTTTGCTATTTTTGAAAAATTCTTCACTTTTTATGAAAGTTCCCTCGCATTCGTGTGTCTAAGCAAGTAGAAAGAAACATGAAGCGCTTCTATAATTAAGATTCTGATGGATAACACTGAACGCAAATTTACTGAGATGGTCAAGGAGTACCGCAAGACAATATACACTGTCTGCTACTTCTTCTCCAACGATAAGGAAGAGGTCAACGACCTGTTCCAAGAGATTCTTATAAATCTATGGAAGGGATTTGAGGGCTTCCGTGGAGATAGTGATATAAAGACCTGGATATGGCGTGTGAGCCTCAATACATGCAGTAACCAGGAACGGAAGAAGAAAAGCCGTGTACAGACAGTTCCTCTTCTGGTCGACATCGACCTGTATCATGACGAGGATGAACACAGTAAACAGATTCAGATGCTGTATGACAGAATTAACCGCCTTGATGTCTTTGATAGGGCAATAATTCTCCTTTGGCTGGAGAATATGAGCTATCAGGACATAGCCAACGTGGTAGGTATATCATTGTCAAGCGTTACCACCAGGCTGTTCCGCATTAAGGAGCAGTTGAAATCAATGTCTAACAAGTAAACAAAGAATTATGACACAGCGAGAAAAAGATTTTAAGGAACTTGAAGATCTCAAGCAGCAGTTCGCGCTTTTGGACGAGAAACTTGATAAACAGCGCATAATAAGCGAGGAGATTGTCGGCGAGACGATAAAAGAGAAACTCTCCCACATTGAAAGATGGTACAGAAAACGTTTTAGCGTTTCATTGGTATCAGCCCCTATTGTGGGTATTGTGTTCCTCGTCATGTATCTTGGCAAGGGTGCAGGATATTGGGGATTCGGCCTGTTCATACTGGCGGTTGGCGCGCTTGAATATCTCTTGAACCGCAGGTGCTACAAGGCGCTTGACATCAAGCAGCTGCCGTCAATGAGCATGACCGAGGCGCAAGAGAGGATTGTAAACCACAAGCGATTGCGCTCGTTTACCGACAAGGTGCTTGCGCTGCCGTGCATTGCACTTATTGCATGGACAATACTTGTAGCGTCGGGCTTTGTATGGAACACAGTTGTTATTGCTATAACCATATGCGCAATGGCGTTGTCGATAAGCTTGGGGTATTGCCAGCAAAAAGCAAACAGGAAACGGCTTGATGCAGTCCTAAGGCATATTAAGAGTCTTAGAGGAGAAAACTGATGATTTATGGGGGTGGCAACAAGCTGCTCCCATTTTGTATAACAGCAATTTCACGAATACATTTTGCCTTTAGTTTGTAAAGTACCTTAAACTGGTAGCGCATTTGCGGGTCTGGTAGCACAAATTGGTAGCGCATTTTGTCCTTTTCTGTCCGTGTTTGTCCGCAAATGTCTAAATGAATATCTTTCTTGGTAGTAATAGATTACAAATGCAAAATTCTGTATTTCAATGAATTCGTCTTAACTTGATGTATATAAACAAAAAAGCCTCCCAGCATAACTGAAAGGCTTTCTGCGGTGCGTACGGGACTCGAACCCGTGACCCCATGCGTGACAGGCATGTATTCTAACCAACTGAACTAACGCACCAAAATTTCAAAGTGTTGTGCTTTGTTCGTGTCTCAAAGCGAGTGCAAAGGTAGGGCTTTTTTTTATATCTGCAAACTTTTTCTGCTTTTTTTTCAAGAAAAAGTGGTTTTTTTTGATTTTTTTCCTAAAAAATGGCTATTTGGAGAGTCTTTGCACTAAAAATACGTCTTTGAAGCCGTTTTCTGTGCGCAACCATTGTTTGAGCAAAGCGCTTTTTTTGAAGCCGTTTTTTTCAAAAAGTCTTAAACTCTCTTCGTTCCACTCGGGGATTAAGGCGTAGAGTTGGTTTATGTGCAACTTTTTCAGTGCGTATTCACACAAAAGTGTCAATGCTTGGGTGGCAATTCCTTTACTGCGGTGTTTGCCAAGCAGGCCTATGCACACTTCGGCACGGCTGTTGAGTGGGTCAAAGTCGGCAAGGTCTATCATTCCGGCTGTTTCACCTCCCGCAAGGGTGATGACAAAGCGTGCTTGATGTTCGGCAAAGAGGTCTTGCTTGCTCTGTTCAAGGTAGAGCCTCAGGGTGTAGCGTGAATAGGGGAGTGTGGCGTTGCCAATGCTCCATAATGTCGTGTCGTTCTCCATTGCGTACATCAGTTCCAAATCTTCGGGTTCTGGGGCACGCAATGAGACGGTATCGTTTTTTAGCCAAGCGGTGTTCATCGCTTTGATTTTATTTCGTCATAATCAAAGACTTGGTCTTCGGTTATGAGTTTTTTTGTTCTTGTTGAGTATGTTCCCAGGCGCAGCTTTCTGTTATTGCTGCTGTTAAGCAGTCTGAGTATTGTGCCGTATGTGTAGGCTTCTGTGTCGTACACAACTGTGTCATACTTGCCAAGGTCGATGCTTTCCCCCGTGTGTCCTTTGGGTATAGTCTCTTCTGTGGCCTCTATGAATGTGTGTTTGCCGTTTTTCTGTTTTTCTTGCAAAAGTTCTCTCACCTCGGCGATTGTGTCGGCGCTGCCAAGCACAATGCAATTGATGCTCTGGGGTTCTTGTGTCACTTTGCGGTGAACGAATTGGTTGCCGACGTATGCCAGCATAGCACGTACCCAGATGGAGATGTTTATTGGCAGGCTCACAAGCAGTGAGTAGTGTGAGTAGTGTTTTTTGAAGAACAACTGCATTGCACGATAGAACGTGTGTACGTATCTGTATGTGCTTTTATTGGTGCTCTCGCCCTTGTAGTGCAATATTCGCAAGGGGAGATAGTAGTTCTTGTAGCCACCTTTCAGGATGCGGTAGGAGAGGTCGATGTCTTCGCCATACATAAAGAAATCCTCGTCAAGAGCACCGGTTTTTTTTATTGTCTTATGGCGCAGCATCATATATGCTCCCGATATTATTTCAATCGGGTTTATCTCCTCCTTGTCGAGGTACTGCATATAGTATCGTCCGAATGTGCGCGAGTGGGGGAACAGGCTTGACAATCCCGACATCTTGCAGAATGCCACGAACGGTGTTGGCAGTGCGCGACGCGATTCGGGTGAAAACATTCCGTCAGTGCGCAGCATATATACTCCGCAAGCTCCGGCATCTGCGGTATTGTCCATAAACTCAATGCATCCCTCTATCGCTTCTTTGGTGACAATGGTGTCTGGGTTCAGCATCAGTATGTACTCTCCTTGTGATTGAGCTATGGCTATGTTGTTTCCCTTTGAAAAACCGTTGTTCTCTTTGCTGGCTATCCATTTGACGCCGGGAAAACGTGCCGTGATATATTCTGTGGAGTTGTCGGTAGATGCGTTATCGACCACAATCACTTCGTGCTCGATGCCTGCGGCTGCCTGCTCAAGCGAGTCAAGGCACTGCTCGAGAAAATGTTTTACGTTATAATTGACAATTACTACCGATAGCTTCATTTTTCGTCATTCTGTTTTGTTGCATTTTGATATTCATCCAACACCTTGCCGGTTGGATAGCTGTACAGGAGTGCTCCAAAACTTAGGATTGCACAGTACATTGCTCCATCGTATTCAATGCCGTAGTAAACGAAAATATTTATCACAAGAGCTATGAAAAGCAGAAACATACGCAGCAGGCTCTTTTTGCTGTATAGTTTAAGGAACGCGCTGTTCCCGAGGCTTGCTCCTTTGCTCATAGCGCGGCTGAACCCCTTCAATGCAAACGGTATGATGGCTATTGTGAGCATAATGCTGCAGACCTCGATGTAGTATATGTCTTCTTGTGTAAGGTTCATTGCCAATGCACCCTTGGTGAGATAGCCTGTCTCGAATGCGGCAATAGCTATTATAGCTGCGAAAATTGATGTCGCAAAATTGAATTTCAAGGATTTTAGAACATTCTCTTTGTTCATAGCTCTATATCGTTTTGCCGGTGAATGGCCGGCGGTTAATTATTGAACTGCCAAGAGTGACCTCGTCGGTGTATTCAAGCTCGTCGCCGATTGATATGCCCCTGGCAATTACCGACAGCTTTACATCGTACTGTTGCAGCTTGCGGTATATGTAGAAATTCGTTGTGTCTCCTTCCATTGTGGAACTTAGTGCCAGGATTATCTCTTTGACTTCGCCTTTGGCAACACGCTCTATCAGGCTGTTTATGTGCAGGTCGCTTGGTGAGACTCCGTCCATCGGCGATATTACGCCACCCAGGACGTGATACACACCCTTGAACTGCATTGTATTCTCCACTGCCATAACATCCTGAATGTTTTCCACAACGCATATAAGGCTGTGGTCGCGTAAAGGATTGGCGCATATCGGGCAAATGTCCGTGTCTGATATGCTGTGGCACTCTTTGCAGTATTTTGCTTCTCGTTTAAGTGTGAGTATTGCTGATGAGAACCCCTCTACCTCATCCTCTTTCTTGCGCAACAGATGAAGTACCAGGCGCGTAGCTGTCTTACGCCCTATGCCCGGGAGCTTGGAGAACTCCTTTACGGCTCGTTCCAAAAGTGTTGATGGGTATTCTTGGTTCATCTGTTCCGGCTCTTTTTAATGGTGGCACGAAGATAGTCAAAAAAACTCCATTGTGCAAATTGAGAATGGCTGTTACTTTATGTCTACTGTTATCTCTGCCGGGAATACTCGTTCAGGGTCAAAGAACTCGGCGCAACTCTCGGCCATAGCCTTGAGTGTGGGGGTTACTTTGCCGTTGAATGCTTCGTTTCCGTTTACAATGACTTTAACAGGCTTTGTAAAGTCGAAGAGTTTCTCGCTCAGGTAGATTGTCACATTTCCCTTTGTGGCTGGTGCATAGTTCTTTGCAAAGAACATAGGGATGTTGTAAATGAGCTGTGTTGTGGTGTACGTCACGTTCTGCACTGTGAGGTTTATGGTGTTGTCCTCTATGCTCATCTCGTAGCAGCTGCGCTCTTCATCGTTATTACGCGATGTCTCGTTCACCTTTAAATTGTAGAAACCTGTTCTGT
The DNA here is from genome assembly GCA_017546505.1 of Bacteroidaceae bacterium. GTDB lineage: Bacteria > Bacteroidota > Bacteroidia > Bacteroidales > Bacteroidaceae > HGM04593. Next base: position 45,560 of record JAFYWV010000002.1, read on the forward strand.
GGCGGCCATACATATCATAGTCCTCCCAGTAGAAATATGTCGGGTGGGCGTTGCGGGTGTGCTGTTTCAGCCACGGTGTTGTCTTCTCATAATCTATGCTGTGCCCTTTCTTTGGTACAAGTTCAATGAAGTGATTGTATAGACCGGGATATTTTTTTGAAAGGCTGTCAATGGTCTGCGCGGCGTTGTAGGTCATTGCGTTGCGTGCAAAGCCGTAGTCCTGCTCGCCTGTACGTAATGAGAAGGCTATGTTTGCAAGGTTCTCCATTGGTGCGTTCTTCAGAGGCTCTCCACCGGCCATCGGGCCTGCCCCCGCAAGATAGTCGGCATAGAACGATGCCAGGCGCTGGCTGCCATAGCCACCCTCTGAAATACCATAGAAATATATTCTGTTGGCATCGATGCTGTCATTTACAAATGCAAGGCGCAACAGTTTCTCCCAAGCCCATTGTTTGCTTTGGATTGCCCAACGGTAGAGCTCGCCAAATCCATTGGGGATTTGCGGAATGAAGTGCAGTGATGGGGCATCGTCATAACTGCTGCAAAGGCGTATGCCGGCCTCCCATTCGCGGTTTTTCTCGCCCGAGCCGTGCATATAAAGGAACAGTGGGTAGCCGTCTTTTGGCTGTTCACCTTTTTTTATGAAGTAATAGGGCATCAGCGCATTCTCCTCAAGATGCTCGGGCAGTCTCCAATATCCGGTATCTCGCGGCTCGTTTGTCGCAAATGGAGCAAGCAACTTCTCCTCGTTGGTGGCAAGCACGGCGTTGCGCCAACACGCCCACACTGCATTTCGGGCATTTGCAACATCTTCAGGCTTTATCTTGTCGTTGCAGTTGTAGCTTGCATTCTCTCCATTGAGTACTTTTGAAAAGAATGTGCTCACTTTTTTTGTCTTGTTTTTTGATATTGTCCCGGCATTGCAGTCGGCCCCGTTGCCGGCAATTGCCGCAATGGCTATAATTGCCGATACTACTATTTTGTTCATTGTGTTTGATATTTTGTGCGAAAATAGCGTTTAGTGTGCAATGAAACAAGTTTAAAAAGGGGAAAATGCAATGGCGGACAAACTTGTGTGCCTGTCCGCCATTGTGTGATATATTTTCAAATATGTTACTTCACTAAAACCTTTGTTGCTGTGGCTTTGCCGTTGTGTTGCACAGTTACAATATACAAACCCTTGGCAACTGATATTGTATTGTCTGCGCCGCTGTATATCTCGCTGCCATTGGTGCTGTAAACGGTTACCTGTGCATCCTCGGCATTTGATATTGTTATGTAATTTTCACAAACAGAGATTGTAGCGTCTCCTGCACACTCTATTTCCTCGATGGCCGTATCGTCGCCTATCCAAAAATATCCGTTGCCGCTGTATGTCAAAGTATTGTTCGACATATCGCCAAGTTTCTTCTTGTTGCTGTCGTAGTACATAATATTCAATCTATACTTGTTTAGCGGAGTTGTCTTTATTGTTGTGCAGTTCAGTGTCACATCTGTTGTTCCATCTTTTTCAACGGACACTTGCACATATTCGCTTCGTGCGTGGTAGCTCAAACCGTATGGTATGTTTACGCGTACATATCCGTCAAAGTCGGCATTCAGGCTGCTGAATGTTGCTTTTACCTCAAAACTTTCACCTTGGACAACAACGTCTTTGCCATTGTTTATACCAATGATTTCTGTTATATAAGGGATGGGTGACGACGTTTTTGCAATGGTTTGAATGCAGGTTGCGGCCGATTGTCTGATGGTTTCCCATTTACCCTCTTTTACCTGTTGCACTGTTATGGTATACTCACCGGGTTGCATCACCGGCAGGTAGTCGGGGGTGTTGTATTCTATTTCTGTTGAAGCGTCTTTTTCAAGCGCGTCTACATATTTTGTTCCCAAAAGATGTGCGCGGCCTGTGGCGTTGTCTTTTGCAAACAGTCCCAATGTGCCGCAGAATGTACTGTTTGTGGTTGAGATGTTGGCTACCGTTGCTGTGATACTTGCCTTATCGCCGTATGTGATTGCCGGTGCGCTCAGTGCTGTGGTTGAGAGCACCAGGCCGTCGGGCAACGGGCTTATTATAATGTCCTGGCTCTTTCCGTCGATTGAGAGTGCCGAATTGCGGTCGAGCTCCGTTGTTCGTCCTGTGTAGCTGTTCAGTACGTTGTATGCAAATGAGATGTTGTATGTTCCGTCCTCGGGGAATGTTCCTACGTTTTTAAATGATGCTGTGATTTTTTGGTTGTCATAAACAGTAATCATAGCTGCAGCTTTTGTCAATGTATCGCTCTTGTACGTATTGTCCGAAATTTTTCGGTTTAGTATTGGTGCAATAACTACAAGCGAGTTGCGCTCGTTTCTGTTTTCAAACTTTGCATCAAATGATATCGGGTCACCCTTAGTTGTTGGTGTGCTATGAAACATCAGTTCGGTTACTGTTATTTCCGGCTTCATAACATACGCACAAGTCTCTTTGTCCGTAACCTCGAGGACAAAGTTGTTCTCGGCACCTCTTATCAGCTCAAAATCACTATCTTCTCCTCCGTCGGAATAATACAGGCGTAAATTGTAAGTTCCTTGTTCAAAGTATGATTCGTTCCCTATGATGTCGCTTATTGTTAGGTCTATTATGTAATGACCGCCACTATCCTCGTTCATTTTCAGTTCTATTAAATCGTTGGCTTCATTGAGCTGTTCACTGTGATAGAGTTCTCCATCCTTTTCAAAGACCATTGCAATCTGCATCTTTGTGGTCGAGTGTGACCAGTTCAGTAGGGCGAATGCAATGCGCTGTTTGGATGTGTTGTTTGCAAAGCCTTTTGTGGATTTTTCCACAACTTCGTATTCTTCGTTCTTTTGTGGGTCTGTGTCCGGGTTCAGAACAAATGCTGAATAGAGGGTTGGTTTGCCGTTCACACCGGTTTCGTCTATAGCGCGTGGGCGTATGTTTGCAATGATTGCCTGTCCCACATTGTAACGCTCTTCGCCACCGCCAATACCGGTTCCACCCGGGGCCATTGTGGTAATGTCGAAATAGCCGTCATACATACCTCCCCAGCCCCAATTGATGTGTAATAGGTTGTTTTCATTAATACCGTCACACACAAATGCGTGTCCAGCAGAGTAGTTTTGTCCGTATCCGGCGTACATTAGCGGCTGGCGTGCCTCCAGGTTTGTCCGGATAAGTTCCATATACTCTTCGTTGGTGTATTCCTCTCTGTTTGCTACAACAATGTCCGGTGAGTATTTGAATATATTTACCAATGCCTGTGCTGCACTTGGTGGGTTTGCTCCGGTACCGCCGAGTGCGTAGTCGCTGTTCATAGCCTTGCCTACATCGGACATAAGCAGAGCAACAGCGTTCGCTTCGATTGTAGTGTAGCCACTCTTGTAGCTGTCAATCATATTGGCCCAGTCATACTTGTGGCTCGATGTGTTCACATATTCATCCTTGCCTGTTGTATTGTTGTACCAAGTAAAAGACTTCGATGGCTTGTCGGGCCAGTTGTGGAATTTCATAATCTGGGCAATTGCAGTTGCAGTACATCCTGTTGGTGCATAGGAGCCGTTTATCTGAGGGCACATAAGGTTGTATGGTGCATTCTGGTTCCAAGTTGTTGTCAGCATTGGCTCTATATTGCTGTTGGTTGTTGTGGTGGCCGGTTTAACAGGTTTGACAACACCATTGCGTACATCTTCGACATACATATCATAAACATTGAGCAGGTCGCATAGCGCAGGTGGCATCTCTCCGGCTTTTGCTGTGGTGGAGTAGCCTATGACTGCCGGCAATTCGTCGTCACCGGATACTATTACAAATCCCTTTTCATTTTCGGGAGTGAAGATGTAGAATCCCGGTGTCTGCTCTTTTGTCTGGAGACGGCCACCGGCCTTTGCCATATTGCTTCTTGGAACAAGTTTCAATATGCCATTGGGCGCTTTTGCGGTTCTGTTCCAAAAACCGCTGGCTATTTCAGTGGCTTTTTCGGGGTCTATCGGGCCTGCAAAAACCGTTGTCGCAAACAGGAGTAATGATGATAAAATTGTAGTAAATCTTTCTGTTTTCATATCGTTTAGGTAATTGTTTCTGCGCAAATGTATTATTTATTGATTATGTTTACAAGTATTTGCAAACATTTTGTATATTTTAGTTGCATATCTTGTGTGGATATATGCTTTTTTGTTAAACGGCACGCTTTTTTAACAATTTGTTGTTATTGTGTGACTATTGGGATAACGGTACCTTTGTAACAGAAAAAGAAATAAAGATATTGGTATATGAAAAGGAAATTTACAACATTGATATTCTCTCTGTGTGTGGCGGCATTGTTTGCCGCTACACCTTTGAATATCAGGGAGGGTAACAAAATTATGGGGCACATAATTGAGAGCGGAACAGAGGAGAACATAGCCTTTGCATCTGTGCTCATTGTTGAAACCGGAGAGGGGGCAACAAGCAATGAAGACGGACAGTTTGCTTTTACCGATATTGCCCCGGGAAAGTATAGCTTGCGAGTGTCGGCAATGGGTTATGAGACTATGACAAAGGAGGTTGTGGTGAGCAAGGACTACACTGCTGTGGTGCACTTCAAGCTGAAAGCCGACAATTTTGTTATTGACGAGGTGGTGGTGTCGGCCAACCGCAACGAGATAAGCCGTAAGGATGCTCCCGTTGTGGTGTCGGTAGCTGCTTTGCCGCTCTTTGAGGCTGTGAACTCCATTGACCTTGCAAAGAGCCTGAACTATGTTACAGGCTTGCGTGTAGAGAACAATTGCCAGAACTGTGGCTTCCCACAGGTGCGCATCAATGGTCTCGAAGGCCCATATTCTCAGGTTCTTATAAACAGCCGTCCTGTTGTGAGCGCCTTGAGTGGTGTATATGGCCTTGAACAGATACCGGTGAATATGATTGAACGTGTGGAGGTTGTGCGTGGTGGTGGCTCGGCACTTTTTGGAGCAAATGCTGTGGGCGGAACGGTGAATATCATAACCAAAGACCCTGTGAGCAACTCCTTTTCTGTGACGAGCAATTTTGCAGGATATGGTCTCAAGGCGTGGGAGCAGAGCGTGGGCGCTAATGTGTCTCTTGTGTCGCCCGATAACAAGTATGGAATGGCGGTCTATGCCAACTATCGCAACCGTAATCCCTATGACCACGACGGAGACGGTTTTTCGGAGCTTGGCAAACTGAACCTGAATACGTTTGGGCTGCGTACATACTACCGCCCCACATACAATGGCCGTTTGAGCATTGAGTATCATACAACAAACGAGTTGCGCCGTGGTGGCAACAAGTTCGACTTGCAACCGCACGAGAGTGACATAACAGAACAGACAAAACACGTCATAAACAGTGGCGGCGTTACATACGACCACGGCTGGGATGGGTACAAGCATAAACTGTCGTTGTTTGCATCGGTGCAACATATTGCCCGTGACAGTTATTATGGTGCGCAGCGCGACCCGAATGCGTATGGCAAGACCGATGACCTCACTTGGGTTACCGGTGCAACATATACTTGGCAAATTGATAAATTCCTCTTTTCACCGGCAACTTTTATGAGTGGAGTGGAGTTTCAGGAAAATAGGCTGCACGATGTGATGACGGGGTACAACCGCGATATGCGTCAGGATGTGCGCATAGGTAGTGCCTTTGTACAGAACGAGTGGAAAGCACGCCATTTTTCGCTGTTGCTCGGTCTGCGTATGGATAAGCATAATCTCATTGAAAAGCCTATTTTCAGTCCGCGTGTGAATTTCCTTTACAAACCGCTGAAGGATTTGCAGGCGCGTCTTACCTATTCGACCGGTTTCCGTGCACCTCAGGCCTATGACGAGGATTTGCACGTGACGGCTGTTGGTGGTGAGGGTGTACAGATTGAACTTGCCGACGGACTGAAAGAGGAGCGCTCGAACAGTTTCAGCGGTTCGGTAGACTGGACAGTGCGTTTCGGTCATTGGCAGGCAAATGTGCTTGTCGAGGGTTTTTATACCGGTTTGAACAATGTGTTTGTGCTTGAGGATGTTGGTGTCAATGCCGATGGGCACGCTATAAAAGAGCGCCGCAACGGTGCCGGCGCACGGGTCTATGGCGCAAACATCGATGCAAAGATTGCACACGGAAAGGAGTTCTCTTTGCAACTGGGTTTTACTGCGCAGCGCAGTATTTACAAGCAGCCCGAGGCTTGGACCGAGGTGGACGGCGTTGAGTTGACAACAGAGCGTATGATGCGCACGCCCGATTACTATGGCTATTTTACAATCACATCGTCACCTTTGAAAAATCTTGACCTCTCGCTTTCGGGTGCATACACCGGCTCAATGCTTGTACCACACTATGCCGGTTACATAGAGAATGACCGTCTGGAGAAAACCCCCGATTTTTTTGACCTCAACTTCAAGGCGGGATACACGTTCATACTGCACGACCACATAAACCTGCAGCTCAATGCCGGTGTGCAGAATATTTTCAACAGTTTCCAACGCGACCTTGATAAGGGCGAATTCCGCGATTCGGGTTACTTCTATGGCCCCACGCAACCAAGGACGTTGTTTGTGGGTGTGAAGATTTTGCAGTAATATGGCGGCCGCCAATAATGTTGTTTCGCTGGGTGTATGTACAATAAAAGTTGTTTGAGAGTTGGGGGCTTATGGAATTTTGATTACTTTTGTGTCAGATAGAGGCAGCTCTATCCAAGACATGCGAAAATAATAAGAAGCGTTATGCTGTTCTTGTGATTTGGGAACGTAGGAAATTTTCAAATTTAGCACAAGGGAGGCATAGTGGTTCTCACGCCATTGCGTGGGCTGCTATTACCATATCCGTGCTAAAGGTTTCCTACGACCTCCAAATCAGAATGTGGTAGCATTGCAGTTCCACGCTTCGTGTTTCTATAACTTCATCATGGGGACTGTGATGAATCAATTTCTAAACTCATGGCACTTATAAATTGTAGTGAATGCGGAAACCAAATGTCTGATAAGGCCCAAAGTTGTCCCAAATGTGGTGCGCCCAATCCAAACGCGCCGATGCAGAATCTTGAGGAATATTACTTTAATCCATGCGCTTGGCACAACAATGCTCCTGCTGTGTCGTCTTGTGTTACTTGTGGAAGAGCAATGTGTAAAACTTGTGTTGATACAGCACCATTTGCAATAAACAATAAACCGCAATGTAATGAATGCAGTCTGCAGATGTTGGGAGAAAATATCTCCACCAATAAAACAACGAAATTTTGGTCTGTTGTCAAACTTGTATTCTTATTGCTGTTCATGTCTGTTGGACTTATGATATACATATCAAGTCCAGAGCATATTATGACGGCCTGGATTATTGCCGGCATCGGCGGTCTTCCATCGGCATTGAAAAACTTTGTAACTCGTTCGGCCGAAGAAAAATGGGCTGATGAAATCGTAACGCGAGTAGACCCGAACGAGGGCTGTTTCCAACAGATGTTTGCCTTCTTCTTCAAAGTGGCCTTTGCCTTCCTGCTTGCCCCGGTTGCAGCCATTTGGTTCACAATAAAGAACATTGTCGCTATCGTAAAATCCAGTCGTGCGATCAAGGCAGACCAAGCAGATTACGATACAATTTTGTTGCGTATGCAGGAAATCGCACATCCGGCAGAGGCAAATTCTCCTCATACCGGCCAAGGGTCACAAACGGCAAACAGAGACTATACCAATGCATCGGTTCAACCCGAAAAGCCGGCACAGCAAGTAGCTACCTCCCATACATCAACCGATGCGGTGTATACACAGTCTGCCAAACACTCTCAGGACACTTCGCCTGCTCAAAAATCTACATCTTCAAAACTGAATGTCGCATTGATAATTGGCATTGTTATAGGCGCATTTGCACTGGTTGGGCTTGTCGGGGGGTATTTTATATGGTATGCACCTTATGCTAAAGACAGGGATGCGCTGCGCACTTATGTCGTTGCAAACAATGTCTTTTTGCGATCGTCAAAAGTTGCCGGGATTGAATACAATAAGTTGACCAAGGTTCCATATGGTACACGACTTATTACCTATTCGAAGGATGATGAGTGGGCCGAAGTAAAAGTGGACGGAGTGGAAGGCTTTGTGGCTGCTCCATATTTGCTTGAGTGGGACGATTTCATGTTGCTTGACAATGTCTGGGGTAATGCCGATGCAAAAGAATGCATCGAATCGTCCAAATCACGTATGGCAGTGCTGGATTACTGCAAGCGCAAGCAGTTAAATACAGGAACCGAGGGCTGGCAACTTTACACGTTGCCAAAGGATGCAAAATGTAACAATTTTCTATATCCCCGTTTGGACAACGACCATGATAAATTCGCCGAGTTTGCTTTTGTTCTCAAGAACCAGACTGCAAAAGAACGTCTGTTTGCTATATATTCTTTTGATGATGATACAGAGAATCCGATATTTCTATATGATGAACCAGCGCCCGAGGACGGGGAAATAAAACAAATCAAATACAGCGGGGAAAAATATATCGTAAAATATACCGGTCATGTTACGGCAGTCACGCCCAAAACTGTTGATGATAAAAAAAATAAAGTCGAATTTAAAGCAACAGCTTCCGAGGTTGTTGGAATAGGCGAAACATTTAAACTCTGTTATGAAGTAATGACAGATAAAGAAGAGGGCTTTTGTGTACCACAAATAAAGGATTTTGAGATACTGCATGGTCCTACTCGCGGAATCAGGTCATCTATGAGTTCAAAGAATGGAGCAACATCCAGAGAGTCAAGTGTAACCTATACTTACGTTCTGAAAGCAAAAGAGGTGGGAGTATTCGTGGTGCCCCCTGCCACCATTACTGCTGATGGAGAAGTGATAACTTCCAACTCGGTACAGATAAAAGTCGTGTCCGAAGATTTGAACGTGCAAAATCAAATCTCTTCAATAGCATCTGAAACCGTTAGTGATAATGAAAAAGAAATTTCTGCCGAGGAGCCTGTCTATGCTGCTGCAGAGCAGGCGCCCGAATTCCCTGGCGGTATGGAATGCTTGACGGATTTTATCAGAAAAAATCTGAAATACCCGCCCTTTAGTCGGACTTTTGGCATAGAAGGTAAGGTTGTCGTGTCGTTTGTGGTAGAAAAAGATGGCAGTACAACTGATTTTACAGTTGTACGAAGCGTGGATCCCGATTTGGATAACGAAGCATTGCGCGTTCTTAAAAGTATGCCTGAATGGAAACCTGGGAAACAAGATGGCGTGCCAGTAAGGGTTAAGTTCGCTGTTCCTATCAATTTTAGGCTTAAATGAGTAGGTATAGATAAATTTGCCAAGATGGCATAAATTATGCTTCAAAAAAGAAAGAAACAGACATTCTTGAACATAAAAAACGGCGAAACAACCGGCTTCTATAAGAAAATATTTTTTTAGAAATTTAAACAGCTTCTGAATATCGTTGTATCTTTGCATAAAGAAAAAACAATGACTATATGAGTACACCAATTGTAAAGAGCGCACGTTTTATAATAAGCAACACCGATATAAAGAAGTGTCCGCAGGACGGGAGGCCCGAATATGCCTTCATTGGCCGTTCCAATGTAGGAAAGTCAAGCCTCATCAATGCGTTGACAAACCAAAAGAAGCTGGCGCAGACATCGGCAACACCGGGTAAGACCCTGCTTATAAACCACTATCTCATCAACAATGAGTGGTATCTGGTCGACCTGCCCGGCTATGGCTATGCAAAGCGAAGCAAGTCGCAGAATGAGCAGTTGGAGCATATCATTTCAAGTTATGTGCTTGAGCGCGAACAGATGACTCTGTTGTTTGTGCTCATAGATTGCCGTCACGAGCCCCAAAAGATTGATTTGGAGTTTTTTCAATGGCTTGGCGAGAATGGTGTGCCATTCTCAATAATCTTTACAAAGGCCGATAAGGTGACAAAGAGTGTATTGGCAAAAAACATTGCATCCTACAAGGCGAAACTGCTCGAGGAGTGGGAGGAGTTGCCACCGGTGTTTGTTACATCGTCCGAGAATGGCTTGGGCAGGAGTGAGGTGCTGGGGTATGTCGAGGAGATAAATTCCACACTTTGAGTGTGTTTGAGAGTGTGTTTGTGTGGGCCGGGGTGTATTCTTGTGTTTTTTTATGCACGTTTCTTTACAAATTTTGTATCCTATTATCAATTTAATAATTATTATTAGTATCTTTGCGGCTGTTTTTGGAAGAGGGTGAATGAAAATGTAATATTTATTCTCTTTTTTGTGCTACGCGCTTCGGCATTGTCTTGTAATTGTTGTTTGCAAGGCCTTGTTGCGGTGGGTAGACATTTGTGTGTGATAGAAAATAAATTTTTGTAAATGAGAAATAGAGTATTTTTGCTGTTTGCCATTCTCTGTATGTTTGCGGCGCAATCGACCTGGGCACAGTCTTTCAAGGTGAGGGGTAGGGTTACCTCTTCCGAAGACGGTGAGGGTATGATTTCGCTTACAATTATGCAGAAAGGTACATCAAACGGCGTGGTTACTGACTTTGACGGAAATTATGAAATTGATGTCAAAGGTGCAGATGAGGCGCAGTTGCAGTTCACTTATGTCGGTTACACGCCGCAAGAGTTCACTGTGAACAAGGAGACAAAGGTCTTGGATGTGGTAATGAATCCTGAGCAAATGACAATTGACGAGGTTGTCGTTGTGGCATACGGTGTCCGCAAAAAAGGAACAATATCCGGTTCGGTTTCCACTGTGAAGGCCGAAAAGTTGGAGAATGTGCCGGCTGTGAGTTTTGACCAGGCATTGCAGGGTGCGACACCGGGTATGACCGTTATTTCAAATTCGGGAGAGCCCAGCAAGCCGGCTGTGTTCCAGATTCGTGGTACGAACTCAATCAATTCGGGTACTTCGCCGCTGTTCATTCTTGACGGTGTGCCCATCACAAGTTCCGATTTCAATTCTATCAGCCCCGGTGATATTGAGTCTATAAACGTACTCAAGGATGCTTCATCGACATCAATCTATGGTGCACGTGCGGCAAATGGTGTGGTGGTGATAACAACAAAACGCGGTACTTCGACCGAGAAGGTTGATATCACTTTGCGCACTCAGCAGGGTTTCTCAAATCTTGCTCACGGCGAGTGGAATATGATGAACACTGCCGAGAGAATACAGTTTGAGAAAGAGATTGGCATTGATGCCGGACAGGATTACAATCTCCTTGGACAGACCGATATCAACTGGCTGGATGTTGTATTCAATGACAGGGCGCGTTTGCAGGGTTATGATTTGACCGTGAGCCACGCTACCGATAAATTGAACTATTTTGTATCGGGTGGTTACTATGACCAGGAGGGTATTGCACAGGGTTCGACATTCTCGCGCTTTAATCTACGTTCAAATGTCGACGTAAAGGTCGCACCTTGGCTGAAAATCGGTACAAATACAATGTTGGCATACGAGGAGGCTCAGCAGGCCGATGACGGTGAGTATGCTCTCTATACTCCAATCTCGGCTTGTCGCTTTATGCTTCCATACTGGAATCCTTACAAAAAAGATGGTTCTTTGGCATCCTCAAAGGATGGTAGCTGGAAGGGCACATCGTACAACCCATTGGAGTGGATGGAGAACAACCCTCTCGACAACAAGAAGTACAAGGCCTTGAGTGTGCTGTATGCCGAGATTACCCCAATCCGTAATCTTACCATCCGTTCACAGTTTGGTGTTGACTATTCGCATTCGACAGCCGATATGAAATCCTATCCAAGTTTTGTGGGCAACAACGGCGTGGGTGCTGCCGGCCGCAGTTCGTATGCGACAGTGAACCTTACTATAACAAACACAATCAACTATAAGTTCGATGTGCAGCGCTATCATCACTTCAATGTGATGCTTGGTCAAGAGGGTGTGGACTATCGCTCCGAGGGCTTCCAGGTGGTGACACGTGGACAGAACAACGATTCGTTCACTCTGTTGTCTTCGGGAACAAGAGCCTCATCGTGGGCAAACTCATATTCAAGCCACGCGTTCCTCTCATTCTTCGCACGTGGCGAGTATAACTATAACGACCGCTATTATGCCGATTTCTCGGTACGTAGTGACGCTTCATCGCGCTTTGGAAAGAATGGCCGTTGGGCTACATTCTGGTCGCTTGGATTTATGTGGGATGTACGCAAGGAGAAGTTTATGAAATCTTGCAGAAATTGGCTCACAAATGCTCAGATAGCTGCAAGTACAGGTACATCGGGTAACTCTTCAATCCCCGATTACGACCATTTGGCACTTGTTGGTGGCGGCTCTAACTATATGGGTGTTGCAGGTATTGCACCGGCTACACAAGGAAATGAAAAGTTGAGTTGGGAGCAGTTGTGGACTTCAAACCTTGCCATCCATCTTGGTTTCTTTGGTCGTGTGAACGCTGATGTTGAGCTTTATCACAAGAAAACGACCAATATGCTTATGCTTGTGCCACAGTCGTACGTGAACAACGGCTTCGGCACACGTTGGGATAATGTGGGTGCAATGATTAATCAGGGTGTAGAGGTCTCTTTGGGTGCCGATGTCATAAGCACAAAGGATTTTGTCTGGAATGTCAATGCCAATGCAAGCTACAACCATAATGAGATTACAGAGCTTTACAACGGTCTTGATGAATATGAGTTGTCCAATACATCAACCAAACTTGTTGTCGGACATTCCATTGGCGAATTCTATATAAATAGGTATGCGGGCGTGAACCCTGCAAACGGTGATGCTCTCTGGTATGACAAAGAGGGTAACATAACCAATGTCTATAGTGAGAACGACAAGGTGTTGGTGGGTAAAAACTACAATGCTCCCTGGCAGGGTGGTTTTGGTACTTCGTTGAGCTACAAGGGTATATCTTTGAATGCAAACTTCAGTTGGGTTGCCGACCGTTGGATGTTCAACAACGACCGCTTCTTTGAGGAGAGTAACGGTCTCTATTCGGTCTACAACCAGTCGAAGCGTCTATTGTATGACCGTTGGAAAAAACCAGGTGACGTAACAGACATTCCACGTTATGGTGTAACTCCTCAAATGGACTCACGTTTCTTGGAAGATGCTTCGTTCCTGCGTCTGAAAAACATTATGTTGAGCTATGACTTCCCTCGTACAATGCTTGGAAAAACCGGTTTCATAAGCCGTGCACGTGTATATGTTCAGGCGCAGAACCTCTTTACCTGGACAAAGTTCAGCGGTCTCGATCCTGAGTCTACAAGCAATGTCTACAAGGCTCAGTATCCGATGTCGCGCCAATATACATTGGGAGTTGAAATAACATTCTAACCTTAGGACTCTTTTATGATGAAGAAGATAATTACCTATATATCGTTGGCAATGATGCTTGTTGTGCAGGTATCGTGTCTTGACAAATTTCCAGAGAATGCCGTACCCGAGGGTTCGGCGATAACCAGTGTTGATGAGGCTGACCAGGCTGTGGTGGGTATATACTCATCGTTTCTTAGCGGTGCGCTCTATAGTGGCTATCTGACACTTTTGCCCGATATTCAGTGCGATATGGTGTATGCTGTGAACGGATATACAAACACCTTCGGCGATGTGTGGCGTTGGGAAATTCTTGCTACAAATGCACAGGTTGAGGCTGTGTATGGTTCGTTGTATTCGGTGATTGGAAATTGTAACTTTCTGCTCGACAATGCAGTGAAACTGATGCAGACTCTCACCAATGATACTGAACTTGACCGTATGGAACTCTATTGCGGTGAAGCCTATTTTGCCCGTGCTCTTGCATACAGCGAGTTGATAAAGCTCTACTGTGTAGATTATAAGGGCGATGAAGAGGCAAAGAATGAACTTGGTGTTGTGTTGAGGACAAAATATTACGAGAACCAACCAATCAAACGTGCATCGCTCTACGACTCGTATCAGCAGGTGCTCAGCGACCTTGACAAGGCTGCCGAGATGTTGAAACTCGATGAAGACTACGACCCTGCCTATGATGGTTATCTGTACAATAACTCGGTATATTTCAATGAGTACACAGTCTATGCACTCCGTGCTCGCGTAGCGCTTTATATGCGTGATTATGAGGCTGCTATCAAGTACTCATCGAAAATCATCGATAGCAATATGTATTTCCTGTCAAGTTGTAATTCTCAGTATTCTGCCGATATGAACTATTACGATTATATGTGGCAGTATGACCTCTCTTCCGAAGTTATTTGGAAGGTTGGCTTTACCTCTACCAACTATGGCGGTGCGCTTGGAACTGTGTTCTTCAACTATGACTACCAGTATTTCAAACCTGACTATGTCCCTGCAAAATGGGTGCTTGACCTATACGGCTCTAACGATTTGCGTTACAATTCATTCTTCTATGAAACACAGACAGGTTATAGCCACGGTCTTACCTGGCCATTGCTCTACAAGTATTGGGGTAACCAGTCTCTTTATAGCGAGGCACAACTCCTTAATGTCTCAATGCCGAAGGTTTTCCGCCTCTCTGAGCAGTATCTGATACGTGCCGAGGCTTACTGTAACCTTGAGACACCCGATTATGCAAAGGCAAGCAAGGATATTACATCATTGATGGCTGCACGCTATTTGAACGGTTCGGCTTCATTGAATGCAAACAATGCAATGGAGATTATAGAGCAGGAGCGCATCAAGGAACTTTATATGGAGGGTTTCCGTTTGCAGGATTTGAAACGTTGGGGTAAGGGCTTTGAGCGTACACCACAAGACCAGTCTCTATCTAACGGCAGCAGCCTGAAGGTGGCTGCAAGCAATCCTTTGTTTGTATGGCCGATACCACAGCACGAGATTGAGTCGCCGGGTGCTGATATTGAACCTAACGAAAGTAACAAATAACAGCTGCGATATATGAATACATTATATAGAATTACAGAAAAATTATTGTGCAAGGCTGTTGCAGGCGTTGCACTCTCCGTTGCCACATTGGCTGGCATTTGGGGTTGCAATGATGCCGTTATGACATATTCAGGTCCTGAGTATGTGCTTTTTTCGGATACGCTTTATGTGTTACCGGTAGTTGATGATTTGGAGTATCACAATATTCCGGTTGTTGCAACTGTAGCTTGTGATTATGACAGGACTGTTGCTGTTGAGATTATTGATGCCTTCAGCAACGCAATTGAGGGACGTCACTATTCGCTAGAGTCGAACACAATCACAATTCCTGCAGGTGAGCTTGTGGGTAATGTGCGCGTGCGTGGCTATCACAGCAATATCGACGTGTACGATTCTTTAGGCTTCAAACTTAATCTTATTGTGCCCGAGGAGTTGCAGTGGGACATTTATGGCACAGAATCTAATGTCATTCTGCAAAAGGCCTGCAAGTTCGATATCAATGCCTTTACCGGATACTGTGTCTTGACATCTACCTACATTATGAATTATATGGAGGTAGATAAGAGATTGGTAAAATCTGAGGTTGACCCAGAGAACGAAAATACCATTATAATAAGGGATTATTTCTTCGATGGTTATGATGCAAGGATAAAGTTCAAGACCGATGATATTCTCAATCCGCTCATTGAGATGGAGGAGGGTGATTTTGGTCTGACATCCGAGGCTTTCGGAACTATCTATGGCGATGGAATGATAAGAATGTATCAACCGACAGCCTACACTTCTTATTACAGTAGTTGCGAGAAGTTCATCTTCCAGTATATGACACTCTATGTTCCAGGAATGGAAGAGGGTTATAACACAGTGGGAACATTTGTTAACGCTGTTGAGTGGATTAGTGACGATGAGGCCGAGAAGCTAAAACGTGAAGGATATTAAACAAGTAAAATATTAAGATTATGAAATATATAAGCAAATTGTATATCGCCTGCCTTGCTGTGGCATTATCTTGCTTGGTATCGGCTTGTGTTGAAAGCGAAGAGCTTGATTCGGCAGGGTTGTCGTTTACTGAACTCCGTGATTTGGATATGGCGGCTCTTGACAGTTGCGAAAGTATTATAGGTTCGTTTGAACTTACAGCAAACGGTGACTGGAGTCTTTATAGCGACAAGATGTGGGTTAAATTGTCTTTAGAGCGTGATGGTTGGTATTTCAATGACCTCAAGGGTGAAGCTGGTGTCTACACCGTTTATGTCAAGGTGACAAACGATGCACGCGATTTCAACGATGCAACAGCGACTATAACACTTGATGCCGATGGCAAGACACAGTGTGTTGCGACAATGGAACGCAAAGGGTTGGAACGTATTTTTGCTCTTATGAGCGATGGCCAGAAGATTGAGAGAATTGAAATAGGTCCTAAGGCAGAGATAACCTTTGAACTGGTAACCAATTTTGAATGTGCTTTGCTTTCTTTGTCTGGTTGTGAATGGCTTGAAGAACCCGAAAAAGTAGATAACGGCTATAAACTGAAGGTGTTGGAGTCTCTCGTGCCACACCCGTATGTGCTTGACGGAACTGCCACATTCGGTAATGAAGACGGTAGCTTGCTCTTTGAAGTGCCAGTGGTGTACAAGGATCCTGTAACAATGGTGATTGTGAACGACAATGACTATACACCTTGGAACTGGGACGCTTCTATCGATGGCAAGACTTTTGTACAACAGAATTCATCGCTTGCAGACGACAGTGTAAAGATTGTTGTTGAGAATGCTTTTGTATATAAATTAAGTTGTCTCAATTATGAATTCAAGCTTGTTTCGGCTCAGATGGTTAATGGTAAACTTGAGAAGATGGATGCCGATGAGTCTTGGATTATTGCTACAAGGAGCGAGAACGACTCGACACAGGTTTCCGTTTCGGTAAAGCCTTTATCTACGGTCTCACGTCACGGTTACCAGTTTGCTGTGCCGGTTGAGCAGTACGATGTCTTTATCGAATCACTTGCCGCAAGCAATGATGTCAGTGAATTCACTGACAAATACACCTCTTACATAATGCTTCAGGTGCAACAATGTAACAATGACGGTTTCATCATTACCGACGCAGACGGTGTTGCTATGAATAGTATTGTTGAGGAGGAGTACTACGAGTGGCTCAGCAGTGAGTTCTCAATAACAGACCTCACAACTTGTAATCTTGAGCCCGGCAAGAGCTATACTATCGAAACAAAGCTAACCAGAAATGAATGGAAAGGTAATTTTGCTTTAAGATACAAAGATTATTTGGATAATAATACAAAGTTGCGTCTTAAGAATTGGGGAAATCCTGAGGCTATACTTGACGATAATGGTTATTATATACTCAATATCAAAGTGCCTGCTTCATTGAATCAGGAGGTTGTGTTGTGGTTGTATACTCAAGATATTGTGAATATCAAGGCTCTTGTCATTAGGCCTGTGGCACAATGATAAATATTTGAAATTATGAACAGAATACGAATATATCTAATGTTGTTGATGATGTCGCTCACAGGAGTGGCATTGGTCGGTTGTTCCGATGACGAGAGTACTCAGCAGGTGCAGTATGGCTATGTTCAGTTCAAGGTTGGACAGGCTGCAACTCGTTCTGTCGGCAAGCTCGAGAGTCTTGCAGATGCAAAGAAGGTGAAGGTTGTTCTTAGATACAACAATAGTACTATTGAGCAGACTCTGTTGCTGAATGCATACAACGAGGAGAGTGCCGAGTATGGTCTGCGCAGTGACAAGTTGCGTCTTCTTGCCGGTGAGTACGCTCTGGTGAACTTCACTTTGTATGATAAAATTGACAAGGAGATACAAAAGAAAGATGTCGAGGATTGTGTGTTTACAATTGTTGGCGGAGGTATGCACGTGCAGCACATAAGCCCCGATGTTGTTGAGCGTGGACGTGTATCGTTCAAGCTTGTAAAGGAGTGGATGCAGACACGTGCTGTGGGCAACGACGGGTATTATCCTTTTAGTGATATAAGAACTGTGGATATTACTGTTCAGAACACTTTTACCAAGGAGCTTACAACATTCGAGAAAATCACTGTCAAGTATACCGAGGACTTTAAACAGGGTTCTGAGGATGAAAATCTATACCCTGGCGTCAATGCCGAGACTTCATACGCTCTGTGCGATACTATTGTATGGCTCAAGACAGGTGAGTACCGTGTGCATCATTGTACAACCTATTCCGACAAGAATGGAAAGAAAATGCTTGCTGTAGAGAACAATAATACAGATGCAACATTTGTAGTTGAGAATGATGCTGATACAAAGGATGTCAATGTGCCCATCAACCTCTCTGAGACTGCCGAGTATATCAAGGATTACATTGCACTCAAAGAGATTTGGGAGGCGCTCGATGGTCCAAACTGGAGCTATGCGGGTGATGTTTATGCCAATGGCGTGAACTGGAACTTCAACAAGGATATTGATATGTGGGGTGAGCAGCCTGGTGTGCAGCTTGATGGCAACGGTCGTGTCGCGACAATTTCACTCGAGGGCTTTGGTCCAAAGGGTGTGGTGCCCGATGCAATTGGTCAGTTGACAGAACTTTCAATCCTCTATCTTGCCAGCCACTCCGACCTCTTGGGCGGTCATCTCTTCGGTCGCATAACACCTGATATGACAGCCGAGCAAATGAATGCAATTCGTATGGACTATGCCGACAGGGTGCTCGACAAGGATTTCCGTACCGGCTATTCTGCAATGTGGCAGCAGACTATTGTGATGGACCCGAATGAGAAACCTATAAAGAAAGGTATTTCGTTGAAAGGTATCCACTTCGGTGATATGACAAACGGAATTGTCGGTATCTCAAAGGCTTTGCAGCGTTGTACCAACCTGCAACAGTTCTTTATTGCCAACTGTCCTATTGAAGTAGAAAGTTTCTTCCGCAATATTGAGCCGGAGTCTCCATTCTATGAGGAGCGAGACTCACTGAGTTGGGAGAACCTGACAACACTGTATGATGTCGAGATTTTCAACTGTCCTAAGCTTACTGCTCTTCCAATGGAGATGCTTGCATCAGTCCCCGAGCTTCAGATGCTCAATGTCGCAAGCAATAAGGGAATTCCAGGCGACACGTTAAAGGCCAATTGGGAAGCATTCATTGACGGCAACAGCGGTAAAAAACTACAGGTACTCTATCTTGGCTTCAACAACCTCGAAGAGACTCCTGTATATGATGACCTCTGCAATATGACAAAGCTTGGAATGATTGACTGTACCAATAACCAGTTGAAGACTGTGCATCCTTTCGGCAAGGAGATAACCCTTGCAAAAGTGTACCTTGACTACAACAAGATTGAGAAGCTGACGGTTGCCCCTGACGGTTATTTCTGCGGCTTTTCACAGCTTGAGAGCTTCACTGCTACAAACAATGAGATGACATTGTTCCCCGATATTTTCAATGCAAAGTCGGTGTACATAATGCAGTCGGTAGACTTCTCGTACAACAATATTGCTGGCTTTGAGAACGGTGACAGTTTTAAGGGTATCAATTCATCGGCTGTGAATCTTACAAATAACCGCCTTGAGACATTCCCTGGTATTCTGTTCAAGACCGGTTCTCCAATGAACCAGCTTATTCTTGCCGGTAACGGTATGAAGGAGATTCCCGAAGGTTCTCTGCAAGGTGAGAATGCATTCTTGCTCGAGGCTCTCGATCTCAGCTACAACTATTTGAGCGAGCTTCCCGATGACTTCTATGCACGTACATTGCCCTATCTGGCCGGTATGGATTTGAGTTACAACCGTTTCTCTTCATTCCCGACAAAGCCATTGAGCATATCTACTTTGAGCCGTTTCTTCATCCGCTATCAGCGTGACGAGAACGGTAACCGAATACTCAAAGAGTGGCCTACAGGTCTCTGGACTTGCCCTTCAATGGTCGTGTTCTGCATTGGCGGTAACGACCTTCGCAAGATAGATGATACCATATCACCATATATAATGTATTTTGAGATTGCCGATAATCCCAATATCTCAATCGATATGTCGTCGGTGTGTGATTATATCTATGCCGGATATTACACTCTCTTGTATGACAGGACTCAGGATATCCGTGGATGCGATGCTTTGGTTCTTGATAAATGATATTAATGCAGATTGATTATGATGAATAGAATATATAATATAGCATTAGGTTTGCTTGTCTGTATGTCATTTGTTGCCTGCAACGATGACGAAGGAAAGAGTATAGGCTTTTCTTTGGACAAGAACGAGATTGTTTTAGGAGCCGAGGGCGGAACCGACGTTGTGCTTGTCGAGAGCAGCGACAGTTGGACTGTTTCTGCTACAGAGCCTTGGTTGTCGGTCTCTCCTGCAAGCGGAGTGGGAAACGCGGCCTGCAAAGTTACTGTAGACTCGTCGCTTGTAAATGAGATGCGCACAGCTGCAATACGCTTTACTCCGACAACACAGTCTGCGGCGTTTGTTACTGTCAAGCAGATGGGGTACGACAAGATGATAGTTCCCGACACCAACGAGATTTGGGTCGAGGCTTCGGCAAAAATGGAAGAGCGTTATTTTGAGACGACAGTGAGTACAAATGTGAAGTTCTCGGTAGAGATTGACCTTCTTGGTTCCAACCATAAATGGCTTACTGCAGAGAAAGTCGAGATAGACCTTGACAAGGGCGCGCGCCCCCGCACTGCAAAACTGCGTTTTGATTGGAAAATGAATACTGTCCCGGAACAGCGTGTGGCCGAGATTAAACTTGTTCCAGAGGGTGATGATGCCGGTGCTGTTGAACCGGTTGTAATATCGGTGTATCAGAAGCCTGCATTGAAGATTGAGGATAACCGTGCTGGTGACTCAATTGCCTTGGTTGTTATGTATGAACTTATGAACTGCTGGAGCGATGCTTGGGATACAAGCGAGAATATGCAGTACTGGGAAGGTGTGGAACTGTGGGAGGCAAGTGACAAGGATTTGCCAGCTCCAGAGGCTGTGGGCCGTGTACGTGCGGTACAGTATAGCTTCCTCAATACAAAGGAGTCTATTCCTGCCCAGGTGCGTCATTTGAAATATCTTGAATCATTAACTATTTCAAGTAATGTGAATACGATGTTGCTGAATATTGAGTTGGGCAGTGAGATATGTGAACTTGAACATCTCAAGTATCTTACCCTCTTCTCTTATGGTCTTGTATCGTTGCCCGATGATTTTTCTAAGCTTGGAAAATCACTTGTGGCTCTTGACCTTAGCGCAAACAACTTTGACAGGATACCTCCGATGCTTACACAGGATTCCTTCCCCAAACTCAAGTCATTGAGTTTTGTGGCATCGCGCCGTTGGCAAACTACCGACCTTCGCAAGAAAGGCGAATATGAGGCAAAAGATGGTCTCGGATTACATATCGATGTAACCCATGACAAGGCCTTTCGCAATTTGTTGCTTTGGAAAAATCTTGAGGAACTTGCATTCTCCAACTGTTACCTTGAGGGCGAAATCCCCGATTTCAAGGTTGGTGAAGATGGTGTTGTGGCATATACTGATGCTGATACTACAGCGTTGAATAATTCTATAAAAGATTATACGGTAGGTTATCTTCTTGGCAAGCCAAAGATTCTGCCAAACTGTACAATGCTCCGTCTTAACCTGAACTTCCTTACAGGCAAATTGCCCGAATGGTTGCTCTATCATCCCCATTTTATGGACTGGGCACCTGATCTGCTCATATTCAACCAACAGGAAAAGGGATTGAACTCGGCAGGTGAAGCTGTACGTTTTGATAATGAGCCTAATACCTTTGACTATTATTATGATGTATTCCCCGGAACAAGGGAAAAGTATGAACTTAAGGATGAGATAACTGAGGAGTGATTATGAAAACAAGACTATTTATATACTTTGCGCTGTTGGCGCTCACTTTGTCATCTTGTAACGACAATGACATTACGAACGATGTACCAGGTGAATCGGAAACCACTCCGTCATTTACCCTTGATGCTATTGATGGAGAACTGTTGATAAAGTTCTCTCCCGAGATGACAACAATCCTTGATAACTGTTTTGCTACACGTGCAGCATTTGCCGGCATGGCTACGCGCAGTGGAATTCCCTCTACCGATGAGGTTCTTGCAATCTTGGGCGCATATAGCTTTGAACGTGTTTTCCCGGTTGACCCTCGTACTGAGGAGCGTACAAGGGAGGCTGGTCTTCACTTGTGGTACAAGGTGTGTTTCGATGAGAATGTAGATCTTGGCGTTGCTGTGAAAGAGCTTGCAAAGCTTGGCGAAATATCTAAGGTGCAGTGCAACAAAAGAATTTATCGCATAGATAACCGAGTGGCGAGAGAGAGCCTACCCATTGGTGTTACACGCGCAGCGAACGGCTTGCCATTCAACGATCCTAGCCTTCCATTGCAGTGGGGTTATATAAACAAAGGTGGTTACAATTTTGGGAAATCTTGGGCAAAGGTTATTGCCGGTTGCGATGTGGGCTGCGAAGAGGCCTGGACGTTGTGTACCGGTGACAGTTCCATTATTGTAGGTGTTATGGACGAGGGTGTACATTGGGAGCACCCCGACCTCAACGCGAACATCTGGGTTAATGAGGACGAGGAGTATGCATCGAGCGTCGATAATGACGGTAACGGATACAAGGGCGACCGCTACGGATACAATTTTGCGACTGACCGTGGATACATCTCCACGACATCGACCAATGCCACTGGTCACGGAACACACGTTGCGGGTACTATTGCGGCTGTAAACAATAACGGTATTGGTGTTTCCGGCGTTGCTGGCGGTGATGCTGCAGTTGGAAAGAAAGGTGTAAAGATTATGTCTTTGCAGATTTTTGACGATGCCTATGCGTCAACCGTGGCAATGGAGGCAAAGGCTTTCAAATATGCTGCCGACAACGGCGCGGTCGTTATGCAGTGCAGTTGGGGTTACAACTCGGCCTATGCAAATATTATGCAGGGGTATACACCCGGTCCGGCATCAGAAAAAGAGTGGGAGACTCTTTACCCGCTTGAGAAGGAGGCTATCGACTACTTCATAAACAATGCCGGCTCACCTAATGGCGTGATTGAAGGTGGTATCGTGGTCTTTGCATCGGGCAATGAGTTTGCCGGAATGTCGGCCTATCCCGGAGCATATTCAAAATGTATCTCAGTGAGTGCTTTGGCGGCCGATTATACACCTGCCACATATACAAACTTCGGTGTTGAGGTTGACCTTGCCGCCCCAGGTGGTGATGCAGACTATTATGGTACTCCCGGTACCAGCTATGAGAACGGTGGTATGATATACTCAACATTGGTTGTTGAGGGACGTCCTACGTATGGCTATTACGAGGGAACATCAATGGCGTGCCCACACGTGTCGGGTGTCATTGCTTTGGGTCTCTCTTATGCTGTTGAGCAACGCCGCCACTTCCGTGCCGAGGAGTTCATTGACCTTGTATACACTACTTCAACAGATATTGACAAATACTTTGAAGGTGAGAAAATGTCATACTATAACCATTCGTCACCAGGTTCTGCTGCAACAAAGACCGAACTTGGTAAATACAAGGGCAAAATGGGTCGTATGGTGAATGCCGCTGCCTTGTTGAAGGCTGTCGAGAATGGTGGTCGTGATATGAAATTGCCAAATGTATATCTTGCTCCGGGCAAGAGTACCGAAATAGACCTTGCGCGTTTCTTTGTCGGTGGTGAAGCACTCACTTATAGTGCAGTGGTGGCTGACGAAAATGTGGCAGTAGTAAGTGTGGACGGTACTCGTATGACGGTACAGGGTGTTGCCGAAGGCTTCACAAGTATTGATGTTACCGTTGACGGTAAGGTACACTCTGTAATGGTAACAGTGCGTAACGGAGCTTCCGGTAACGGCTGGATGTAATTTGTGTGGTAGACGCTTTCATCGGATGAGAGGTTTGTGTGTCCTGTTTATGATTGTGTTTGTGGGCAGTGTTATGTCTATGGCGCAAGAGAAGCGTCTCGTATCACGAGAGGTCTTGGATGCACTTGTTTTTCCCGATGTTATGCCTGATGGCAACAAAGTGCTGAGTTTTGATGCTGTTGAGCAGGATTTTGGAGTGATATATGAGAATAGCGCTCCCTTTGTTGTGGATTTCCTGTTTGTTAACGTCAGCGACAAGCCTGTGCGCATCACAAGAGTTACGAGCAATTGTGGCTGTACGGCTACAGAGATTGGTGACAGCCTGATAGCTCCAGGCAAAAAGGGTATTATTGCTATAACATTCAATCCTAGGGGGCGTTCGGGAACTGTTGATACAAATACTTTTGTGTACACATCTCTCAGCGAGAAAAAGCCGGTGGCAAAGCTTACGCTTTTGGGAAACGTCATTGACAACGATGAGTGGAAGCATTTGCCTCACAGAATGGGCGCTTTGAAGCTGAAGCGCAAGGAGGTTACTTTTGAACCTGTAAAGGCCGGTTCTATGCCTCAACAACGCATTCCTTGTGCCAATGTAGGTGTTGTGCCGTTGTCTCTGTCGTCGAAGCTGCTACCAGGTTTTGTTATCTTCTCTACAGTACCTCGGGAGATTGCTCCGGGCGAAGAAGGGGATATTGTAATAACTATAAACAGTGATATTTTGCCGGCCGATGCGCCACGTCTTTTCAATGTGGTTGTTGATGGTGTAAAAGGGCGCATTACGGACAGAACGATTAAAGTGAATTTAGAAAAATAGATATATTTATGAAGACATTCTTAAAGACAATTGCATTGATGTTTGTTCTTTCGGGGTTTGCTGCGTGTTCTTCGGAAGATGAGTCTGCTTTACAATCGCTCGAGGTTACTCCTAACAATATTTCGGGTGTGTGGGCACTTGCCGAGGTGGATGGTGAACGACTCCCTGAAGAGCTTTACTGTTACATTGAGTTTGTGCGCAGGGATAGGAAATTTATAATGTATCAGAAATTTGACAGTATGTATCCTCGCCGTCTGACAGGTACATATTCTATTACAAACGATGAATATAAGGGATATATTCTTGATGGAAAATATGATAACGGTACAGGTGAATGGAATAACGCATACATTGTAACCGCATTGTTTGAGGATGTTATGCTTCTTGCAGCCGATGCCGAGAATGGCGATCTCTGCAAGTATGTGCGTTGTAATGATGTGCCGGCTGATATTCTCGGTTGGTTTGAGGAAGAGAATGCCGAGTGATATGTGTGTTGTTGCAATCTGATAATATGAAAAAGAGACTCTTTTACCTGCTGTCGGCGCTTTTGTTCATTTCTTGTTCGGGTGACAAAAATGTATGTAGAATAGAAGGTCGTTATCCTTCGGCTTCAAAGGGTACGATGTTGTATGTTACACCTTTTGATGATATTCTCTCTCCGATAGACTCTGCTGTGGTCAAGAATGGACGTTTTGCATTTGAGATTGCAGACACGGTCCCCTATGTGCGTTTTATATCCTCGCAGCTGGTGATTGATGGTAATTATGTTGTTGTTGAACCAGGTGCTGTGAAAGTGGAGTTTGGCGGTGATGACTTTGCTGTCGGAACGCCTGCCAATGAGCGATTGAACCGTTTTATGGCCGAGAAGGAGAGAATTGTCAATCTTAGAAGAATGTGTGAGCCAGAGGCCTTGAGTGCATTGTCCATCAGTGAAACGATGTCGGACAGTATAAAGGATTTCGTGTCGTTTGCCAGTGATGTCTTTGATACCTATGCACTTAATGAGATTAAGGCGAATATAGAAACGCCTGTCGGTTATTTCTATCTTTTTCAATCGGCCGGAGTGGTTACTCCGTCCAAATTATTGCCGCTTTTTGATAGGGTGCCGGTGCAGTATCGTGGCAGCCTTTACGATGTCGTGAAGAATAAGGTCGAGACAGAACAGCGTGATGCGGCAATGGTTGAAAAATATCTTGATGATATTTGGAAGAGTCTTGTGGCAACTGCCGTCGGTAAGGAGTATCAGAACTTTGAACTTGATGATATAAATGGAGGAAAGGTGCTCTTGTCTGATGAGGTTAATTCAAACAGATATACGCTCCTCTTCTTCTGGGGAGGGTGGCTGGATGATGTAAGGCTTCAGCTTGCGAAACTTGCGAATGCCTATGACAAATATAAAAGCAAAGGCTTGCAAGTTGTGGGTGTTTCACTCGATGAAAGTGTTGACAATTGTAAAAGAATTTGCAATGAGGTTGCAATTGATTGGGTGCAGCTTTGTAACCCGTCGGGTGGCAGTGCCGAGGTTGCAGCTGCATACGGTGTGACAGAACTTCCTGTGGCTGTGCTCATCAACAAGAGAGGAACTATAATATCACGTATGACAAACGTTGAGGATGTTATAAAGAGGCTCAAGGAGTTATTCTGATTATTCCTGATTATTTGCCTTGTTTGCAAAAAAAACAAAAAAAACGGCGTGCTTTTAAACAAAAGCATTATCTTTGCATTACAAATAATGCAGGGCATTCATTGTCCTGTTGTTTCAATCAAATAAATATATCTTTTTATATTTTCATTATTGTGAGCCTTTCTCCTGTGTGAGTAGGCGTCATCATCTTATTTATGTATCATATAGAACAATTAAGGAGTAAAGAGATTGCTGATTTGCAATCTATTGCTCAGGATTTAGGAATCAAAGGTATAAAGTCGCTTGGTAGGGACGAACTGATTTATCGTATTCTGGACGGTCAGGCAATGCAGAATAGCAAAAGCGGAGCTCCAGCTGTCGTAAAGGAAGAGAATAGAATGACACGTCGTGAGCACCGTCGTAATAGAATACACTCCGATGCGCCAAGCAAGGTCTATACTGCAACCGGGGATAAAGCCGTAAAGGTTGAGAAGGATGAACCCAATAAATCAAAACAGGAAGTGAAAACCACAAAAGCTCCCGAGGAGAACAATACTCCGCTTGTCGTAGAGGAAAAAGTTCTTGAGGCTGCTACACAAACGGTTGTTCCACAGCCTAATGACGAGGTTCAGAAACAGAAGAAACGTGGCCGTAAACCAAAGAAAGATAAAGCTGAAGCTACAGACGGCATTCAGGTTGAAAATCCCGTTGCAGAGGATGTTGCCACAGAGCCTGTACCGGTTGTGGAGAGTGAGGGCGGCAATGCTCCTAAAAAACGTGGACGCAAGCCCAAGAATAAGATGGCAGAACAACCCGCAGAGCAAGTTGCTCCCGAGACGGATGTTGAGCCGGCGGTGCCTGCAGTATCCGAAGACGAGGGTGAGGCTTTTGTTGCGATAGAGAATCTTCCCACCGATACAAAGGAAATACCGGTGGAGCTTGCAAACAAGTTCGAAAAAAATAACAAAGGACAGAAAAATAACGACAACAAGAAAAACCGTTATAACAACAATGAACGTCGTGAGCAGCAACCTCAGAATGAGGAGCAGCCGGCTGCAAAGCAGTACGATTTTGCCGATGTGCTGCGCGTTGAAGGTGTGCTTGAGATTATGCCCGACAATTACGGTTTCCTTCGTTCATCCGATTATAACTACCTTGCGTCTCCCGATGACGTTTATGTGTCACAATCCCAGATAAAGCTCTATGGTCTGAAGACCGGTGATGTTGTTGAGGGTATAATTCGCCCTGCAGCGGCCGGTGAAAAATATTTTCCACTTGTAAAGGTTAACCGCATAAACGGCTCATCACCCGAACTGGTGCGCGACCGTGTGTCGTTCGAGAACCTCACCCCACTGTTCCCGGATGAGAAATTTACTCTCTGCACAGGCAGTTACGACAATCTCTCGGCTCGTGTGGTCGACCTCTTCTCGCCAATAGGAAAAGGACAGCGCGGTCTCATCGTTGCTCAGCCCAAGACTGGTAAGACAATGCTGTTGAAGGATATTGCCAATGCAATTGCAGCCAATCACCCCGAGGCATATATGATTATGCTGCTCATTGACGAGCGTCCCGAGGAGGTTACCGATATGGCACGTTCGGTGAATGCCGAGGTTATTGCATCTACTTTTGATGAGCCTGCCGAGCGTCACGTGAAGATTGCGGGCATTGTTCTTGAGCGTGCAAAGAGAATGGTTGAGTGTGGCCACGATGTCGTGATTTTCCTTGATTCTATAACGCGTCTTGCGCGTGCCTACAATACCGTTTCTCCGGCTTCGGGCAAGGTTCTATCGGGTGGTGTGGATGCAAACGCCCTGCACAAACCCAAGCGCTTCTTCGGTGCTGCGCGTAACATTGAGAACGGCGGTTCGCTCACCATTATTGCCACAGCGCTCATTGACACCGGTTCAAAGATGGATGAGGTGATTTTTGAGGAGTTCAAGGGTACTGGTAATATGGAGTTGCAGCTCGACCGCTCGTTGGCAAACAAGCGCATCTTCCCCGCTGTAAATATCATAGCTTCATCAACACGTCGCGACGATTTGTTGCTCGACCGTCAGACACTTGACCGTATGTGGATACTCCGCAAATATCTGTCGGATATGACTCCGATAGAAGCTATGGAGTTTGTAAAGGATAGGCTTGAAAGGACAAAGGATAATGATGAATTTCTTTTGAGTATGAACTCGTAAGAATATACAATTTGTGGCAGGCAGAAGACAATTATCAGGTTGTCTTCTGTTTTTTATTAACTATTATTTGTTTTGTTTAGTAAATTTTGTATGTTTGCACCACAAATGAGTAATATTATAGTGTAAATTTTAATAATTATTAAGTTATGAAAAAGTTTCTTGTTAAAGCAAGCGCATTGCTTTTTGCCGGTTTTATGATGGCTAGCTGCTGTACAATTTCTTATCCTGTTGCTGCAACTTCTAACCCTGTAGGTTCAAAGTGTGGTGAGACAAGCAGCTATGTTTATCTTGGTGTTTTCGGTTCAAAGGGTAAGAAGACCGGTATTCAGCAAAGTGCAGAAAAGGCTGGTATTACAAGCATTTCTCACGTAGATTCTTATGTTAAGAACATTTTATTCGGAATTGTTCAGAAGCGTACAGTTAAGGTTTACGGTGAGTAATCAAAAAAAGAATGAAATAATCCCCAAGAGTTCGTGAACTCTTGGGGATTATTTTTTGTGGTCTTCTTAATCGGTTTGTTCTATTCCAAACTGAATAATCGGTACGTTGTGTTCTTTAGAACGGGAGGTCATCCGGGTCGTTCGCGGCCTTGCCAAAGTCGGGTACTTCAACTTTTGGTGAGTTGATGACCGGTGTTTCGGCTGGTGCAGGGGCTGCTCCTCTCTCCACTCTCCAGGCGCGTATGTCGTTGTACCAGCGTCCGTTATACTCGCGTGCGTTAATGTCGAACGAGACAGTGAGCTCGTCGCCTGCCTGTATGTTGAACTGTGCTATTTTGTCTGCTCCGAATACGTTAAAACATAACTTTTTGGGGAACTGCTCGTGTGTCTCCAAAACATATTCCTGCATTTTCCACTCGTTTCCTGTCTTTGATACGCCGCCTCTCTCCGGAAGCACTGCGATGATTTTTCCTGTAATCTCCATAGTTTTCTTTAAATTGTGGGCGAAAGTAGTTCTTTTATTTGCGAAATGCAATTTTTTTTGCCCCATTTTTATCGGTTTTTATATATTTAGTTTATCTTTGTAAGTAATACGCGCGCGGGCGCGTTGGCATTATTCGGTAAATTAATTAAAACTTTTATACTTATGAATTTTACAGTTTCAAGTTCATTATTGGCGTCTCGTTTGCAGACAATCAGCCGTGTAATCAATTCAAAGAATACAATTCCTGTTTTGGATTGTGTGTTGTTTGAACTCGAGGGTAACAAACTCACTCTGACAGCTTCTGACCCTGATAATACACTCAACACCTCGTTTGAGGTTGTGGATTGCTCCGAGGATTTCAGTTTTGCGATTTCGTCAAAAATTCTGATTGATTCTTTGAAGGAGATATCTGAACAGCCCATTCGTTTTGACGTGAAGAAAGAGACTCTTGAGATAACAATATACTATCAGAACGGTAAGTATAGCCTTGTTGGTCAGAATGCCGACGAATATCCTTCGGCAGCTGTTCTTGGTGAGAGCGCTGTGGCAATCAATGTGCCGACAAAGGTGCTTTCAAGCGGCATCTCTTGCTCGTTGTTTGCTGCTGCAGATGATGAGGTGCGCCCTGTGATGTGCGGAGTTTATTTTGATTTTGCGCCCGATAGCATCACTTTGGTTGCTTCAGACGGTCACAAGTTGGTGCGTTGCCGCGATTATTCGGTGACTGGCGCCGAGAAGTCGGCTTTCATTCTTCCAAAGAAGCCTGCAACGCTCTTGAAGAACCTGCTTGGCAAGGATGGCCAGGAGGATGTTGCTGTTGAGTTCGATGGCCGTTTTGCAATATTTGATATGGGTGAGTATAAGTTGGTTTGTCGTCTTTTCGATGGTCGCTACCCCAATTACAATTCTGTTATTCCACAGAACAATCCTCACAAGCTCACTGTTGACCGTGTTGCGCTCATCAGCACATTGCGCCGTGTGGCGATATTTTCGTCACAGGTGAGCCTTATCAAATTGCACCTCGAGGACAATAAGGTTGTGATTTCTGCTCAGGATACAGATTTCTCTACATCGGCCGAGGAGAGCATTGCTTGTAGCTATGATGGTGCTTCAATGAACATTGGTTTCCGTGCTTCATTCCTCATCGACATTCTTAACAACACTCCGGGACAGGATGTAGTGATTGAACTTGCCGACCCTTCACGTGCCGGTGTCATTGTTCCTGCCGAGCAGGTCGATAAACAGGAGTTGCTGATGTTGTTGATGCCAATGATGCTTACGGATTGATTATGAAACTGAATCTTGTAAAGCCAATAATATTCTTCGATCTTGAGACAACGGGTACGGACATCTCAAAGGACCGCATTGTCGAAATTTGTTACATTAAGGTTTATCCTGATGGTAGGGAGGTTGAGTACACCAAGCGAATAAATCCGGAGATGCACATCCCTGAGGCCGCTTCGGCTGTGCACGGCATTTATGATGCCGATGTTAAGGATTGCCCCACATTCAAGGAGGTTGCGCGTGAGATTGCCAATGAGTTCGAGGGGTGCGATGTTGCCGGTTTTAATTCAAACCGTTTCGACCTGCCTTTGCTTGCCGAGGAGTTCTTGCGTGCCCAGGTGGATATTGATTTGTCGCGTCTCAGGGCTGTGGATGTCCAGGTGTTGTATCACAAGCGTGAGCCACGTACATTGTCGGCGGCGTATAAGTTCTACTGTGGCGAGGTTCTCGAGGATGCGCACAGCGCTCTTGCCGACACACGTGCAACATATAATGTGCTTATGTCCCAACTCGACCGCTATGATGATATGCCAAACGATATTGAGTTGCTGTCAAAGGAGTCGTCGTTTACAAATAATGTCGACTTTGCAGGGCGTATCGTGTATGATGCAGAGGGTAAGGAGGTTTTCAATTTCGGTAAATACAAAGGAATGCCTGTTGATGCAGTCCTTGACCGTGACCCTGGGTATTATGGTTGGATGATGAATGGTGATTTCCCGCTCAATACAAAGCAGGTGCTCACTCGTATCAAGCTTCGCGGAATGAAAAAATGAAAAGAACGGCGCAGGTGTGCCTTGTGCTGCTTGTGGCGGATTTATATATGAAAAAGTGAAAGGAGACGGCGAGATGCTTAAAGGAAAGAATATTGTTTTAGGTGTGACCGGTAGTATTGCGGCCTATAAGGCGGCATTGCTTGTCCGATTGTTGGTGAAAGAGGGAGCTGATGTACAGGTGGTGATGACTCCGGCTGCAAAGGAGTTTATCACTCCATTGACACTGTCTACATTGTCCGGGCATCCTGTGCTGTGTGACTTCTTCCATAGTGAAAGTGGTGCTTGGAACAGCCACGTAGAGCTTGGACTGTGGGCCGATGCTATGATTGTCGCTCCTGCAACAGCGTCTACCATCGGCAAGATGGCGGGCGGTGTTGCCGATAATCTGCTTGTCACAACCTATCTGTCAATGAAGGCTCCTGTCTTTATAGCACCTGCAATGGACCTTGATATGTATGCTCACCCTTCGACGCAGCGTAATATTGAGGTTTTGAAGGGGTATGGTAATCATATTATTGAGGCGGCTGCCGGCGAACTTGCAAGCCACTTGTGCGGCAAAGGGCGTATGGAGGAGCCTGCTGCTATTGTTGAACGCCTCAAGGATTTTTTTTTAGGCAATAGTGCTCTTGTAGGCAAAAAGGTGCTTGTTACAGCCGGGCCTACATACGAGAAGATTGACCCGGTACGTTTCATCGGCAACTATTCGTCGGGCAAGATGGGCTTTGCCATCGCTGAGGAGTGTGCTGCAAAAGGAGCGGATGTAACGCTTGTTGCCGGTCCGGTGTCGCTGGAGTGCAATAATCCTAAGATAAAACGTGTCGATGTGGAATCTGCACGCGAGATGTACGATGCTGCAATGGCTGTATTCCCGACCTGTGATGTGGCAGTACTTTCGGCTGCTGTGGCCGATTATCGTCCGGCAGAGTGTGCGCCGGTGAAGATGAAACGTACGGCAGATGATATGTGCATCGAGCTTACTCCCAATAGCGATATAGCGGCCTCTTTGGGCGCAATAAAAGGTGATGGCCGGTTGCTTGTGGGTTTTGCGCTTGAGACAAACAATGCCGAGGAGAATGCACGCCTGAAACTGAAAAAGAAAAATCTTGATTTTATTGTGTTGAACTCGCTCGAGGATAAAGGTGCCGGCTTTGCCTGTGACACCAACAAAGTGAGTATAATTGACAAGGATGGCAAGAGCGATTTCCCTTTGAAGAGTAAAAAAGAGGTCGCAAAGGATATTGTTGCGCATATCTCAAGGCTTCTTGTGGTGCTTGCGTTTATGTTGCTGCCTCTTTCTGCCAGTGCCGAGGGTGAGGAACTGAATGCAAATGTTACGCTCAATGCCTCAAAGGTGCAAGGCTCCAATACCGAGGTTTTTACACAGCTCGAGGAGTCTTTGAAGGCTTTTGTCAATGACCGCAAATGGACCACCAATGTCTATGAGGAGAATGAACGCATTAATTGTAATTTTACTTTTGTGGTGAACTCTTATGCCAACGATGGTTCTTTCGACTGCTCTTTGATGGTCCAGGCTTCGCGTCCGGTGTATGGCGCTTCCTATTCGTCGACACTTTTTCAGTACGAGGACAAGAGTATAAAATTCAAATATCAGCCATTTGACCGTTTGGAATTCATAGAGGAAAATCTGGATAACAATCTCACAGCTGTCATAGCCTTCTATGTGTATATGATTATTGGAATGGACTTGGATTCTATGGGTGAACTTGGCGGTAGTGAATTCTTGAACAAGGCGTTGACAATAGCTAACAATGCCCAAAATCTTGGTGATGCAGGCTGGCGTGTGGTTGGCGGCAGCAACAACCGTTATTCGATAATCGATGATTATATGAACGGTGCAATGGAACCGGTCCGCAAGCTAATGTATAAATATCATCGTTTGGGATTGGACACGATGTTCAAAAATGCCGATGAAGGGCGTAAGGCCATAACAGAGAGTATGGCTCTTTTGAAAAAGGCATACGAGGACCGCCCGATGGCGTATTTTACAAAATTGCTCACCGAATACAAGGTTGACGAGATTGTGAATATCTATTCAAAGTGTACTCCTGACGAAAAAAAGAGTGTTGTTGAGATACTCTCGAATATAAATCCTTCGTTGTCTTCGGAGTGGGAGAAAATAAAAAGAAACAATAATTGAGCATAATGCTGAAACATATATCTATTCGTAATTTTGCATTGATAGAGCGCGTGGAGGTTGATTTCTCTTCGGGCTTCTCTGTTATAACGGGTGAGACAGGTCACGGAAAATCTGTTTTTCTGGGTGCAATTTCTGTTTTGCTTGGGCAACGCTCCGATGCAAAATCTGTGCGGGAAGGAGCTGACCGCTGTGTTATAGAGGGGTGTTTTGATATATCCGATTTTGCAATGCAGGGATGGTTCGAAGAGAACGACCTTGATTATGACAATGAGTGCATTGTGCGTCGCGAGGTGGCAGCAACAGGGCGCAGCCGGGCGTTTGTTAACGACACTCCTGTCTCTGTGGCGCAGTTGAAAGAGCTTGGTGCCCGCTTGGTGGATATTCATTCTCAGCATCAGAACTTGTTGCTTGGCGACAGGGATTTCCAGCTCCGTGTGCTTGATGTCCTGGCAGGCAACAAGGCTTTGCTTGATGGTTACAGGGAACGGTATGATTGCTATCGTTCTTTGAACGCAGAACTTAAAAGGCTCAAGGAGGTGCTTGAGAGCAGTCGTCGCGACGAGGAGTGGCTACGCTTTCAGCTCGAGGAACTTGAGGCTGCGAAACTTGTTGATGGCGAGGTTGAGGCACTTGAGCAGGAGATCGGCGAGTTGTCCCACGCCGAGGAGATACAGTCGGCATTGTATGGTGCTTGCACCGGTATAGACGGTGAAGGGTGCAGTCTGTTGCAGACGTTGCGTGAATCGGCGAATGCTCTGTCCCGTATATCATCGCATTACAGTGCTGCTGCCGAACTCTCTGCCCGTATTGAGAACTGTTACATTGAACTCAAGGATTGTTGCGGTGAGATGGAGCAGCGTGCAGGGCGTGTGCAGTATTCGCCCGAGAGGCTCGAATATGTCGAGCGTCGTTTGGCAATGATATATGATTTGCAGAAGAAACATCGTGTTGAGTCGGTTGCTGCATTGTTGCATCTTTCTGCCGATTTTGCCGAGCGTCTTGATAAGATTGAGTGTGGAGATGACGATATAAAGGCTTTGGAACGTCGCATAGATGCTCTGGAAAAGGAACTGGTCAAGCTGGCCGCCGGGATTACAGAAACCCGCAAGGCGAGTGCACATCATCTGCAAAAGGAGATGGTTGCAATATTGGTGAATCTTGGTATGCCAATGATACGTTTTGAGGTGGGATTTGGTGCGACCGATGGTTTCGCTCCGTATGGCTGTGATGTAGTTACATTCCTCTTCTCGGCCAACAGCAGCAGCGCTCCCCAACCGCTGAGCGAAGTGGCATCTGGGGGTGAGATGGCGCGTGTGATGCTGGCGTTGAAATCGCTTGTGGCATCGGGCGTAGGCCATCCGACACTGATTTTCGACGAGGTGGATACCGGTGTATCGGGTGTGCTTGCAGAGCGTATGGGTAGAATGATGAAGCAGATGGGTTGTGCAAACCGTCAGGTATTGAGTATAACACACCTTCCTCAGGTTGCGGCTTTGGGCTCGCGTCACTACAAGGTACACAAGGAAGAGACTATAAAAGGAACAGTAACAGATATTGTAGAACTTGAACAACAGGAGAGAGTGCGTGAGATTGCGCAGATGATGAGCGGTGAAGTGCTCACTGAAGCGGCGATAAATGCAGCCAATCTGATGTTGTCACAATCATAAATGATATGGTAAATACAAATGAAATGATATTCGGCGTGCGCGCCGTTTTGGAGGCTATTGAAGCCGGTAAGGAGGTGGATAAGATTTTAGTGAAGCGTGACTTGCAGAGCGAGTTGTCGCGCGAATTGTTTGCAGCTCTCAGAGGACGTACAATACCGGTGGTGCGTGTGCCGGTGGAGAAACTCAACCGTATTACACGCAAGAATCATCAGGGTGTAATCGCTTATATCTCTGCTGTTGAGTATGCGAGCGTGGACACTCTTGTGCCGACACTCTACGAGGAGGGAAAAGTGCCTTTCCTTGTTTTGCTCGATGGAATAACCGACGTGCGCAACTTCGGTTCTATTGCACGTACCTGTGACTGTGCCGGTGTTGATGCGATAATAATTCCATCTCATAATAGCGTTACTGTGAATGCGGATGCTGTCAAGACATCGGCCGGTGCATTGCATCTGTTGCCTGTGTGTCGCGAGAAGAACATTACCGAGACATTGAAGTATCTTAAGGCATCAGGCATACGCATTGTGTGTGCTACCGAAAAGGGCAAGATAAACTACACACAGACTGATTTCAATGAGCCGGTGTGTGTGGTTATGGGTGCCGAGGACAAAGGTATCCCACAAGAGCATCTTGCACTTTGTGACGACTGGGTGGCTATTCCTCAGTTCGGTAATATTGAGTCGCTGAATGTATCGGTGGCTACAGGTGTGATACTTTATGAGGCTGTGCGCCAACGTCACTTGGTTGATTGATGATGAGAAAATATATATTGTTGCTGTTGGCAATGAGCCTGCCGGTTTATTTCGCTTTTGCTGATAAATTGCCGAAGTATGTAGATAAGGCACGTCAGGCTGTCGCCGGTGTCGTTACATATAAGCAGGGTATTATGCTGCACAATGGAACTGCAGTGTTTGCCGGAGAGTGTGGTGATGTGCTTTCGTCGCGTTCACTTTTTGTCGGTGCAGACAGCGCTGTGGTTATCGACTACAAAGGAGTTGTGCGTCCGGTGACACGTATAATCGGTGTTGACGAGATGTTTGACGGTATTAGAGTGCGTGTCGCTGCTGATAAAAAGTTGAAGTCGTTGCCTGTATCGACCTCTTCTGTAGTTGTTGGTGAGGCTCTCTTTCAACTGGCTTATGGCGTAGGTAAAAGTGGTTTTGCCGAGCAGGCAATTGTTGAAAGGGTCGACTCGGTCTACTCACGTGCCTATTATACCTTGTCTAAACCTATGGAACTGCATCTCACTGCTCTGCCTTTGGTTAATGGTAAAGGTGAACTGGTTGCCCTTATGCAGGAGGCTGCATCGGTTGACACGGTAAACAGTTATGCAATAGGCGTTTCTATGCTCTCAAAGCTTGAGGTCTCTGTTCCGCATTTCGGTAAAGGGTTCTATCCCTCAATGGAAATCAGGACTGCCTTGCCACGAAGAAAGGAGGATGCTTTGTCTTGCCTGTATATGCAGTCAATCATTGGCGACAGTATCTCTAACAGGAACGTAATCGATGATTTTATTGCACAATATCCCCAATGTTTCGAAGGGTATATTTCAAAAGCGGAATATGAGGCGGTGACATTGTGTGACTTCTCTGCTGCCGAATACTCTTGGAACAGGGCCTTTGAACTTGCCGAAAATCCGGCAGAAGTTCATTTCTGCAAGGCAAAGGTGATAAACAAGATATTGTTGGAGGGCGATTCGACATTGCATCCGATGCTCTCGTTGTCAACAGTGTTGACCGAGATGGACAAGGCTATAAAAGCCGACCCTCAATCGTTGTATCTGAACGGCAAGGCCGAGAT
This sequence comes from Bacteroidaceae bacterium, assembly GCA_017546505.1. Taxonomy (GTDB): domain Bacteria; phylum Bacteroidota; class Bacteroidia; order Bacteroidales; family Bacteroidaceae; genus HGM04593. The sequence continues at coordinate 82,463 of JAFYWV010000002.1, forward strand.
ATACTATCAGCACGGTTACTATGCTTCGGCTGCGGAGTGTTATATAGCTCTTGCTGCGACGGATATGCGTTCTCCCGAAGTTTTTGCAAAGGCTTCGCAGTGCTATCAGACTTTGAATGATTATGAGCGTTCTGTGGCGCTGCTCGATAGTGCCGTGGCTTGTATTGATGCAGCACAGGTGAAGTTGTCTGCACCATACATACTCACACGTGCGTTGGTGAATGTTGCAGCCGAGAAGTATCGTAAGGCTGTCCTGGATTACAACAGGTATGAGGAGATTGTGGGCGGTGAGTCAAATGCCGAGTTCTACTATTTACGTGAACAGGCTGAGCTGCGTGCAAAAATGTACAGTCAGGCACTACGTGACATTGACAATGCCATATATCTTGACCCACAGAATGTTGCCTATTATATTGAAAAGGGTCTATTATGTTACCGTGTAAAACTCTCGGATGAGGGTATCAGAACTTTGACCGAGGCCGTGGAGCTTGCTCCGGGTGTTCCCGATATTCATTATTTGCTTGGACGTCTGTATGTGCAGAAAGGCGAGAAAGGAAAGGGTGTTACTTGTCTTGAGAAAGCTGTGGAACTTGGTCATTCGGATGCAGCGGCGGTGTTGCAGCAACTTGGCAATTGAAAACAATGAAAGAAGGCTTTTCCAGAATATTGGCTTTGGTTGTTGTGCTGCTGTTTCTTGCAGTGCCAATGAGTGTCGGCAATCTGTTTGCACAGCAGAATGTTGATACGTTGCGTTGCGAAGAGTATCTGAAAGGTCTTGAGGCTTACAAAACAGGAGATTACTCGACGGCTGTCGAGGTCTGGAAGGATGTTGCAAAGGAAGGGGATGCTTTGGCTCAGTGCAATTTAGGCACCTGTTATTATTTGGGCAGGGGAGTGGAACAAAATTATGGCAAAGCTTTTTCGTGGTTCAAGAAGTCGGCAGTGCAGGGAAACGATGTTGCACAGTGTAATATAGGCAATTGCTATTATAACGGCTATGGAACGCGGTGCGACGTTGAAGAGGCTGTAAAATGGTACACTCTTGCTGCCGACCGGGGAAACGTGGCTGCAATGACCAATCTTGGTGTTTGCTATAAGCTGGGTGACGGTGTAGGGGCTGACAGTGTAAAGGCTTTTGATTATATACAGCTTGCCGCAAAAAAGGGCTATCCCGTCGCTTGGAACGAGATTGGTGATTGTTTCTTTTATGGTATTGGTGTGCAACCAAACCCTGATGAAGCTTTCTACTGGTATAAAAAAGCCGCCGAGCAAGGGGTTGAGGCTGCTCAATATAACGTTGCAATGTGCTATGCCTATGGTGACGGTGTTTTGCAGGACGATGAAAATGCTTTCTATTGGTTGTCAAAGTCGGCAGATAAGGGATATGACAAGGCTCAGTATGCTCTTGCCGAAAGTTATCTTAAGGGGCTTGGTGTCGCAAGTGATACCGTCAAGGCTGTAATGTGGTATGAAAAGGCCGCTATACAAGGAAACTCCGATGCACAATATATACTTGCCTGTTGTTACTATTCGGGTTATGGAACAAAAGAAAATCACTGTGTGGCAGCAAAGTGGTTTGCAAAAGCTGCACGCAGCGGTAATGCCGATGCTATGTGTCAGCTTGCCGGATGTTATTATTGGGATGATGGTGTCGACTACAACTATAAGATGGCTATGGAGCTCTATGAGAAAGCAGCTGAGTTGGGAAACGCCGAGGCAATGTATTGTCTTGCCGAGTACTCTGTTGATGGGAATTTGAAAATGGCCTTTGACCGATATTGCAAAGCTGCCGAATTGGGCTTTGTGCCTGCATATAACAAGGTTGGCAACTATCACTATCTTGGTCTGGTTGACAGTGTCAACTACAAAGAGGCTGCAAGGTGGTATAGGATGGGAGCCGAGGCCGGTGATGCCGATGCGCAATATAATCTTGCCCAATGTTACTATTCGGGACACGGCGTTAAAGAGAACAATACTACTGCCATACGTTGGTTTGCAAAGTCGGCAACGCAGGGAAATGTCAATGCACAATATCTTCTGGGTACAATGTATTATAACGGCTTGCGTGTACAGAAAGATTACGAAAAGGCTGTCCTTTGGTACAGCAAGGCTGCCAAAATGGAACACCCGGCGGCTCTTTATGGCCTTGGAATATGCTATTACTATGGCTATGGTGTCGCAAAGAGCAGGGATAATGCCATAAAACTGTGGAAACAGTCGGCAGAACTTGAGTTTGAGGATGCCATAGAGACTTTAAAGGAAATGAGGAGATAGTCTTATAATCTCTTCTTCTCCCATTCAAGATTCATAATTTTCTTTGTGTTCTTGTCAATACTGCAACGTGATGAAGGACGTTCTCCCACCAGCCATACGATTTCTCCCCTAGCGTCGGTGACAACAAGTTGCATCTGTTTTTCGATTATGCTCTTTTTGCGGTCTGTGAGGTAGTCACTGACAAGTTTTGTTCCGCGCATACCGAATGGCGCAAAGCGGTCGCCGTTGCGTGCATTCCTTAAAGTAAGCGGCAAATGCAGTTTTTCTGTGTCAAGGCAGGCCGTGTTACGATGTTTGGGTATATCGCCGTTGAATTCAGCCGGGGTAATTGTCAATGTACCTTGTACGGTTTCAATGATGCCCTCGGCAGGCAAAACTACATCTTGCTGTTCAAAGCCTTTGCTTTGGGTTATTATCAGTGTCTCACGGTCTTTTATCACACTGTATTCTGATGCGTGGAACTGTCTTGCGCCTTCGCCCTGTATAGAGCGTGAAATGTCGTCAATCTGTGCGCTGTTAAAGCCCAATGGCGATAAAATCTCATACAGTACAGTCGCCGGTGCAATCTCCTTTGTTAAAGCTGCAATGCTAATCCTGTTCCCTTTCCTCACTCGTTCTATAGCCTTGTTGATGGCGTCGCTGTATATTTTTTCGGCTTCGCTTATGCGTTGTGCCGTAGTTGCAAGGCTGGCGTGGATTGATGGGTTTATTTCGGCCAGTTTGGGAATTATCTCAAGTCTTATTTTATTGCGCGTGTATACACTTGCCAGGTTCGTGCTGTCTGTGACAAAGCTTTCGCCGCGCCATTTTAGGTAATCGAGAATTTCATCCCGTCCCACACAAAGCAATGGGCGTATGATATATCCGTTTTTGGGCTGTATCCCTCTTAGTCCTTTAATTCCTGTTCCACGTGTAAGATTTAAAAGCAACGTCTCGGCAGAGTCGTCCCGATGGTGCGCTACGGCAATGGCCTGTGCACCTATTGTTGCTCTCTGCTCTTCAAATGCTGCATAGCGCAGTTCGCGTGCGGCCATTTCAATTGAGATGCTCTTTTGGGTTGCGTAGGCCTTTGTGTCAAAATGTACAATGCTCAACAAAATGCCCAATCTGCTGCAGAGCTCTTTGGTGAATGTCTCGTCGCGGTCGCTCTCTTTGTCACGCAGATGGAAGTTGCAGTGCATCGCCTCACACTCGTAGCCGAGTTTTCTCAGGGCAATGAGTAGCGCTACAGAGTCAGCTCCGCCACTGAGTGCAACAAGTACCTTGTCGCCCCGTCTCAGCAGTTTGTGCCTGTCTATATATTCTTCAACTTTGTATATCATTGTGTTGTTTTGTGCGAAGATAGGCAAAAAAACGTCCTTGATGATAAAATAATAGGCAAAATATGCTTTAAAGAGTTAAAAAATGGGCTTCTTTGTTTGTTCTTCACAAAAAATGTCTTACCTTTGCCAACGCTTAACGCAACAAGTTGCTGACAGCGTCTGGTACCTTGGATGAGTGGCTTAGTCAGTGGTCTGCAAAACCATGTACGGCGGTTCGAATCCGCCAGGTACCTCAAAGAGCTCTTTCAGAGCTCTTTTTTTATTTATATAACATATCTTCTATGGCCGATAACTATTTGGAAAAAAGAATGGAACGGTATCGTGCACATTCGCAATCATCTTCGGGTGTGAAGCCAAAGGATGCTCTTGTGTCGTTGCTTGTGAAAAACCGCAGTATCAGGGGATACGATACTTCGTATGTTGTGCGTGCCGACCAGTTGAGGCGCATTGTCTCGGTGAATAATAAACTGGCTTCTGCACGTAACCGTCAGCCACTTCGTTTCAGGTTGGTAACTGCAGATGAGGCTTCCAATGTTTTGCCGTTTATTGGAATGGGGGCAGGCTTAAAAGATGTCAAACTTCCGATTGAGGGATATGAGCCAAATGCTTTCATTGTAGTATGTTCAACCATAGAACCACATAACAGTACATACGTTGACCTTGGAATTTCTGCACAGAGTATGCTGTTGCAGGCCGTTGAGATGGGGTTGAACGGTTTGTGCATTATGAGTTTTGACGGTGAAGCACTTGTAGAGGCTTTGCAGTTACCGTATAAACCTCTGCTTGTTATTGCAGTGGGAAAGAGTGCCGAGAAAACAAAACTTGTTGATATAAAGGCTGATGACGACCACTCCTATTATCGTGAGAATGGTGTGCACTATGTTCCGAAGGTTATTGTAGACGATTTGATAATAGAATGATTATGAAAGAGAAAAACAAACGTTTGCTTTCGCTTGATGTGTTGCGTGGCTTTGATATGTCATTTATAATGGGTGGTGAGGTTGTGCTGATTTGTCTTGCAGGGCTCTTCCCCGATACCGTACTCTCTACTTTGGGTGAACAGATGGGACATTCCGCCTGGGATGGTTTTACTTTCTATGACCTTATATTTCCACTGTTTTTGTTTCTTGCCGGTATATCTTTTCCTTTTTCAATGGCAAAACAGCGTTCGCAGGGTAAATCAAAAGTGACATTGTCTCTAAAGGTACTTAAACGAGGGCTGCTTCTTCTTTTGTTGGGTGTTGTATATAATGGCTTGCTCCAATTCGACTTTGAAAGTTTGCGTTATGCAAGTGTACTTGGTCGTATAGGTCTTGCGTGGATGTTTGCCTCGTTGCTCTATATATGGGTCGGACGTAGGGTGTCGGCGGTTGTCTCTGTGGTTATTTTGCTTGGCTATTGGGCATTGCTTGCGCTTATACTGGCGCCCGATGCTACTGTCGGGAGCTCATCTCTTTCAATGGAAGGCTCTATTGTGGGGTATGTCGACCGTTGTCTGTTGCCGGGCACTCTACACAATGTGGTTCACGACCCCGAAGGGTTGCTTTCAACCTTGCCTGCTATAGTTACGGCTTTGTCGGGTATCTTCACAGGTGAGTTTGTGCGTTCCAACAACATCTCAAATGGCTACAAGAAGGCTGCTATAATGGTTGGTGTTGCTGTGTCGTTACTTGTTGTGGGGTATTTGTGGAATATGGTGTTCCCCATAAACAAAAATCTTTGGAGCAGTTCTTTTGTATGCTGTGCCGGTGGTTGGTCGCTGTTGCTTTTTGCACTTTTCTATCTTGTTGTGGATGTTGTGGGGTGTAGTAAGTGGGCGTTTCCATTCCGCGTGATAGGTATGAACTCTATAACGATATATCTTGCACAGCAGTTTCTGGATTTCTCCAAGCCGGTGAATACGCTTTTTGGTGGTGTGCTCAAATTCTTGCCCGACGGGTATTACGCCCTTGGCTGGTGGTGCTGTTATATGCTCCTGTGCTGGTTGTTTCTCTATTTCCTTTATAAGAAGAATGTTTTTCTTAAAGTGTAGTCAATGGTGCATAAACAGAAAACGAGCCTCACGGCTCGTTTTCTGTTTATATTGTTATGCGTCGATATTGGCGTATGTCGCATTGCTCTCGATGAACTCTCGGCGTGGCCCTACATCGTCTCCCATAAGCATAGAGAATATGTAGTCGGCTTCCTGTGCATCGCGTATTGTGACCTGTTTCAACGTGCGTGTCTCGGGGTTCATTGTTGTCTCCCAAAGCTGCTCCGGATTCATCTCACCAAGACCCTTATAACGCTGTATGTTGATTTCCTTTTCATTTCCGCCGGCATACTCCTGGATGAACGCCTCTTTATCTCTGTCATCGTAGCAGTATTTTTTCATCTTGCCCTTTGAGCAGAGGTAGAGTGGCGGCATTGCCTTGTAGAGGTGTCCTGCTTCGATGATTTCGGGCATATAGCGATAGAAGAGTGTCATAATGAGTGTGCCGATGTGTGCACCGTCGACATCGGCATCGGCCATCATAATGATTTTGTGATAGCGCAATTTCTCAATGTTTGCTTTCTTGCTGTCCTCGGGGTCAAGACCGAAGCGTACACCGATTGCCTGAATGATGTTGTTTACCTCGTCACTCTCAAAGGCTTTGTGCCACATCACTTTTTCCACGTTCAAAATCTTACCGCGCAAGGGCAGGATTGCCTGGAACTTGTTCTTGCGGCCCTGTTTTGCCGAGCCGCCCGCCGAGTCACCCTCGACAAGGAACAGCTCGCAGTTTGCCGGGTCTTTGTCCGAACAGTCGGCAAGTTTACCGGGCATACCGCATCCACCCATAGGGCTCTTGCGCTGTACGCTCTCGCGTGCCTTGCGTGCTGCAATACGTGCTGTTGCTGCAAGTATCACCTTGTCAACAACCATCTTTGCCTCTTTGGGGTGTTCCTCGAGGTAGTATGCAAGGGCTTCGCCTACAGCCTGGTCTACAGCACCTGTTACCTCGCTGTTGCCAAGCTTTGTCTTTGTCTGTCCTTCGAACTGTGGCTCGGCAACCTTCACCGATACGATGGCTGTCAATCCTTCGCGGAAGTCCTCGCCCGAAATCTCGACCTTTGCCTTTTCAAGAGCCTTGGTATCATCGGCGTACTTCTTTAGTGTACGTGTAAGTGCTCTGCGGAAACCGGCAAGGTGTGTACCGCCCTCGTATGTATTGATGTTGTTCACGTATGTGTGTACATTCTCGCTATATCCGGTGTTGTACAGTATGGCAACCTCAATGGGGATATTGTTCTTTTCGGTGTTCAAGTAGATAACCTCGCTGATGAGTGGTGTGCGTGATGCGTCAATGTGGCGCACGAACTCTCTCAAGCCCTCAGTCGAGTGGAATGTTTCGCTCTGGTAGTTGCCATTCTCATCGGCCTGGCGCATATCTGTCAAAGTGATGGTTATGCCTGCATTCAGATACGCAAGCTCACGGAGACGTGTTGCCAATATCTGGTACTGATACTCGGTTACGGTGAAGATTGAGCTGTCCGGCTGGAATGTCTGCTTTGTACCGCGTATATCGGTGTCGCCGATGCAGCGTACTGTGTCAATGGGTTTACCGCAAGAGTAGTTCTGCTCGTAGTGCTTTCCGTCGCGGAACACCTCGGTCTTCATATGTGTTGACAAGGCATTTACGCACGATACACCTACACCGTGAAGACCGCCTGATACTTTGTATGAGTCCTTGTTGAACTTACCGCCGGCGTGGAGCACTGTCATTACGACCTCGAGAGCCGAACGGCCTTCCTTTTCGTGCCAATCCACCGGGATACCGCGGCCATTGTCCTGAACGGTAATTGAATTGCCAGGGTTGATTGTTACATTTATGTGAGTACAGAAGCCTGCCATAGCCTCGTCGATAGAGTTGTCGACAACCTCATAGACAAGGTGATGAAGTCCTTTTTCGCTGATGTCACCAATGTACATCGCGGGACGTTTACGAACTGCCTCAAGGCCTTCAAGCACCTGAATGCTGTCGGCCGAATAGCTGGCTGCTGCGTTTTTGTTGATTTCTTCGCTCATAATAATTTATTACCAATATAACCGAACAAAGTTAACAAAAAAAGTGCTATTTGGCAAGTGCTTTCGGGGTAAATATTTGTCGTTTTTTTGCTGTTTTCAAAGGTTTTGTAGGCTCGCTTGTAAAAGTTGGGTCCGGCAGTAACTTTGTATGGGTGTACATATTATCCACGCTTTTTTTGTTGCTGGCCCTGATTTTTTTTCAGGTTTGCCGGCAGTGGTGTGGTGTCCCCCTTTTTTTCTGATGGTGGCTTTGTGTGAAAGATGCTCCGATAAGCACAAAGGCGAAAAGGCTGGACTTTGGTCCAACCTTTTCGCAGGTAAATATATTTGTTAAAAAATTAGGCTAATTTTGCAATTTTAGCGCAAAGACCTGACTTGAGGTTTGCAGCTTTGTTCTTGTGGATGAGACCACGCTTAGCCATTCTGTCAAGCATCTTCTGTACCTCGGGGAACTTGGCCAAAGCTTCGTTCTTGTCGTTGATAGCGCGCAAGCTGCGAACTGCAGAACGCATATTCTTACCCAAATAACGGTTCAAAAGATTTCTCTTTTCTGTCTGTCTGATTCTCTTAAGTGATGATTTGTGATTTGCCATCTCTTTAATAATGTTTTTAGTTTTAATTGTAGCCCATAGGGGAATCGAACCCCTCTTTCAAGAATGAAAATCTTGCGTCCTAGCCGATAGACGAATGGGCCATCCTTTGAATAAATCCCTTTTGAGGATGACTTGCGACCCTTTATGGGTCAAAAGCGAGTGCAAAGGTAAAACCTTTTTTTGAATTGGCAAATAATTTAAGGAATTTTTTATAGTTTTGCCTTGTAATTTTATCTTTTAGCTGTTATGATTGAGAAATTTGAGGGCATTGTTCTGCGTACACTTAAGTATAATGACGGGCTTATGATTGCAGACATCTACACTGCTCAGTGTGGCAGGATGTCATTTCTTGTGCCTGTTTCGCACAGCAAGCGCAGCAAGGTGCGCAGTGTATTGTTCCAGCCGCTCTCTATGCTTTCATTCACAGCAACCGTCAAGGCAGGGCGTAATCTCTCGCGCATTGCCGAGGCTCAACCCTATGCAATGTACTGCTCAATCCCCAATGATGTTGTGAAATCCTCCATAGCCTTATATCTTGCCGAGCTGCTCACCTTTGCTTTGCGCGAAGATGGCAGGGATGATGCTTTGTTTACTTTTTTGGACAGGTCGTTTACGTTGTTCGATAATCTTGAACAAGGCTATGCCGATTTTCATCTCATCTTTATGGTGCAACTATTGCGTTTTCAGGGAATATATCCCAATCTTGAAAACTACGTTCCGGGGTGTTACTTTGACCTTATGCAAGGGTACGCGACACGTGAGCACCCGTTGCACCCTCACTTTCTTAGTCCCGATGATGCTATCTCGTTCGTTGAATTACTCCGCACAGAATACAGTTCTATGCACCGGCTCTCTTTAAACAGAGTGTTGCGAGGTGAATTCCTCGCAACACTGTCTCTCTATTATAAATTACATATTCCGGAGTTTCCGGAGTTGAAGTCGGCTGCTATTCTGCGTGAACTTTTCGATTAGTTGCTAAGTAACTGCTTTACGATGGCAGAGATGGTCTTGCCCTCGGCCTTTCCTGCAAGCTGCTTGGTGGCAATGCCCATAACCTTACCCATATCCTGTGGGCTGTTTGCGCCTGTCTGTGCAATGATTTCCTTGAGCACGGCAGCAACCTCCTCCTCGCTCATCTGCTTCGGAAGATACTTCGACATTACTTCAACCTGTGCAAGCTCCTCCTGTGCAAGTTCAGGGCGGTTCTGGCTTTGGTAAAGCTCGGCCGATTCCTTGCCTTGCTTCACAAGTTTCTGAATGATTTTTATAGCTGTCTCATCACTTACGGTATCGCCTGCTCCCGGTGCGGTCTTTGCCTCCAGAAGAACTTTCTTTATGTTGCGCAGTGTGTCAAGTGCAACCTTGTCTTTGGCTTTCATCGCCTCCTTGATGTCGTTGCTGATAATGTCAAATAAATCCATATTGTTGTTTTTTAAATTGTTTCGGTAGTATTATTAATCTCGTTGTAGAAGACCGGTTGTCCCACATTCTCCTCGTCATCATCCTCAGTATCAACATTCTCGCACCTCTCCTCATTGTCGGCACTTTTTGTTGTCTCGTCTTTAGCCTCATTGTCGAAGATTGCAATCATTTTTTCCAAATCCTGCGCGGTGCGGCTATATGTGGGTGAGTTGTCGAGTGCAGCAAGGAACTCCTCGTTATACATCTCGTCGCCTTTGAAGATATACATCTTGTAGTCGGGCTTGTAGTAGACACCAACCATCTGGTTGAGCGTACGTTCCTCTTCGTTTCTCTTTATTGTCTCCTGTTCTGTTAAAGCCCGCTCCTCTTGCTTTATTTCCTTTACAATGGGCTCAATGCCGGGGATATTGCTCATTCCAAAACCTGTGGCAAGCACTGTGACTTTGACTTGGCCTTCTTCGAGGCTGTTATCCTTGCTGTAACCCCATATCAGTTCAATGTTCTCATCAGTGAACTGCGACATAAAGGACTCTACCTCGCCCATCTCTTCAACACGTATCGGGGTGTTCGGGTTCTCGTAGATGTTGAAAAGTATTTTCTTTGACTTGTAAATGTCGTTGTCATTGAGCAGTGGAGAGTGGAGTGCCTTGCGGAATGCGCGTGACACACGCATATCGCCGCTCTCAATGCCATAACTCATAATTGCAACACCACCATTCTTGAGTATCTTCTTAACATCACGGAAGTCCAGGTTGATGACTCCTCGTGCAGTGATAATCTCGGCAATGCTCTTTGTTGCCGTGGTGAGTACATCATCTACAATCTTGAAGCCCTCTGATACCTCCATCTTCGGGTACATATCTATGAGGCGTTGGTTGTTGATGACAAGCAAAGCATCGACGTGCTTGGAAATCTCAATGACACCGCGCAGAGCCTGCTTGATTTTTCCTGTCATTTCAAATTTGAACGGGATGGTCACAATTCCCACCGTCAATATTCCAAGGCTTCGGGCAATCTCGGCAACGACAGGTGCAGCTCCTGTTCCTGTTCCACCGCCCATACCGGCTGTGATGAAAGCCATTTTTGTTCCGTCATTGAACAGTCTGGCTATCTCTTCGCGGCTCTCCTCGGCTGCTTTACGTGCCACTTCGGGGTCATTGCCGGCACCGAGTCCTTCTGTTATCTCCAGGCCAAGTTGCACCTTCTTTGGGATTGGGGAGTTCTGCATTGCCTGCAAATCTGTGTTACACACCGCAAATGATACATTGTGTATGCCTTTGCGGTACATATTATGTACTGCATTGCTGCCACCACCACCAACACCGACAACCTTGATTATTCTTGGTGCGTCTGTCGGTATAGCAAATGGCAAGTTCTGTCTTACTGGTTCTTTAATTTCCATACTCTTGTATCATTTATTTGTCTTCGTCTTCATTTGTGTGTTTCTCATCTTCGGGGTCGCTGGTCACGTTTGTTATCCATTCCTGGAACAGATTTCCGAAACTGCTCCAACCGCCTTTCTTCTGTTTTTTAGGCTTTTGTTTCTCCTTCTCCTTCTCCTTCTCAATCCTCTTTCTCTCCTGTTCCTCTCTTTCTCTCTTTTCTTCTATGCTCTCCTCCTCTTCTTTCAACTGTTCATCCGGTCCTTTGACCTCAATATCTTCCGTTTCTTTGCCTTCATTTGGGAAGAATATCTCGCCATTCTGCTGTGCCGCCTTCTCCTCTGCCGATAGAACATCCTCGCAGCAATTTACCTTGCCTTGCTTCAAAAGACCGTATAGTGCAGTCGTGATTACTCCGTATACATTCACTCCGCTTTCACTTATCAGGTTGAACTCAGGCTCGGGCTTGATATCTGTGCTGAAGTTCGGCAGGAACTCTTCCAGAAGCTCTTTTAGATTCTTGAGTTTTGAACCATCGCCGGTAAAGACAATATGATGCACTCTTTCGCCCGATTCTTCAATCTGGAAACGCACATTCTTGAGAATCTCACCCATACGTGCATATATGACCTTGTTGACTGTTTCGCTGTCTACGCAATCGTTGCCATTGGCGCCCGATTTGTAGCCTCGTATGATTTTTATCTCCTCGGCCTGTGCAAAAGAGATAAGCTCGGCAGTGAGGTCACGTGTTATATTGTTGCTTCCGAGCGGCAGCACGGTAAGCATCTTGGGCTTGTCATTATTATAGATAGATATGGTGGTTGTCTCTGCACCTATGTTCACAAGTGCACAGCCGTTGCGACGCAAGTCTTTTGAGAGAAGTATGTCGGCGTCGAAGTGTGCAGCGCAGAAACTGTCCTCAATCTCAATGCCTGCCTGGGCAAAACTATCGCACAGCTGTGTGTAGAACTGCTCCTTCATCACAATGTTCAGGTAGTTGCACTCGATTGTCTGTGTGTATGCACCAATGGGGTTATAGTCTACATTGCCATCGAGCTTGTATTCTTGTGGGTCCACCTGTAATCTCTTATAACCTTCGGGTGTCTGGAATGTTTCAAGATTGTCGCACTCTATGCCGTCAATAATATCCTGAGTGATTTTGATATATTTGCCAAAATCACGGCTTTGCTGTGATTTTATACTGTGTACGCTGAGTCCGGCAAAGGAGATGTATGCTTTTTTAATGGTGATATTCTCCCCTGTAGTCTTGTTCAGGTCGGTCTCGAGCCGGTTGATGATGTCGTTTATCGCTCCGCTTGTCTTGTCGACATTGCGTACAATGCCTTTTGAAATAAAGCCATCAACAAGAACGCTTGCAGCTGCAAGAATTCTCATTCCTTCAGTTGTCTCAATTCCTACAACTCCTGTAATCTTTGAGGAACTTAGTTCAATGGCTACAATGTAACACGTATTTCCCATATCTATTTTTCTCTTTTTGTGCAAATGACTTTGTTGCTTATCTTGATGTTTATCTTTTCGTATTTGTTCCAGCCTACAGTGTTCAGTCCCTTGGTGTAAAATGTCTTCAAGTTATTGAACTTTTCATCGAGCTGCTTGGTGCTGCCAAGCTCAATGATGTGGTCTCCAATTCGTGGGGTCACTATAGCCTCTTTCTTTTCGTTCAGGTATATCTGCTGAATTTGTGCAAGCCAGAAAGGGTCTTTGGCTATTGCCTCCACCAGGCGGCGCAACTCTTTCTCAATCATACTGTCATCTATCTCCCCCGACACCACAGGCAACAGCAACGGTTTCTTTATGTCGTCTATCTTTTCTCCCTCGATGTCGAGATAGTAAGTTGCTCCATTCTTGTCGTGCACCTTCAGTAGTGGCTCACGGCACACAACATCCATACGGATGCTGTTTCCATTTGTCTTGTAGACCTGACACTCCTTTATCAATGTCAGCTTTTTTACAAAGTTCTCAATCTTGTGACATTCTATGCTGTCCATAATCTTGTCCTGGGGGTGTAGCCCCTCTTCCACCAGCATATCAACGATGTCACTGTTGCTGATTGTACCGAATTTGTTGTTTGTGATGTTTATGGCAATATCATTGCAGTTGTCATAATCCTTTTTCAGGGGGACAATGACAAAAGCAAATGCCAAGTAGCATAATATTGCTGCTATTGTGATATATTCCAGTACCTTTTTCAGCATTATCTGTTCTTCAAAATCTGTTCTATTTGTGCTATATCGTTCTCAATATCTCCTGCGCCAAGTGAAACGAGCACTTCTATGTTGTTCTTCTCCCTCTCTACGGTAGCAAGAACATCGGCGCGGCTGCACATACTCTTCTCGACATTGTCGTTGAGGTGGTCGTATATGAGCTTGCTTGTAACGCCCGGTATCGGTTTTTCTCTTGCAGGGTATATGTCTACCAGAATAACCTTGTCGAACATCGAAAGGGTCTCGGCAAACTCCTTGTAAAAGTCGGCTGTGCGGCTGAAAAGGTGTGGCTGAAAGAGCACTGTTACCTTCTTGTCGCTGTATAGTTCCTTTATTGATTTTGCGCAGGCACGTACCTCATCGGGGTGGTGGGCATAGTCGCTTATCAGTACAAGGTTCTCCTCCTTTATGTGAAAGTCAAAACGTCGCTCTGCGCCCGCAAAGCTCTTCATTCCATCCTTTATCTCTTTGGCTGTAGCACCACAAATCTCGGCCATAGCCATTGACGCAATGCCGTTCTCAATGTTTATGCTCATTGGAACACCAAGTTCGATATCCTTTATGCATTGCCACGGCGATACATAGTCAAAGATGATTGTTCCGCCACCGATGCGTATATTCTCGGCGTGGAAATCGCCCTTTTCGCGTCCATATTCATATACCTTCACTCCCTGCTTTGTACGTGGTTTCACCTCCAACCCCTCGTGGATTACGAGATAGCCGTCTTCGCGTATCCTTTCGGTGAACTGTGCGAAAGCCTCAAGGTAATTCTCTTTGTTGCCGTATATATCCAAGTGGTCAGGGTCGGCCGATGTTATTGTCGCCACGTATGGTTGCAGGTGCAGGAACGAACGGTCATACTCATCGGCTTCAATGACAACGAAGTCGCTTTTGTCGGTAGTGAGCAGGTTGCTCTTGTAGTTTTTTGAGATACCTCCGAGGAATGCCGCGCAGTCGACATTTGAACTGTGCAGCAGGTGAGCTGTCATTGTCGACGTGGTTGTCTTTCCGTGTGTCCCGGCAGCACAAATGCCACGTTTCCCTTTTGTGATGATGCCAAGCACCTCGGCTCTCTTCTTTATTGTGAAGCCACCCTCTTTGAACACTCCCCACTCCTGGTGGTCGGCCGGTATTGCCGGGGTGTACACGACAAGTGTCGTTTCCGGGTCTTTGCACTCATTGGGAATCAAGTCGGTGTTCTCCTCAAAATGCAGCACAGCACCCTCCTCAATGAGTCTGTCGGTCAGTTCGCTTGGTGTACGGTCGTATCCGCCCACAAATTTCCCTTCATTGAGAAAATACCTCACAAGTGCGCTCATACCAATGCCGCCCGCACCAAGGAAATATACAGCTTTAATATCTTTCAGTTCCATTTATTTAAAATCTGTTTTTTTATGCCATTTACCCCTTTTTCATATAAGCATCGGCAAGCATAAGCACTTCGTCGGCAATCTCGCTCGCAGCGTTGGGCTTGCCCAATTTCTCAATGTTCGATTCAAGGATAGCTATCTTTGCCTCGTTGTTTACGGTTTCAATGACCTTTTCAATAAGTTCCTCTTTTACGTTGGCATCGGCAACGTATATTGCAGCGTCCTTGTCTACCAGTGCCATAGCGTTCTTTGTCTGGTGATCCTCTGAGACATTTGGCGACGGAACCAATATCACCGCTTTGCCAAGCAAGGCAAACTCGGATATCGAACCTGCTCCGGCACGCGATACCACAATATTTGCAGCGCTCAACGCATTGCCCATATCCGAGACAAAATCGGTGATGGTGAGATTCTCGGGTTTGCCGGCATCGGCAGCCCGCTTTTTCATCTCCTCGAAATAGAGTTTTCCTGTCTGCCAGATGAATTGTATATCCTTGTTGGCTCTAATCTTTTCAATATTTGCGATGATACCCTCGTTTATGCTGCGTGCACCGAGGCTGCCGCCCACAATGAGCACGCACTTTTTCTTCTCGTCGAGCTGCATTGCCATCATTGCCTCCTTGCGGTTGGCGCGCATCTCCAACAGGTTCTTGCGTACAGGGTTGCCCGTCAGTCTAATCTTCTCTTGTGGAAAGAAACGCTCCATACCATCGTACGCCACGCAAATCCTGTCTGCACGTTTCGACAGAATCTTGTTTGTAACGCCGGCGTATGAGTTCTGCTCCTGTATCAGTGTCGGGATGCCCATACTTGCAGCCATCTTCAGTGTTGGTCCGCTGGCATATCCACCCACACCCACGGCAACTTGTGGGGCAAAATCCTTGATAATACGCTTTGCCATACGTTGGCTCTTGAGTATTTTCCACAGAACCTTGATGTTTTTCAGCAGGTTCTTGCGGTCGAATCCGGCAATGGGCAGTCCAATGATGTCATATCCGGCATCGGGTACTCTTTGCATCTCCATTCGGTTGTCTGCCCCGACAAACAAAATCTTTGCATCGGGCTGTTTTGCTCTTATTGTATCTGCAATGGACAGAGCCGGGAAGATGTGTCCTCCTGTGCCTCCTCCGCTAATGATAATTCTATACTCCTTTTTCATAAGCACAAAGTTTGCGGTGTTATACAATATTTTCTTGTATCGCTGTATTTTCGTTTGTTGCGTTTGCATATCTGCTTATGCACAGCAAAAAACCGATATACACACTGTTGATGAGAAAAGATGTTCCACCCTGGCTCATAAGCGGCAGGGGTTGTCCGGTCACAAAATTTCCCACCGATATATACATATGCAGCAATGCCTGCATAACAATAACCATTCCTATACCCATTGACAGGAATGCCGTGTATGGTTCTTCGCATTTTTTTGCAATCTTCCCGCAGGTGTACAGCAGTGTCAGATACAGCAGCATAACAAGTATTGCCCCCAATAGTCCAAGTTCCTCTATAATTACTGCAAAAATATAGTCGGAATAGGCGTGAGGAATAAAATCGCGTTGTATGGAGTTGCCCGGTCCGCAACCGATAAGGTGGCTCGATGCAACAGCAATGTGAGAATAAGTTCTCTGTTCATTGTCATTCTCGTCATACTCCTCTGCCGTGATGGGTTTTGAAATAAGGGCATCCTTTATGCGGTGTTGCCAGGTAATGACCTTGCTGCCCATACTGCCCCAGTTCTTGACATCCTCCGGTATCCACATAATTATCGCCAGTCCCAACGCACCCACGGCAACCCCGGCACCCAGTGTCTTCAGCAGCTGCATTTTGGGAATTCTTCCCACAAACATAAGAAGGTATATTGTCACCGACAGGATAAATGCCGACGAGAAATTCTCCTTTAGAATTATGAGAATGGGCGGGATGCTGTATTTTAATATCTCACCAAAGGCAAGCGGGCTTGTTCCTTCCTCGTTCTGGTGCTTGGCAAGTATTCTTGCAGTCATCATAATCAATCCCATTTTTGCAAGCTCCATCGGTTGGAATGTGATGCCCATTATGCTTATCCATCGTGCACTGTCATTCAACTTTGCGCCTCCCACCTGTGCCCATATCAGTCCAATGAGTCCGGCCCAGTAGATTGCTTTGCTGAACTTGTCAATCCATTGTGCTTTCAGGTTGTGTATGAACCACGCCACAAGTATGCCTCCAATCAGAAATCCCGTGTGTTTTATGATGGGACTCCAATAGCTTCCGCTATCGTACGTCTGGCGGCTTGTGGCGCTGAACACCTCAACCCAGGATATGGCGCAAAGAGTGAAAAAGACAATCCATATCACCTTGTCACCCTTGAACAATATGCGTTTCAGTTTATCTCCCCCCATAGTTATTGTAATTTACACACCAGGTTTTTGAACTGACGTCCTCTGTCTTCATAGCTCTTGAAAAGGTCGAAGCTCGCACAGCAGGGGCTCAACAGCACCGTTTCGCCGCTCTTTGCCATACGGTGAGCCTCTCTCACACACTCCTCAATGCTGTGTGTGTCGGCAATGGGTAGCCCGAACTCTTTGAAGAACTCCAACAGTTTGCTGTTGTCTGCTCCCAAAAAGACAAGACCACAACACTTCTCCTTGACAAGCCCGGCAATCTCGTTATAGTCGTTTCCTTTATCTTTTCCACCAAGTATGAGTATTGTCTTTTTCTTCATACTTTGCAGGGCATACCAGCAACTGTTTACATTTGTGGCTTTTGAGTCGTTAATGTACTCTACGCCATCTATCGTTGCCACCTTCTCGAGCCTGTGTTCAACACCTGCAAAGGTGCTCAAGGCCTCGCGTATCGTCTCTTTGCGAATGCCGGCCACATTTGCCGAAATGCCCGCAGCCATTGAATTATAGAGATTGTGCTTTCCGGTAAGTGACAACTCCTCCAGCTCCATATTGAACGGCGTGGGCTCGGTGAATACAAGCTTCTCCTCGTGTGTGTATGCAGCTGTTCCTTCTCGTTTCTCCTCGGCAAAAGGGTATAGCTTTCCGTGGCTGTATTTAGGAAGTTCCTTGTTGATAATCGGGTCGTCATTCCAATACACGAAGGCATCGTCGGGCTGCTGGTTCTGCAGAATGCGCAGCTTGGCATCAACGTAGTTCTGCATATTGTAACCATAGCGGTCCAGGTGGTCGGGTGTGATGTTCAGCAGCACCGCCACGTTTGCTCTGAACTCATACATATTGTCGAGCTGAAAACTGCTCAACTCCACTATGTAATAGTCTCTGTCGCCCTGTGCAACCTGCAACGCAAGGCTGTTGCCTATGTTACCGGCCAGGCCAACATCAAGCCCTGCTTCGCGGAATATGTGATATATCAGCGATGTAGTGGTTGTCTTTCCGTTGCTTCCGGTGATGCACACCATCTTTGCCCTTGTGTAACGTCCTGCAAATTCAATCTCGGAGATAATGGGTATGCCGGCATTCTTTATCTCTACAATTATAGGCGCCTCGTTAGGTATGCCCGGGCTCTTTATGACCTCTCCGGCATTCAGAATAAGCTCCTTTGTGTGTCCCTGTTCTTCCCACAGAATCTGTTGCTCGTCGAGCATCAGCTTGTATTTGTCTGCAATTCTTCCAAAATCGGACAGGAATACATCAAATCCCAGTTTCTTGGCCAGAACGGCTGCTCCGCATCCGCTTTCGCCTCCTCCTAATATAACAATCCTCTTTTCCATTATCTAATCTTCAATGTCATAAGGGTTATGACAGCCATTACAATTGTCACAATCCAGAAACGCAATGTCACTTTCGCCTCGTGCAGTGGTCTTTCAGGGCCCTTGAACACATATTTGCACTCCTTGTCGAGTTTCTCATCTTCTATATTATAGTGATGGTGCAAGGGGGCACGGCGGAACAGCCTCTGTTTCACACCCTTTCTTTTTCCTCTTTTGAAATATGCCACCTGAGCCATTACAGACAGGTTTTCTGCCACAAATATGCCGCACAGCAGCACAAGCAGAATTTCCTTGTGTATGAGGATGGCGATAACGGCAATTATACCTCCAATGGTGAGGCTGCCAGTGTCGCCCATAAACACCTGTGCAGGGAAGGCATTGTACCACAGGAAACCAATCAACGCTCCAATGAAGGCAAAGGCAAAGATTACAACCTCCTCAATGCCCGGGAGGTACATTATATTAAGGTACTCGGCCCAGTTCACGTGGCTCGACACGTATGCAAGCACCGCCAGCGTCACTCCTATTATTGCCGCATTTCCGGCAAGCATTCCGTCCATTCCATCGTTCAGGTTAGCGCCGTTTGATACGGCAGTGACAACAAGCACGGTGACTATGACGAAGAGTATCCATCCTGCCTCCTCCTTGTAATCGCCACAGAACGACATTATCTCGCTATAGTCGAGATTATGGTTCTTTATGAATGGAATTGTTGTCTTGTTCAGTTTTTCCGATTTTGAGCGGTGTTGGATGACCTCGGTGTTGTTGCTCTCAACCACAATGTTTTCACGCATAACTGCCTGTGGGCTAAAATATAGTGTCAGGCCAATAATCAGTCCAAGACCTACCTGGGCTACAATCTTCACCTTGCCGGGGATGCCGTCCTTGTTTTTCTTGAATGTCTTGATATAGTCATCGGCAAATCCCAGAATGCCTAGCCACACTGTTGTTGTTATGAGTAACAGCATATACACATTGTTCAGCCTGCCCAAAAGCAAGCAAGGAACAAGAATGGCAATTATTATAATCAATCCACCCATTGTGGGCACTCCTGCCTTGAGGTTATTTTTGTCATATTCGCGCAGGGTCTCTGTAATCTGCTTCTTCTTGAAATATTTTATAAGATAAGTGCCGAACCAGGCAGACACAACAAGTGAAATCACTATTGTGAGCAGGGCGCGGAACGACGTATAGTGTACAAGTCTTGCTCCGGGCAGGTTGTATTTTGCAAGAATGTCAAAAATATAGTATAACATATTGTCTTATTGGTTAAAAATTTCGGTTATAACCTCCTTGTCGTCAAAGTGGTGTTTTACACCTTGTATCTCCTGATAATTCTCGTGCCCCTTGCCTGCAACCACAATCACATCGCCTTTTTGTGCAAGTGCGCAGGCTGTTCTGATAGCTTCTTTGCGGTCAACTATGGCAATAGTCTTTTTCCTAAGTTCGTCTGTGAGGCCTGCGAACATATCATTTATAATCTCCTGCGGGTCTTCGTCACGTGGATTGTCCGATGTCAGTATCACTCTGCCACTGGCTTTTGCAGCCTCGGCTGCCATTATCGGGCGCTTGCCCTTGTCGCGGTTTCCGCCTGCACCCACAACTGTTATTATATTCCCACGGCCGCGCAATACATCGTTCACGGTGCTCAACACGTTTTTTATGGCATCCGGTGTGTGTGCATAGTCTACAATTGCCGAGAAACCTTCGGGCGAGTGCAGTGCCTCAAAACGTCCCGATACCGGTTTCAGTGTGCTCATAATGCGCAGCACCTCTTCGGGCTCTTTGCCAAGTTCAATGGCAGCACCATATATTGCAAGCAGGTTGCTGATATTGAAACGCCCGGTTAGCAGTGTGGCAAACTCGCGGTTGTTGAACTCAAGCAACATCCCATCGAGGTGTGTCTCCAACAGTCGTGCTCTGTAATCGCATATTGTGCGTGTCGAATAGTTCTTGATGTCGCCGCGGCAGTTCTGAACCATCACAGGGCCGTTCTTGTCATCAAGGTTAGTGATGGCGAAAGCATTACGTGAGAGGTTGTCGAAGAAACTTTTTTTCGCTTTCAGGTAGTTGTCCATACTCTCGTGATAATCCAGATGGTCACGAGTGAGGTTTGTGAATATGCCGCCGGCAAACTCCAACCCGCCGGTGCGTTCCTGGTCGAGAGCGTGTGAACTCACCTCCATAAAAGCATATTCACAGCCGGCCTCAACCATCTGTGCCAGCAATCTGTTCAGCGATATTGCGTCGGGGGTGGTGTGTGTCGACGGGTGTGCAACACCATCGATGTAGTTGCATACAGTCGACAACAATCCGCAACGATGCCCCATTTTGCGGAACAGCTCATAGAGCAGAGTGGCAATTGTTGTCTTGCCGTTTGTTCCTGTAACTCCCACCAGCTTCAGTTTTTGTGACGGGTTGCCATAGAATGTTGTGGCAAGTTTGCCGGTGATGTTCTGCACATTGGGGAATGTTATATAAGCAACGTTTGGCGAGAGCTTGTCGGGAGTCTTCTCGCACACGATAGCAACCGCACCCTTCTCTTCGGCCGCGGCAATGTATTGATGTCCATCTGTTTTTGTTCCTTTAACAGCGATGAACATATCACCCTCCTTGACAAGGCGTGAATCGATATTTATACCCCGAATGTCGACCTCCTCTTTTGGAAGTACCATTCTGGTGCATTGTGTCTCTCTTAACAGTTCACTCAGTTTCATTGCTTGTATAATGTATTTTCCGTTATTGTTCAATAATTCTATGGCTGTAACGTCAGCCTCACGGTGTCACCCTCTATTGGTCTTCTGCCGGCAGGTATACTCTGTAACTTGACGGTGCCATATCCCTTTATCACTACATTCAGACCGCATTTCTGCATCAGGTAAGTGGCATCTTTCGCTCCCATACCCTCTACGTCGGGTACTCTGTCTGCGTCAATCTCCCTTGCAGATATTTGAGGTATTCCTTGTTTGTTAAACCTAACATCTCCCCACTTGTCGCTCTTCTCAATCTTTAGAAGAGAGTCGGGTGTTCCAATGCCGGCAAGCAGATAACCAACTTCGGCTATATTACCTCTTTTAATTCTTGGAGCGGCAAGGCCTTGCTTGTCAATGGCATTTTCTATTGGTATATAGAACTTGCCTGTCATAATTTTCTCGGCAATCTCCTTGAATGCAAGTGCCGAAGTGCTTCCGCCTCCGTAGTTGTTCGTGGCTTTCTCCTCTTTTGAACGCGGGTCAATGTCGCTGTCATACATCATCTGCACGATGAGAGTGTATTCCGGTGCTTCGGCCGGGAAGAAACCGCAGAAACTCATCAATTTCTTGTTGCCTTCGTATGCTTTGGCGGTGCCGGTCTTTCCTGCTATGGTCATCATTTCGGAGTATGCCGCCTTTCCTGTGCCGTCGCGTTTGCCATATCTCCAATCGTTCTTGTTAACCGTTATGCTTATTCCGTTGACAACCTTCACAAGCATACCTGTTATAGTGTCGGCAACGGCTTTTGGGAACAATTGCCGGTTAATTACCTCGGTGGGGTACTCTTTAATGACATTGTCATTGTCGAGTATCGCCTTTACCAGTCGTGGCCTCATCTGTTTGCCACCGTTGGCAATTGTGTTGTAGAACGATACGATGTTTATGGCTGTCATACCGACAGCGTAACCGTATGACATTGAGTTCAAACTGTATCCGTTCCACTTTGGTGTTCCCGGCAGTGTAAGGTAGGGTGTTGCCTCGTTGTCGGTGATGTTGTAGTTCTCGGTCAACCCGAACCTTTGCAGCGTATTGGTGTACTCCTCGGGGTTGTTTGGGTAGGCACGTCTTATAAACTGTACCATACTGATGTTCGATGAATACATCATCGCATCGCTCATACTGTATTTTCCTGTGCCGTTGTCACGGTACATCTCATCGTGTATCTTGTGCCCGTTGAAGTTATGCACTCTCGACGGGTAGGCAATTACCGAGTCTTTTGTCGTCAGTTTCTTGTCGGCAAGCATTGCCGTCATTGCAACGGTCTTGAATATCGAGCCAGGCTCGTTGAGGTCGCACAGGGCGTGGTTCGCCGTCTGGTTGTACTTTATGTTTCCGATAGTGTCGACATATTCAACCCTGCCGTTGCCCTTTACATTGCGGGCAAGGTTTACGATGGCCTTTATGTCACCGGTTTTTGTTTCCATAAGTATTGCCCAACCGGCAGCAAGGTGCTTCTCTCTAAGTACACGCTCCAGTGCATTGTGGCAGATGTCGAGCATTTGTGTGTTGAGGGTCGTCTGTATGTCATATCCGTTTACCGGCTGCTTCTCCTCGCGCAGAATGTATTTTCCCCTCATTTTGGCCTTTGTCCCCTCCCCGGGTACTCCCATCAGGAACTCGTTGTATTTCTTTTCCAGCCCATTGACTTCATTCACTTTCTTGCCGTCAATTTCGGCGTTTCTTACAATTCCGAAGGTGCTGTTGCCGGTGTTGCCCAAAATGTTCTTGCGTTCAATGACCTCCTGTGTATAGCAACCGCTATACTTCTTTCCAAGATTGATGATGGGGAGCTCCTTTATCTTGCGATATTGCGAGTAGGAGATGCTGCCCCTGTAGGGTTGGAAACCGCCTCTTTTCCTTCCCTTTTTGTTGGGTGTCAATCCCATTCTGAAACGCTCCTTCAGCTCGTTTACGCTTGTGCCGGGCAGAATCTCGTTGAGCCCTGTGCAAAGTTCATCAAGGTGCTTGGCCCATATCGAGTCTCTCTTGGCGTTTATTTCTTTCTCGTCCTTTTCGTTGTTCGGGTTTATGTATTGAAAGTCGAAAAGCATTCTGTACCGTGGCAGAGTGCTGACAATGAGCCCGCCGTCGTCGGCAAGGATATTTCCTCGGTGTGCCTCAATGGGGACATTGTGCTTGATGTTCTTCTCCTTTATCTTGTTCCAGTCGTCGCGCTCCCAGAACATTATTATGGCGGCTTTGCCTATAATAATGATGCCCACTACGGTGAACAGGAATATCACCAGCAGGTTGAAACGGATGACAGAGTCGTTGCGGAACTTGAACATTTTCAATTACTTTTATCTATTATATAAGGTGGTGAAGACAAGGTCTGGAAATCGCTTCCTTTCTCGGTTAAAAGTTTTTCTATTTCAGAAAGCCTGCACTGGTATGCAAATTCGCTTTTTATGGTAAGCAGATTGTTTCTTATCTCATTTTTTCTTTTTGTCAGCTTGTATATTTTCACAATCTCCTGTTCGTGCTGGTAGCGATTGCTCACATAGAGAAAACTGTAAAGGACAATCAACCCCATAAGCAAAGCATTTTTCGTAAAGATGTCGCTTGTGAAAAGCTTGCCGCCCATAAGGTAGTTGAATATGCCCTCTTTGCGCTTTTTTCTGTTCTTGCTCATTGTTTTTCTCCTTTTTTTATTGCAATCCTTAATTTTGCACTGCGTGAACGTGGGTTGCGTTCCTGTTCCTCATCGGTTGGGGCAATTACCTTCTTCATATCAAACGGCGATGTCGTGTTGCCGAAAAAATCCTTCTCGACCTTGCCCTCGAAATTTCCGCTCTTCATAAAGTTCTTTACAATGCGGTCCTCGATGGAGTGGTATGTTATCACCACCAGTCTGCCACCGGGCTTTAGCAGGTCTTTGGCACCAATGAGCATCTCCTGCAGTGCCTCAACCTCCTTGTTTATCTCAATGCGCAGTGCCTGGAATATCTTTGCCATCTCCTTCTTCTCGCGCTGTGGAGGACAGAACGGCTTTGCTATCTCAATGAGTTCATTCACTCTTTTTATAGGCTTCTCTTCTCTGGTCTTTACAATTTTTGCCGCAAGTTTGCGCGCGCAGTTGAGTTCGCCATAGAATTTGAATATTTTTGTCAGCTCCTCTTCGGTGGCGCGGTTGAGCAGGTCGGCTGCCGTTTCGCCCCCTCGCTTGTTCATTCGCATATCAAGGTCGGCATCAAAGCGGAACGAGAAACCGCGTGTCTCATCGTCAAAGTGATGCCCCGACACGCCCAGATCGGCCAATATTGCATCCACCTTTGTGGCATTGTGATAGCGCATAAAGTTGTATATGAACCTGAAGTTGCCGCGCACAAAAGTGAACCGTTTGTCGTCGGGCGCATTCTGCTCTGCGTCGGCATCCTGGTCAAAGCTGTAAAGATGCCCCTTTGCACCCAAGCGTGAGAGTATCTCGCGCGAGTGTCCTCCACCGCCGAATGTCACGTCTATACAGGTGTCATTTGCAGCAATCTCCATCCCGTCCACGCTCTCTTTGAGCAACACCGGGGTGTGGTATACGTCGGGGTTATTCATTGTGGCCTCCTTTCTCGGTTGTCATAATCTTTTCAAGTTCACGCCCAAAATCATCGGGGTTCATAAACGGCTTGTCCAATTTCTCCTTTGCCCAAATCTCGATAGTGTCGTCCATTCCAATGAAACGCACCTCCTGGGTTATGCCTGCCATTGTCATATAACGCTTGGGCAACAGTATGCGGCCATTCCTGTCAATGTTCAACTCCTCTACGTCGGCTACAAACTGGCGGAATATCATCTGGTGTGCGGCGTTCCAGCGGTCGAGACGGCTACGCAGCAGGTCGAGCTGCTCGTTCCAGCTCTTCTCGGGGTAGAGTACAAGGCACTCCTGGTACACATCCTTGCGGAGCATTACCTTTTCGCACCCGGTCTCTTGCAGGACACGACGGAAACAGGCCGGCAGGAACACTCTGCCTTTGCTGTCGCTCTTTGCCTCTATGTTACCGATGAAACGCATACTTTTTGTGGAAAATATAATATTTATATATTATTCGTTCCAAAATTACACAATTCCCCACAATTCCCCACAAAATTTGTGCAGAAAAATAATATAAAGTTTTCAACAGCCTGTTAAGAAAGTTTTTATTATTCTCTTGTGATACATATCCTGTTGATGTATAGTGTTTTAATTTATGTGTCATATAAATGGCCTGTGGTGGGGTGCAGCTTCTGCTTTTATGCTGTACCGGTTGCATCATACGTCCAAAAAAACTATTTTTGTGCAAAACAAAATTTTACCCTTATGTCAAGATTAGCAGTTATATTTGCATTGTTGCTGTTCCCGTCAATGTTGTTCTCTCAAAAATATATAGAGCGCGGATACAGCACAATTCTATCACGTGATGCGCGTCTTTTTGTGGAAACACTGGCTTCCGACTCCTTGCAGGGGCGTGATGCCGGTGAAGAGGGCGGTCGCAAGGCAGCAGATTATATTGTATCCCTGCTCAAGCAGTGGGGTATCAAGCCTTCTGGCAAAGACGGATATCTGCAACCGTTCACAGTCGATAGTTGTGCTATGAACAATATACTTGCCGTAATACCCGGCAAAAGTAAAGAGTTTGTTGTCGTGGGTGCACATTACGACCACGTTGGCATTGGTGTGGCAATAGATGGCGACAGCTGCTATAATGGTGCCGATGACAATGCCTCGGGCGTGTCGGCTGTGTTGCAGATTGCGAGAGCCGTCAAGGCGACAGGCAAAAAGCCCGAGCGCGGTATAATATTCGCTTTTTGGGACGGCGAGGAGATGGGCTTGCTCGGCTCACGTCATTTTGTTGAGAATTGTTCCTTTTTATCGGACGTTTCTGCCTATATGAACTTTGATATGATAGGCCGTGGCCCGGTCGATAATCCAAAACATCTTACCTACTTCTACACGGCGTCGCACCCCATTTTCGGTGACTGGCTGAAAGAGGATATGGCTGTCCGCCCTTTCTCTTTTGTTCCCGATTATCGCGCGTGGGAGAACCCCACTGGCGGTAGCGACAATGCATACTTTGCAAAGAACGGAATTCCCATTGTCTGGTATCACACCGAGGGACACCCCGATTATCATCTCCCGTCGGACACGGCAGATAAGATTGATTATGAGAAGATGACTGACATAACACGCGCCGCTTTCTTGTGTGTGATGCGCTTGGCCAATGAACGGTATTAAGATATAATGACGTGGTCGTTCCTTCTGGAAC
>JAFYWV010000094.1 GCA_017546505.1 Bacteroidaceae bacterium
ATGCCGTAATTGGTGCGAATGTAATTGATGGAATAACCATCTTCAAGCATATGCATATATTTTAGCAATGCTGAATAGTCGTGTTTCTTACGCATAAAATAAACCCCAAAGTTTTTTGTCCAAACTTTGGGGTTCACTTCACTTTCGGGCGCACTACTTTTTTTGTATCTTCGCATCGAAAAGAGAATAGGATATGCAAAAGATAAACACACGACGCGGGCTGCTTGCCCTTTCACCAATCATCGTATTGCTGACAATTTACCTTGCAGGCTCAATCATTGCCGGCGATTTCTACCGCATACCGATAGCTACGGCATTTATTGTAGCATCAATATACGCTGTAGCAATAACACGCGGCACAACGCTTGATGAGCGTATTGAGCACTTCTCAAAAGGAGCCGCAAACACACGCATAATGTATATGATTTGGATATTTGTGCTGGCCGGCGCTTTTGCGGCTCTTGCAAAGGCTATGGGAGCAGTAGATGCAACCGTGCAGCTGACGCTAAACCTTATCCCAAGCAACTACTTGCCGGCTGGAATATTCATTGCAGCCTGTTTCATATCCCTTTCCATAGGCACATCCGTAGGTACAATTGTCGCACTCACACCAGTGGTCACAGCACTTGCCACCGAACTTAATTGCAGCACAGCGTGGCTTGTTGCCATAGTGGTAGGTGGAGCATTCTTCGGCGACAACCTATCGTTTATCTCAGACACCACTATTGCAGCTACACAGACACAGGGTTGTTCAATGCGCAGCAAGTTCCGCACCAACATAAGACTTGTGATGCCGGCAGCCGTTGTGACACTGCTGCTGTATGCCTTCAGCGGCAATGGTATCGATGAGATTGAGACAAGTGCCATCACTGTAAACGACGCACTGAAATGTATACCCTACCTGACAGTCATCGTGTGCGCACTCATCGGTATGAATGTACTCCTGGTGCTCATAACCGGAATTCTCATAGCAGGAACGATGGGTATCACGTTCGGTACTATCGACGGCATAGGCATCTTCACCGAAATGGGCAGCGGCATTATGGGAATGACAGAGCTAATCCTTGTGACAATGCTTGCCGGCGGACTGTTGGAGATTGTGCGCATAAACGGCGGCATCGACTACCTTATACGCATTGTCACCTTGCGTATGCGTTCAAAGCGTGCGGCCGAGTTTGCAATTACTACATTGACTGCACTTGCCAACATCTGCACCGCAAACAACACCATTGCCATACTGACCGTGGCCGACATTTCGCGCGACATATCAAAGAAGTTCGGCATCCAGCCACGCCGCACCGCGAGCCTGATGGACACCACATCGTGCTTTGTACAAGGAGTAATACCATACGGAGCACAGCTGCTCATAGCATCGGGGCTTGCAAAGATTTCGCCATTGGAAATCATCCCCAGCCTCTACTACCCAATGTGCATTGGAGTGATGATTGTGGTTTCCATTCTTGTGAAAAGGAAGGTTGTAAAGTAAATAGCACAGACTGTGGAACAATAGTTCCTTCACATCCGTTCAGGATGACATCAGCAGGATAACAACAGAATAGCCAAGTTCACATAAGCCCATAAAAAAAATCGCGGGATTTCCATTCGGAAAATCCTGCGATTTAATCTTTCTTGACGCAGATTATCTACGCAAGCCGAGCTTAGCTACAATAGCACGGTAGCGGTTGATGTCACGGTCCTTAAGATAGTTAAGGAGTGAACGACGCTTACCTACCAACATTGTCAAAGCTCTCTGTGTGCTATAATCCTTACGGTTAGCCTTGAGGTGCTCCGTCAAATGTGCAATACGGTATGAGAACAATGCAATCTGGCTCTCTGCTGAACCAGTATCAGTGTTAGACGTTCCGTATGTGCCAAAGATCTCTTTCTTTTTCTCTGAATCCAAATACATAATTTGAAGTTTTAAAGGGTTAAAAAAAATTTATCTTTTGGCCGACAAATGAATGCGCCGGGGCGCACTATGTTGCCAACGCGGGTGCAAAGATACAACCTTTTTTCCGAATAGCAATCACATTACTCTATTTTTTTGGCATATTCACCAATCTTACACACCCGAGAGGGTCTATTTTCAAACAATTACATACAAAGAGCCCTTAAACGGTAATTTTCTCGCTATTTTTGTATAACTTTGCAGTCGCTAAGCGACTGCTCACCCACAGGGCACGCAACAGCAGACATAAACAAAAGGAAACATCAAGATATATGCAGAATATTCGTAACATCGCCATTATTGCGCACGTAGACCACGGAAAGACAACACTCGTTGACAAGATGATGTTGGCAGGCAACCTGCTAAAGGAACAGGATAACGACAAACTCACGCTCGACAATAACGAGTTGGAGCGCGAGAGAGGTATAACCATCCTTTCAAAGAACGTATCAATCCAGTACAAGAATACAAAAATCAATATCATCGACACTCCGGGACACAGCGACTTTGGTGGCGAGGTTGAGCGTGTGCTCAATATGGCCGATGGATGCATTCTGCTTGTGGATGCCTTTGAAGGCCCAATGCCACAGACACGTTTCGTATTGCAGAAAGCCTTGCAGATTGGCCTGAAGCCAATTGTTGTAGTAAACAAAGTCGACAAGCCCAACTGCCGCCCCGAAGAGGTATACGAGATGGTGTTCGACCTTATGTTCTCACTCGAGGCTACCGAGGAGCAACTCGATTTCCCGGTACTATACGGTAGTGCAAAGAACAATTGGATGAGCACCGACTGGCGCAAGGAGACAACCGACCTCACTGCCCTGCTCGATGCAATCCTTGAACACATCCCCGCCCCCGAGCAACTGGAGGGAACACCGCAGATGCTCATCACCTCACTCGACTACTCGCCCTACACCGGCCGCATTGCCGTAGGACGTGTACACCGCGGAACACTCACCGAGGGGGCAAACGTCACTCTTGTGAACCGCAATGGCGAACAGAGCAAGATGAAAATAAAG
The DNA here is from genome assembly GCA_017546505.1 of Bacteroidaceae bacterium. Lineage (GTDB taxonomy): Bacteria > Bacteroidota > Bacteroidia > Bacteroidales > Bacteroidaceae > HGM04593. Next base: position 2,968 of record JAFYWV010000094.1, read on the forward strand.
GAGCTTCACACCTTTGAAGGACTTGGCCGTTGCAAGACCGAGAGCGTGTCATCGGGTGACATCTGCGCAATCGTGGGATTGGAGAAATTTGAGATTGGCGACACCATCTGCGACTTTGAAAACCCCGAGGCTTTGCCCCCGATTGCCATTGACGAGCCTACAATGAGTATGCTCTTCACAATCAACGACTCACCGTTCTTTGGCAAGGAGGGCAAGTTTGTGACATCTCGCCACATTCAGGAGCGCCTTGACAAGGAGCTTGACAAGAACCTTGCTTTGCGTGTGAAGAAAGACCCCGAGGAGGATGCCTGGACAGTGTTCGGCCGCGGAGTGCTCCACCTCTCGGTGCTCATCGAGACAATGCGCCGCGAGGGTTATGAACTGCAGGTGGGCCAGCCACAGGTTATATACAAGGAGATTGACGGAGTGAAGCACGAACCCATTGAGGAACTCACCGTAAATGTCCCCACCGACTACTCAAGCAAAATCATCGATATGGTAACACGCCGCAAAGGCGAGATGCTCTCGATGGAGGCTCAGGCCGACCGTGTGAACATCGAGTTCAACATCCCCTCGCGCGGCATCATCGGCCTGCGTACCAACGTGCTCACAGCATCGGCAGGCGAAGCCATTATGGCACACCGCTTCAAGGAGTACCAGCCATTCAAGGGCGAGATTGAGCGCCGCACAAACGGTTCATTGGTTGTAATGGAGAGCGGAACGGCATTTGCATACGCTATCGACAAGTTGCAGGAGCGCGGCAAGTTCTTCATCAGCCCACAGGAGGATGTCTATGCAGGCCAGGTCGTGGGCGAGCATATACACGAGAACGACCTTGTCATCAACGTTACAAAGAGCAAGAAACTCACCAATATGCGCGCAAGCGGCAGCGACGACAAAGCACGCATCGTTCCACCGATAATTTTCTCACTCGAGGAGGCTCTGGAGTATATTAAAGAAGACGAATACCTTGAGGTAACCCCAAAATCAATGCGTATGCGCAAGATTATCCTCGACGAGATTGAGCGTAAGCGTGCAAACAAGCAATAAAGCTATGAAGAAGCTGCCAATATACACCTTGTTGCTTCTCCTTGCCTTCGCCTGCGAAGATAAGGAGATACCCAGATACACCATACAGGGCAACAACATTATGGAAGGAACGGTATTTCTTTGGGGGGCTGATGATGAGCACAAAGAGATATCATCAATCAGGAGCGACAGCAGCTTCACAATATCCTTGACGTTGGAAGACTCTGCTATATTCACATTGGCCCTGCCTGACGGAAAAATCATACCACTGTATGCAAAACCGGGAATAACAGCAACCCTGCAACCCGACACCACGCTCAAAAGCGGATGGAGCGTAAACGGCAGCGAGTCACAAGCATTGCACGACAGTATCTCACGCATACTTGATGCAACAGACGACATTGAACAACAGAAAAAAATCATTGAAGAGTTTGTGAACAAACACCCCATAAGCGAAGTCAATGTAGAACTTTTCCGACGTTACCTTGCAGATATCCCCACCCCCGACAACGAACATCTGCGCAAAGCAATATCAAGGCTCGGTGGCATATTGCAAGACCATAAGTACTTTGTCATCACAAAGAAACTGCTTGAAAAAAAGACCGGCAATGTAAAGCACCGTATGTTCCCGACATTCCGTTACACAACAATAGACAGTAGCGAAGTCACCCTTGCAACATACTCGGACAAATATCTGCTTGTAAACATTTGGGCAACTTGGGCAAAAGAGAGCCACGAACAGATGAAAAGACTGCGCGAGATAAAGGAGAAGGTGAGAAGCAAGAACTTTGCAATACTCAACATATCACTCGACAGCGACACCGCAAAGTGGAAAAACGCAGTAACAAACGACAGCATCATTGGCGATAACGTCATCGACTACAAAGGAATGAACAGTGAGGTCATTGAATCGTTCAACATCACATCACTGCCCTACTCGGTACTCATCACGCCATACAAGCGCATCTCGGATTATGAGATGAAGCTCGACTCGCTCACAGCAGCATCCATCGACTCGTTGACACACAAGCACGACACAAAAAACAAACAAAAGAAAAAGAAAATCAAAAGATAAACCATACACAATGCTAGTAAAGGTTCTTGCTGCAGCCATACAAGGCATAAGCGCAACGCTTGTCACCATAGAGGTCAACGCACTGCGAGGCATAAAATTCTACCTCGTAGGTCTCCCCGACAATGCTGTCAAGGAGAGCCAACAGCGAATAAACTCAGCATTCCATCACAATGGCCTGCGCTTTCCGAGCAAGCAGATTATTGTAAATATGGCACCTGCCGACATCAGGAAAGAGGGCTCGGCCTACGACCTGCCCATTGCCATAGGCATACTTGCTGCCGACGAAGCGGTGTCGACGACAAAGCTCGACCGTTATCTTATAATGGGAGAACTTGGACTCGACGGAAAGATTTTGCCAATAAAAGGCGCACTGCCAATCACCATAAAAGCCAAAGAACTGGGCTATGAGGGCATCATACTACCGGCCGGCAATGCCGCCGAGGCCGCTGTGGTAAACGGCATAACAGTCTATGGAGCAGACAATCTTGCACAAGTGCTACGTTTCCTTGACGGCAACGAAGAGATTACCCCATACCGGGTGGATATAGAGAACGACTTCTATTCAAAACAGAGCACATTCCCCTTCGATTTCAGCGATGTGCGCGGACAGGAGAGCGTAAAACGCGCTTTGGAGGTTGCCGCAGCCGGTGGGCACAACCTTATAATGATAGGCCCTCCCGGAAGCGGAAAATCAATGATGGCAAAGCGACTTCCATCCATCCTTCCCCCACTCACGCTTGACGAGAGCCTTGAAACGACAAAAATACATTCGGTGAGCGGAATGATGCCCGATGGCACTTCGCTCATCACACAGCGCCCTTTCCGCAGCCCGCACCACACAATATCATCGGTAGCATTGTGCGGAGGTGGAGCAAACCCCAAACCGGGCGAAATATCACTTGCACACAATGGCGTGCTGTTCCTTGACGAACTGCCAGAGTTCAGCCGCGACGTGCTCGAGGTTATGCGCCAGCCACTCGAGGACCGCAAGATATGCGTTGCACGAGCAAACTACAAGGTGGAATACCCCGCCGGAGTGATGTTCATTGCATCAATGAATCCCTGCCCTTGCGGATACTACAACCACCCCACCAAAGCCTGCACCTGCAGCCCCGGCCAAGTACAGCGCTATCTTAACAAGATAAGCGGGCCACTGCTCGACCGCATCGACCTGCAGATTGAGATTGTACCGGTACCGTTCGAGGAGATATCGAACACCGCGCCGGGCGAGCCAAGCGCAGCAATACGCGAGCGAGTCATTGCCGCACGCAAGATACAGGAAGAGCGCTACAAGGACGAGAGAGGCATATACTGCAATGCCCAGATGACACCAAAACTGATTACAAAATACGCCGCGCTCGACGAGACAAGCCTTGCAATGCTCAAGACCGCAATGACAAGGTTCAATCTCTCGGCACGTGCATACGACCGCATACTGAAGGTTGCCCGCACCATAGCCGACCTTGACTGTAGCGAGAACATCCAGTTCCAACACATTGCCGAGGCCATCGGCTACCGCAACCTCGACCGTGAGTCCTGGGGAGCTTAATAATGTGAAAACTGAAAGCGGAAAGATTAAAGCTGCGAGTGAGCGAATTTCTTGATTAAGCGAGCTTAACACAAACTTGTTTGATGTTATACTGCGAGTGATAAAGAAATCAACAATGTTAATGTATGAAAGTTTACTTACACACAAAGCAAGCGAAAGCAGGTTCAAGCGCACGAAGTGCCGTTAAAGATTAAACAGAATTAATTAACTAATGGAAATAAACAAAATATGCGTATACTGCGCATCCAGCAATAAAGTTGCCGAGATTTATGGCAACACAGCCTACGAACTCGGTGCACTGCTTGCCAAAGAGGGAATAACTGTGGTGACCGGAGCCGGAAGCATCGGGCTTATGCGCAAGGTCGAGGACGGAGCGCTGGAAAATGGCGGAAAAGCCATCGGTGTCATCCCACAGTTTATGGTAGAACAGAACTGGCACCACACCGGGCTCACCGAACTGCACATCACAGGCTCAATGCACGAGCGCAAGCAGATGATGGCTAACCTTAGCGATGCCGTCATTGCACTGCCCGGCGGCTGTGGCACAATTGAAGAACTTAGCGAAATAATCACTTGGAAACAACTGGGACTATACCTTAATCCAATTGTCATACTCAATGTCAACGGCTACTACGACCACTTCATAGCACAACTGGAGAAGGCCGTAGAAGAGCATTTTATGGGCGAGATACACAGCAAGATATGGAGTGTGGCAACAACACCGGCCGAAGCCCTTGACGCTATACGCAACACCCCGCGTTGGAGCACCGAGGTCAGAAAATACGCAGCACTATGACCCGGACACTCGCGCCATACTGTATGACTAATGACAACATCATTCTGCTGTTGCTCATTATGAACCTCGTGGGCATATCCTATGTCCTGCTGATGAATGGCGCCAACATCTTTGAACGCACAAAGTGTATATTCTACTATGAAAACAAGTCGACTCCATACAATGACAGAACGCATATCACAAGAATATGTAATCTGCTGATGGATTTTCAGACCATTTTCTACGCATCAATAATAACAGCCGGTGTTGTCGACGAGCATATCTTCAACATTGTCAAAGATAACTCAATGCCGACAATAGGAACACTTGCTGCGATATTCATACTCTTCCTTTTGATAAAAAAAGGGTTGTTCAGCATTGTAAACAATATACTTTTCTCAAAAAGCATTAGCGAGGAGTGGAACAGTTTTTATTTCTTCACCACAAAACTATGGGGTTTCACACTTGCTCCGGCAGCTTTGGCAATTCTTTTTATGCCGGCAATTTCTTTAAAATATGTAGAATTTTATTCAATTCTGATACTCATAGCATATCTCATTACTATAATCAGGGGGGCAAAGAAAATCATTTTTGCAAAAAAATGCATTTATGTTGATATTTTTTTATACCTTTGCGCACTCGAATTTTTACCCATAGCTTTGGTGTGGAGAACAATTCAACAACTAGGGATTTATATAACAATAAAAATTTAGTGCATTGAAAGCAAGTAAGATATTGGTGTCACAGCCAAAACCGGCAACAGGTAAATCTCCATATTTCGATATTGCGGAGAAACATAACGTGCAGATTGACTTTTGCTCATTCATCAAGGTTGAAGGAGTGACAGCAAAGGAATTCAGACAGCAGAAGGTGTCGATACTCGACCACACAGCCATAGTGTTCCTCTCCCGTCACGCCATTGACCACTTCTTTACATTGTGTAAAGAGCTGAGGGTTACAATACCCGATGATATGAAGTATTTCTGCTTGTCAGAAACGATATCGCTATACATTCAAAAATATGTACAGTACCGCAAGAGAAAGGTATTTTTTGGAAACGGCCACATACAGGACCTTGACCCTCTGTTTGCAAAGCACAAGACAGAGAGATATTTTGTACCGGCATCAAACGTGCACAACAACGACCTGAACCAGTTGTTCGACAAATACGGCATACAGCACTCACAGGCCGAGATGTACCGCACCGTAAGCACAGAGATTGCACCTGAATATATCAAATCATACGATATGCTTATCTTCTTCAGCCCACACGGTATCGACTCACTGAAGAAGAACATCCCCGACTACACACAAGGAGAGCAGCTGATAGCCTGCTTCGGCAATGTAACAGCAGAATACATCAAGGAGCACGGATTGAGACTCGACCTTGAAGCGCCCTCGGCGGCGGCAACCAATATGCCGGCAGCTTTGGACGCATACTTGACTGCAAACAACAAATAACAAAACAATACAAAAGCAGCCCCGTCCACAAGATGGGGCTGTTTTGTCAAGATACAGGCAACTGCAATGCAACGTAACACATTCCCTTTGAAGGAGCATCTAAAAAGCAAGAAAGTCATTGAGCAGGTATATGCCAATGGCGTTTCGGTTACGTCGTACCCACTGCGTGCAATCTTCATCGAGCAGCCACAGACCGAGCAAGAGCCAACAGCGGCCATACTCATCAATGTCTCGAAAAAGAGATTTCGCCACGCCGTTGACCGCAACCTTGTCAAACGACGCATACGCGAAGCCTATCGCACAAGCAAGCATACACTCATAGACACCTTGCAGAGCCAAGGAAAAAAAATTGCAGTTGCCATCATATACATCGACAACAAGCACAACAGCACTGCGTTCATAAAGAAAAAGATGACAAAGCTACTCGAAGGCATACTCACAAAAAGCAGTACCGTATGCGAAAACTCCTGACAACAATACTCATTCTGCCGATAAGGTTCTACCAGAAAGCAATATCCCCAATGACACCTCCATCGTGTCGTTTCACCCCCACCTGCTCACAATATGCCATAGAGGCACTTCGCAAGCACGGCCCGCTGAAAGGGCTATACCTTGCCATAAGACGCATACTGCGTTGCCACCCCTGGGGTGGCTCGGGATACGACCCCGTACCATAATGCAATAAACTATGACATTCACAGACATACATAGCCATACACTCCAAAAGGCAGAAGACTCAATCTACAACTGCACAACAGGATATATTGCCGGCAGGAACATCTCCATTGGAATACACCCGTGGAATATAACCGAGGAGTGGAGAAGCGAATTCCAGGCCATTGCAGCCGTTGCCGACGCCGAAAACGTCCTTGCCATAGGCGAATGCGGACTTGACACCATCAAATCACCGGCACCGCTTGCCACACAAGAAGAGATTTTGCTCGCACACGCCACACTTGCCGAGGAGTTGAAAAAGCCGCTCATCATACACTGCGTGAAAGCATACGACAGGCTCATTGCATTACACAAAGAATTGAAGCCGCAACAGTCGTGGATTATACACGGTTTCCGTGGCAAGCCTGCACTCGCGGCACAGCTCATAAAAGCAGGATTCCACATATCATTAGGAGAGAAATTCAATGCCGAGAGTGCAAAGAGCATCCCCATAGAAAAACTGTTCATTGAAAGCGACGAAAGCAGACTACCCATTGCCGATATTTACGCAGCAGTAGCGGCAGCAAAGGGAGTGGCAGTTGAAGAGCTTGCACGACAAATAACAGAAAACACACGCATATTCAAACAAATCCGGTGCAATAACACTGTTTATTAGAACAGAAGCAAATGTTTCTGCCAAATAATTGGATATGATAAACAAAAATCCTTAATTTTGCCGTAAACAACCAAGCACGATGGACAAGCTTAAGACTTTTACCGACAACAGAGGAAGCCTCACAATCGTTGAGGAGGGGCTTGACGTACCCTTCAAGATACAGCGCGTCTACTGGATACACAGCGTTCCACCGGGTGAAGAACGAGGCAAGCACTCGAACAAGGTGTCGTCGGAATATGTCATAGCAGTCAACGGAAGTGTAGAAATAACCCTGGAGGACATCAACGGCCGAAAGACCTACCACCTTGACGCAAAGGACAAGGGACTGCTCATTCCGCCCGACACTTGGGACGAGATAAGAAATTTCTCACCCGATGCCGTACTTCTTGTATTGGCATCACACTCGTATGACGAATCGAGCTACATCCACTCATACGGGGAGTTTTTGAAACACATCGGCAAATGAAAGAGCAACAGTCACACGAATATACAGTGGAGCGATACACACCGGACAGACAACCCGAGTGGGACAGCTTTGTCGACAGCTGCCGCAACAGCACTTTTCTGCACAAACGCGGTTATATGGACTACCACGCCCACCGTTTCACCGACCACTCGCTGATGATTTACAGCAATGCCGCACTTGTTGCCATTTTGCCTGCACACATAAAAGAGGAGACATTCTGCTCGCACAACGGGCTCACATACGGCGGTCTGTTGCTACCCAATAACACCACGGCCGATATGACTCTTGAGATTTTCGCAGCAACACTGGATTATCTGCACAGCGCCACAACAGCAACAAAAGTCATCTACAAGCCCACACCCCACATATACCACAGCTACCCCTGCGAGGAGGACCTGTATGCGCTGTTCCGCAATGGAGCAACGCTTGCAGAACGCAAGATATCATCAGCCATCCCATTAAAGAAGCCACTGCCCATCAGCGGCAGACGCAAACTGACCGGAAAGACAAAAAGCCGTCTGAGCATAATAGAGGACGGCAACCTTGCCGACTTCTGGAACATACTGAATGAGAGACTGCAGGACAAGTACGACACCGCACCGGTACATAACATCGACGAGATAACATTGTTAAAGAGCCGTTTCCCCGAGAATATAAAACTCTTTTGCGTGACCGACAACAATGACGGCAGCACGTTAGGCGGCGTGGTGCTGTTCATCACCGGGAATGTAGTGCATATGCAATATTCGGCAACAACGCCCGAAGGACGCCGTTTGAGCGCACTCGACTTCCTTTACGAAGAACTCATAAACAACCGTTTTGCCGACAAGGATTTTTTCGACTTCGGAATATCGGTAGAGAATGGAGGGCACTACCTGAACAGCGGGCTCATAGCCTACAAGGAGCGCCTTGGCGGACGCGCCGTTGTATATGACACATATATCATCGACATTAAACAAGCTGCAAATGATTAAATATTGCGACCTAAAAAAAATCAATGACAGATACGAGCCGCAACTTACCGAAGCCATAACAAGGGGTGCGCAGTCGGGGTGGTACATACGTGGCAAGGAGTGTGAAGAGTTCGAAAAGAACTTTGCAGCCTATTGTGGCTGCAAGCATTGCATCGGGACAGGCAATGGCCTTGACGCGCTTACCATCATACTGAAAGCCTATTGCGAGATGGGTATAATGCAACCGGGCGACGAGGTGATTGTGCCGGCAAACACATATATAGCCACAATACTCTCCATCATACAGTCCGGGCTGAAGCCTATTCTTTGCGAACCCGACAGAGAGAGCTGCAACATAGACCCTGCACTCATTGAAAAGGCAATCACCGTACGCACACGTGCAATAATGCCCGTGCATTTATATGGACGTGTTGCCCCAATGGACGAGATAAACGCAATAGCCGACAGGCACTCACTCAAGGTCATCGAAGACAGCGCGCAGGCACACGGAGCACTCTACCACGGCAAGCGCACAGGCAGCCTTGGCGATGCAGCAGCATTCAGTTTCTACCCCGGCAAAAACCTTGGGGCACTGGGCGACGGCGGAGCAATAACCACCAACGACACCGCACTTGCCCAAACGGCAAGAGCCATTGCAAACTATGGCTCACACACAAAATACATACACATTTACAAGGGAGTGAACAGCCGTCTCGATGAGATACAGGCAGCCGCCCTATCGGTCAAACTGCAACACCTTGACACCGACAACGAAAGGCGCAGAGAGATTGCCCACAAATATCTCTGCGAAATCAAGAATCCGCTTGTAACACTGCCGCTTGCCGACAGTGAGGAAAACCACGTCTACCACATCTTCGCGATAAGAACAGCACAGCGCGACAAGCTGCAGCAGCATCTTCTTGAACAAGGAATAGAAACACTCATACACTACCCCGTTCCGCCACACAGACAGAACGCCCTGTGCGAACATTCACACCTGAGCCTACCCATCACCGAGAGCATACACGCCGAGGTTTTGAGCCTTCCTTGCCATCAGGCAATGAACGACGACGAGGTGAAGAAAATTGTGGACGCAGTAAACTCCTTCAAGCCTTGACAGAGCAGTGCCACAAAGCCGTCAAAGAAAAACAACCTAAAATATTTGGTAATTACACCCAAAAGAGCTATCTTTGCACCGCTCTTCAAAAGAGAGCACAATAAGGATTGTCCTATGGTGTAATGGTAGCACAACAGGTTTTGGTTCTGTTTGTCCTGGTTCGAATCCGGGTAGGACAACAACGAAAAGAGTCAGCTTCATAAAGCTGACTCTTTTCGTTGTTGTATATTATTACATATATCAATTACCCTCTTCAAGTATTTTCATCAGTTGTTCTTCCTGCTCGGGAGTAAACTCAACACTCTGCGTCTTCTCCATAATTGCCATCACCAGCTCCTGCGCAGCATTGCGGAGAGCCTCTGACTCGGCAGGATACAACTCCTCAACATTTTCCTCATTTACGCTATCCATAGTTTCTGCGTATTTCTCGGACAGAGCCGTCAAATCTGCATTCATCTCAGACATTGCAGAGATAATCCCGTCAGCTGTCTCAGCAGCATTGATTTTCTCGGTTGAGGCATTCATAGTCTCTGCGGTCATCATCATAACATCCGCAACGGTTTTCTTCTCGCTGCAGCTTGCCAACACAAGCACAGCCATCAATGCAAAAAATAACTTTTTCATAATAATCTTTTAAAGCGTTATTCAAAAAGGGCATCAGCCCGGATAATTCAAATTCTCGTCAGTAACACACTCAAGCACCTCGGCCAGATATTTACGGGCCTCCCAGCGTGCCTCGGGCAAGTTCATCAGCAGATAGTTTCCACAGTCACGTGCCGTAGCCCCGGGCACCTCACCCTCGTATGCCGCAACAAACGCAAAAGCCTCCCTCATCAAAGGCAACACATCGGACGATGCCAAATCACCCTTCACAATGAGATAGTTGCCGGTGAGACAGCCCATAGGCCCCCAGTAGATTATTTTATCGGCCCACACAGGATGGTTGCGCAGGAATGTCGCCACAAGGTGCTCTATGGTGTGTATTGCGCTCGGACTGAGCACCGGTTCACGGTTAGGCTCTTTCATACGCACGTCAAAGGTAGAGACAACCTCTCCACCAACACTATCCTGTCTCGAGAGGAATATTCCACGCTTCAGACGTATGTGGTCTATTGTAAAACTTGGTATTTTTTCCATATCAACAATAATTTATAGCTTCATCAAGAAACGGCGCGTAACGTCAAAAGAGCGGTTAGCCATCTCGCCCCAGAAATTCTCATACTGCTCAATATGTTTGTCGACACCCGGAGTATCACTTATTATGCGGAAACTCACGAACGGCACGCCATATATGTGGCAGGTCTGCGCAATGGCAGCCGACTCCATATCAACAGCAAGACCCTGCGGAAAGTTCTGTTTAATCTTGTCCAGCTCCTCACGGTTTGTTATGAACTGGTCGCCTGTACATATAAGCCCTGCGTGTATACGGGTTACATTACCCTCATCACCTGTCAACGACTGTGCAGCACGCCACATAGCCTCATCGGCAGCAAACACCGCGGGCATTCCCTGCACCTGGCCATACTCGCAACCCATACCGCACCACACATCGTGATAGACTATTGATGTACTCACCACAACATCCATCACACCCAAACAACAGTCAATGCCGCCGGCAACACCTGTGCTAACCATTGCATCGGGCGAGAATGCACGTATCAGCTCGGCAGCTCCAAGCGCGGCATTCACCTTGCCAATACCGCACTGGCGTAGAATAATCCCATTATCACCTACGCGACCGGTGAGATAGTCAATCCCGTTGTGCGAACACTCGGCAACATCCTCAAGCAACGCAGCAAGCTGCTCAAATTCAGAGGTCATCGCCGTCAAAACACCTATTTTCATCTAATAAATATCTAAAATAAAACCTTGTTTTCTGTTTTAACCACACTACGCGTGATTGAAACAGTTTTCACCTCTCAGTTTTCCACTTTCATCTTTTCACTTCACCCTCACGCCATTATCATTGCCACAAGCACATACATCCAGTGAGCGGCAATTCCGGCAACAAGGCCACCAATTGTGTGAGAAAGAATATCCTTTGAGGTAAGGCGACGGTATCCAAGAGCATCAAGCATTGCGGTGTGAGTACTCAAGAAACCACTCCAGCACATACCAATGGCAGTGAACACAGCTATTGCATTGCCGTCAATCCACCCTGCAGCAGCAAAGTTCGGAACAAGACCAAGAGCCGCTCCCACTGCACCGATAGCAGTGATAGGGAATGCAATGAGGTGAGGGTCGGTAAAACCGAAAAGCCATTCAAACACAAAGCTCAACTTTGCTCCAATCCAGGGCAACAGTTCAACACCCTGATATGCAGCACCGGTGAATTCACCGGTCGCATTGTCGGGGCCGAAAGTGAATATCATAACAACTGTAGATATCACAAGCACACCGGGGATAATCATCATACCAACGTCCACGCCTGTGCGTCCGCCATCGAGCAATGAATCAAGGACACGCAGGAAAACCGGTTTTCTGCTATGTTTCTCCTTGCTTTCCTCAACCTCATCCAACTCTGCCGCATTCTCTTCCTTGAAACGCGGATACGCCTTGACGACAAAGTACTGCATAAGCCTTGTAGAGACTATGCAACCTACCATAGCACCGATAAATCCGACGAAAGACTCCATAAAATAGCCCTGGCCAACCATAAACACAATAACCAGAAGACCCATACCGAATGACGTTCCAAAGTTATTGAGCGAAATGAACTGATATTTCTTGAAGTATGACGCGAACTTCTTGTCGTGCGCAAGAGAGATAATGGCGGGATTATCCGACAGGAACGTGAGCACAGCGCCCAACGAAGCCACACCCGGGAGGTTAAAAAGAGGCTTCATCAGTGGGCGCAACATCTTCTCGAGCAAATTCACAACACCGAACTCGACAAAAATCTTTCCAATGGCACCCGTCAACACACATATAGCCATAAGGTAGAACACTGTATTGAGCAACAAATCGTGCGCCGTGTTCATAATGGTGTTCAACATATTGGCAGTTCCCATCTTTGAGCCCAGATAACCAAACAGGGCAGCAAACACCACAAGACAGATTACACCGGCCGGTATCCATCCAAAAAGTTTCTTAATGATTTTCTTAATGGTTTTCATAGTGTTAAAGTCAATGTCTGCAACAGTGCAGGCGGAATTCAAATGCAAACTTACACAAAAAAAACCAAACATTTTCCAAAAGCATTCACAAAATAGCACCACAAAACAATAAACAAATTTGACGTTTATTTGCGTATTGATTATATTTGCCGTATCATTGCAAAAGGAAAGCCCTCGCAAGATGGCAAAAAGCACGTAAATCTATTGTCAACAACAAAAACAACATACAAGATGATACCATCTGAATTTGACGAAATCCGTCCCTACACTCCCGAAGAACTTCCACAGATTTTTGAAGAACTCATTGCCGACCCCGAATTTCAGGCAGTTATGGGGTATGTATTCAAGGACATTCCTTTTGAGTACGTAGCAGCCAAGATGCGCGCCTGCAAGACAAACCTTGATTTCCAGATAGCACTGGTATATCCATTCTTGCAGAATGTGCTGGAGAAGTTGTCAAGCGGGCTTACAATGAGCGTGGAGAATGAAGAACATCTTGCCCACTCGCTCTGCATCTCGAACCACCGCGACATCATTATGGACTCGGCGTTCCTTTGCATTGTCTTCATCAAGACAACAAACAACACCGTCGAGATTGCCATTGGCGACAACCTGCTCATACGACCCTGGATTAAAAAGCTGGTGCGTGTGAACCGCAGTTTCATCGTGCAGCGCTCGGCAAGCATACGCGAGATGCTCGCATCGTCAAAGCGCCTCTCATCTTATATGCACCACGCCATCACACAGCGCCGGCAGCCCATTTGGCTTGCACAGCGCGAGGGACGTGCCAAGGACAGCAACGACCGCACACAGGAGGGCCTCATCAAGATGCTCTCAATGTACAGCAACGGCGACATCATAGATGCGCTCAAAGAGCTGAACATTGCCCCCACCACAATATCTTACGAGTTCGACCCCTGTGACTACCTCAAGGCAAAGGAGTTCCAGCAGAAGCGTGACAACCCCGAGTGGAAGAAAGCACCACAGGACGACCTCATCAACATGAAGACGGGAGTACTCGGCTACAAGGGTGGCATACACTATCACGTTGCCGACTGCATCAATGACGAGATTGACGCCATAGACCGCTCACTTGGCAAGAACGAGAAGACAGCCGCCGTGGCACGCATCATCGACCGCCACATACACAAGAACTACAAGTTCTGGCCAATCAACTACTACTTCTATGAGCAACTCACCGGCGACGCACGTTTTGCCGACAGATACAGTGCCGAGGACAAAGCAAAGCTCGATGCCTACCTGCAAGGCCAGATTGAGAAGATTGACCTCCCCGACCGCGACGACGCATTCTGCCGCACAAAGATACTCGAGATGTATGCCAACCCGGTAATCAACTACCTGAAGGCAACAGAGAAGTAAATATAAAAAAACATTCAGGCCGTCGGCCTGAATGTTTTTTATTTACCATATATATCCACTATCCTGTCGAGTATTGCCATCAGTTCGTCCATCTTCTCGCAGCGCAGCATCTCAATGCGAAGGGGGCGAAAATCGGTGAGCCCCTTGAGCAGCGGTGTCGCTGCAAGATGACGGCGCACGTGCAGAATGCCCGGGCGCTCACCAAGCCACTCCACGCTATCCCTCACCTGCTCACGCAGAATATCCATACACTCCTTGAATGTGAACGGCACAGCCGGCTCGCCGTGTTCAAGATAGTGCTTCACGTCGCGGAAAATCCAGGGCTGACCGAAGCTGGCACGCCCAATCATCACCGCATCCACTCCATACTTGTCAAAGCACTCCTTCGCGCGCTCGGGTGTCTTCACATCACCGTTGCCAATGATTGGAATGTGCATTCTCGGGTTCTCCTTTATCTTGCCAATGAGTGTCCAGTCGGCATCGCCGGTGTACATCTGCGCTCTTGTGCGGCCGTGAACGGTGAGAGCCGCAATGCCACAATCCTGCAGGCGCTCGGCCAGGTCGACAATGCACTTGCTGTTCTCGTCCCAGCCCAGGCGGGTCTTCACCGTAACGGGAATGTCCACGGCGTCCACCACAGCCTTTGTAATCTCGAGCAGCTTTGGAATATTCTGCAACATACCCGCACCGCACCCTTTGCGTGCCACCTTCTTCACAGGGCAACCGAAATTTATGTCAAGGATATCGGGCTTTGCAAGCTCCACACGCTTGGCAGCCTCGACCATAGGCTCAACCTCGTTACCGTATATCTGAATGGCAACAGGGCGCTCCTTGTCATACACCTGCAACTTGCGCACCGTGCTGTTCACATCGCGTATAAGAGCATCGCTCGATACAAACTCGGTATATACCATATCAACCCCGAAACGTTTGCACAGCAAACGGAACGCGGCATCGGTCACATCCTCCATCGGAGCAAGAAAGATGGGATATTTCCCAAATTCTATATTGGCAATCTTCATCCGGTTATTGATTTTATGATGCAAAGATACTACCTTTGCAGTACAAATGCAACATCAACTATGAACTACAAAAGAAGCGATTTCGAGATAATGGCCCCTGTGGGTTCGCGCGAGAGCCTTGCAGCAGCCATACAGGCAGGAGCAAACTCCATCTATTTTGGTATAGAACACCTTAATATGCGTGCCCACTCGGCAAGCGCATTCTCCATAAACGACCTGCGCGAGATTGCCGAAATATGCGACAGGCATAACATAAAGAGCTACCTCACCGTTAACACCATCATCTACGAGGACGACCTTGCAATGATGTACAAGATTATCGATGCTGCCAAAGAGAGCGGCATCTCGGCTGTCATTGCTGCCGATGTTGCCGTTATGCAGTACTGCAACCGCATTGGCGTCGAGGTACACCTCTCTACACAGCTCAACATCAGCAACAGCGAGGCGATGAAGTTCTACGCACAGTTTGCCGATGTGGTGGTGCTTGCACGTGAGCTTAAGATGGAACAGGTTGCAGCAATACACAAGGTCATTGTCGACGAGAACATCCGCGGCCCCAAAGGGGAGTTGTTGCGCATTGAGATGTTCTGCCACGGCGCATTGTGTATGGCCATCTCGGGCAAATGCTATCTCTCGCTCCACCAGCTCGGGCGCAGCGCCAACCGTGGCGAGTGTATGCAGGTGTGCCGCCGCGGCTACATTGTAAAGGACCGCGAGAGCGACATTGAGCTTGAGGTTGACAATAAATATATAATGTCACCCAAAGACCTCAAGACCATCCGTTTCATCGACCGTATGATTGAAAGCGGCGTGCGTGTGTTCAAGATTGAAGGCCGTGCACGTGGCCCCGAATATGTGCAGACCGTTGCCGGCTGCTACAACGAGGCACTCAATGCCTACCTTGCCGGCGAGCTCACCGAGGAGAAGAAAGACGCTTGGGACGAGCGCCTGAAGACAGTCTTTAACCGCGGATTCTGGGACGGTTATTACCAGGGGCAGAAACTGGGCGAGTGGAGCAACATCTACGGTTCACAGGCCACCGAGCGCAAGGTTTACATAGGCAAGGCCATCAAGCACTTCTCAAAGTTGGGCGTGGGCGAGTTCCTCATCGAGGCAGGCACCATCGATGCCGGCGAGAAGATTCTCATCACCGGCCCCACAACAGGCGCCGTGTACCTGGAGCTTGAGGACCCGCGCGTGAACCTCGAGCCGGTAGAGAAGGTAAACAAGGGCGACAGGGTATCGTTCAAAGTACCCTGCAAGGTGCGCCCAAGCGACAAGCTCTACAAGATTGTAAAGACCGAACACGGCTGTTGCGATTAAAGAGACCACAAAGCAGCGGAGAATGCTCACATCGGGATTCATATACAACGACAACATCTTCGACAACAAGATACCCACCGGCAATGGGGGTGCAACATCGTTGTCCTACAAGGCGCGCATCGACGGCAAGCAATATTTTATGAAGCTGCTGCGCCCCGAGCTGCAGAACGACCTGCGCAACCGCACGCTCTTTTACAAGGAGTTCGAGATTGGCAGCTCCATCTCAAACAGATACGTTGCAAAATATGAGAAGATATGCGAAGATGGAAACGGACTGCATATACTAATGGAGTATATCTACGGTTCAACAGTAGAAGAGATACTCAACAGCAACAAAGGCTACTTTGCCAACGAGCAGAACATTTGGAAATTCCTTTTGCAACTGCTCGAAGGCATCAGATGCTTTCACAAACTTGGCATAGCATACCTCGATTTCTCGCCCAACAACATTATGCTCACCCAAGTGGAGAGCAACGTAAAGATTGTCGACCTGGGTTTCTGTTTCAACAACGCCTATGGATACACCGCCGGCACCACTCCACTGTTTGCACCGCCCGAAATTGGCAACATCAACGACATTGACGAGCGCAGCGACATCTACGCCATTGGACGGCTTGCAAAATACATTCAGGAGAAAAGCGGAGCAAAATACTCAAAACAATTCAACAAAATAATTGGTCGTTGCCTCAACGAGAAGAAAGAGAAACGCTTTGCATCGACCGACGAGATGATGCGTGCCATACACCGCCGCAACCTGCGCCGCAATGTACTGCTCTCATCACTCCTTGCCCTGCTGAGCTTCACCACACTTTTCGCACTGCTTGCCAACAAAGAGATAATAACAACCGTCTCGCTCAGCGGTGTCGACTACCGCATACTCTCACACAAGGAACGCACCTGCGAGGTCACCGGCGGCAAGGGCGACGAGTGGAACATCTACATTGCCGGGCACGCCACCATCGACGGCAAGCAGTACCGCACCACGCAGGTTGCCAAAGAGGCGTTCAAAGGCACGCCAATCAAATCGGCATATCTACCCGAGGGCATTGAGACAATATCGTCCCACGCTTTTGCCGACTGCGACTCAGTTGTCACCATCTACATCCCAAGCACCGTAAGGCATATAAACGGAGCGTTCTGTGGAATGAGAAACCTGAGGAGCGTGCGCATACCGCGCGAAATGACAATCATCGGCAATGCAGCCTTTGTATTATGTACATCACTGAACAATGTAGACATACCCGAAGGCGTGGAGCGCATAGGCCTCGATGCCTTTGCAAAATGCAGTTCACTGGAGAACATTCTGTTGCCGCAGTCGCTCAAGGCCATTGAACGCGGAGTGTTCTGGGAGTGTACGGCACTACGGGAGATAACCATCCCTGCCGGCGTGAGCGAGATTGGCGACTATGCATTCTATAACTGCACAGCGTTGCGTGATGTCTATAACCACGCAGTCGAACCGCAGAAGATTACAATGATTTTCAACACGCCGCAAGTAACGGTCCACGTCCCGGCACAATCATTGGAGGCATATAAAAAGGATTTCAACTGGCGGGAATATAACCTTGTGGGGGATTTATAACGCAGTGGAAGATAATTGTTTTTAATAACCCACCTTCGCTCACTTTGTGGGTAAATACCCACACTTACTCGCAATTTTTAACCTTGTTCAATTGTCTTATATTCTTTCTGTAGTCTTGCCGTATGTACTTTCTGTGTGACAGAAAGTACCAAAGAACTCGGCACACGGGAAAAATCTTCACAAGCGCCCTTTGCTCACGCCGCATATTGCGTGCCCTCGGTCGGGCGTTTGCTCGTCACTCCAGTCTTCCGCTTGTTTTCAGGGTGCTGCGGAACTTGATTTGCACGGCTATACAAAAAAAGTTATACCCGCGCAAATCTTCAAACAGTCCTCGCACAATGGCCTGAAAACAAGCGGCCTTGCGTTGGATTTTTCAACGGTGCCCATTAGATAAGTTACTTATGCTCGCCGCAAAA
>JAFYWV010000011.1 GCA_017546505.1 Bacteroidaceae bacterium
ATGGGATACAAAGACAAACCTCGAGAAGAGAATGAATGCCGAGGCCGAGGCCAACAGCGACAAGTACCGCATTGCCAAGCGTGCAAAGCAGCTCGATTTGGATGCAATCCACGACACTGTGCACGAGATGGCAAAGGACGAAGCACGCCACGGCAAGGGCTTCGAGGGCTTGTTCAACCGCTATTTCAAGTAATATAAATATTTGAATTTATAAGTAAAGGTTGGTTGTCCGCGTGGACAGCCAACCTTTTTTGTGGTAGATATTCTTGTCAATTGGGCATAAATAATATATATATCCTATAAATAATTCAAATTAATTGGCTTTGTTTTCGCTTAATTGAATTTTTGCACTACTTTTACGATATAATTCTTAATCATTATGTACGGTAATGCTGACAAGATAGAGTGGACCTTGATTTTCGTTTCAGAATTTGGACGGAAATTTGGATTGACGGTAAAGCAGGCATTCAATTATCTTGCCCGATACAAGGGTATTGATTTTATTGACCGCCATTATGATTATGTGCATACGCAATCATTTCAGTCGATGGTCTGTGATATTGCGGAATATTGTCACAGGAAAGGAGGCTCGTTGCTATGATTCTTTATCACGGAACAAATCGGCTTTTTGATGTCGTTGATTTGAGTAAATCCAAGCCTAATAAGGATTTTGGACAGGGATTTTACTTGTCTGCTGACTATGACCAAGCATTGGCTATGGCAAAAATCAAGGTAGAGCAGTTGGAGTTCGGTGAGCCGGTTGTTTTGACTTTCGAGGTGGATGAAGAGAAAATGGAGCAGCTTGACATTATGCGTTATGAGGGGTATTCCGAGGAGTGGGCTAAATTCATACTGCTTAATCGAAGAAATGACAGTCCACACCCTGTTCATAATTTTGATATTGTATATGGTCCTATTGCCGATGACAGAGTAGGTGTTCAGCTTTGGAAATATGAGATGCACAGCATTGATTTACCTACATTGGTGCGCAATCTCCGGCATATGAAAGGTGTGACTTTTCAGTATTACTTTGGAACGGAAAAAGCAATAAAATTGTTGAAAAAGTTATGAGTATTCAAGAGCAGATGAAACTGGATATGACAAAGAACCTTGCTGTATTGTTGATGGGTGACAATCCAAATATGACAATGGAGCAAGCGCTTTTTACAGTCTTGAATTCAGATACCTATCGGCAATTACAAAATGAAAAAACACATCTGTTTTATCAGAGCCCACGCTATGTGTATGATTTTCTCAAAAAGGAACTTGAAATGGGAAGAATGAATTGAACTCTACTTGGATATTAAATATCTGAATTCATAAGCAAAGGTTGGTTATCCGCGTGGACAGCCAACCTTTGTTGTGTAAACTTGACGTTTGCAATGAATATACATTGCAATCTTTCCTTGAATATCACTCATACAATTTGTACGTAGTGCGCAGAACCTGGAATTCCGTGCGGCGGTTCAGTTGGTGGCACAACTCCTGCTCCTCCTCGTCAAGCGTCTTTATGAACTCTTCGGTGAGAATATCATCCTCTTTGAGGAATGTATACTGCTCCGCCATCTTCTTCGTTACCGTTTTTGGAGTGCCCTCGCCATAGCCGACGGCTGTCAGTCGCTCCTTTTCAATCCCCTTTTCAACAAGATATTTCATAACCGACTCGGCGCGTGCCTGTGACAGCTTAAGGTTATAGCTGTCGCTGCCCCGGTTGTCGCAATGAGCCGCAAGTTCTATGGTTACGTTGGGGTTAAGGTCGAGCAGCGCAACAAGTTCGTCAAGAGCTACTGCCGATGAGGCTGTGAGAGTGGCCTTGTTGAATTCGTAGAAAATGTTGTCAATGAGCACGGGGCGTGCAGCCGATGGCAATGCAAAATCGCGCTGATAGCTGTGCTCTCCCTCGTCGAGCGTGGTGACAAGTTCCTGCATTGCATTGAGATAGCCTTTGCAAGTACCCAGCAACACATACTCCACTCCCGGTGTGACCCTGACGCTGTAAGAACCGTCTTTCATCACGCCAAAGCTGGTGTTGGTGCCGTCATTTCCAATCATATATATGACCCCGTCCGGCAACTCATAACCATCCTTCTCATATATCCATCCGTGCAGAGTGTGAACCGTTTCTGGGAGCATAAACGAGTAGATGTGGTCCCATCCGCGCGAGTCGCCCCTGTTCGAACTGAAATATCCGCGGTACAGGCCCGGTGCAAATGTCATTCCAAAATCATCGCCGTTGGAGTTTACCGGCGCTCCAATATTCTTTATCTCTACAACGGTGTCGTTGATGGCGGTGGCGCTGTAAATGTCCAATCCGCCCATTCCGGGGTAGCCGTTCGACGAGAAGAAAAGCTCGCCTTTCGGGCCGAACGTGGGGAACTGCTCATCACCCTCGGTGTTTATGCCCTCGCCAAGGTTCTCCAAAACACCTTCCATTGCACGGCTTGGCCCTATGTAGAACCTCCACAAGTCGAGCCCTCCACAGCCTCCCGGCATATTTGATGTAAAGTAGAGCCACTCTCCACAAGGCGATACGGCCGGGTGGGCGTATACCGAGAGCGTGTCGCGTGAGATGACAACCTCCTCGGGCTTTGTCCACGCTGCATCGCTGCGGTTGCTTTTGAATATGCTTGCATATCGTGGGTACTGTTCGTCAATGGCACAACGGGTGAAGTACATAACCTTGCCATCCGGGGTGAAAGCGCAAGCTCCGTCTTCAAACTCGCAGTTGATGTCACTTTCAATCTTTTCGCTCTTTTGCCACTTTCCTTTGTCGTCCCGTTTGGTAAGGAACATATCGGCGCTCTTCTGTCCTGTTATGCTGCTCAACTCGTCGCCGGTAGCCTCTTTGCGGGTGCTTGTGGTCACAATCATTGTTGTATCCTCTCCAACGTATGCCGGGCAGTAGTCGCTGCGTTGTCCGTTCAGCTCCTTTGCTTTCTTCACAATGTAGCGTGTAGGGTTCTTCTTCCATTCGGCCGATTGCTTTGCCGACTCAAGCCCCACCAGTGCCATACGGTCGTTGGGCGCTTTTTCAATGTATGCCTCGTAGCTCTTCTGTGCCGCCTTGTAATCTCCCTTTACAAGCTGTGCATCTGCAAGGTGACGAAGGGCTGTCGAGTCGGGATAACCATAGCGCACAGCATTCTGGTATGCACCCACAGCCGCCACCGCATTGTAGCTCTTGCGGTAGCATTCTGCCATTTTCCAAGCAACCTCGGCACGTTTTTTGCGCTCTTTTGCCGATATTTTGCGATAACCTTTCTTGTACTCTTTGGCAGCCTCGTAGTACTCCATAACAGCAGCATACTGGTCACCTTTCCTGATGGCCTTTTCGCTACCGCAGGCTGCTGTCAGCAGCACGCAAACGGCAAGTGTTATAATGTAGCAGAGTATCTTTTGCACAAAGTCATTTTTTGCTGTTATATAATAACTGAAAAAAAGTTGTTTTATTTTACGCAAGGAGATATTTTTTATAGATGACAGGGGTTAAAAAAGACTCTTCGCTTCGCTCAGAATGACACACATAGATTTTGTTATGTCATTGCGAGCGAAGCGAAGAAATTCTCTATAGCCTGTTTTTATGGCTTACTTCACCAAAACCTTTTTCCCGCCAATAATGTAGATGCCCGGTGCGGTAATCTCTTTTATTCTGCGACCCTGCAAATCGTAGATGGCTTCTGCGTTTTCGCTTTCATCTTTCACATCGTCCTCTATTGCAGTTGTTATCATTGGCGATTTTGCATAGATGTTCACCGATTTTTGTGTGCCCGTATAGCAAGAGAAACGTGGAGCACTTGTATTATATTGCAGGATGTTGCGTGTCTTGTCGCCTTGTGCTGTTATGGTGGCAAGTGCATCTGTAATTACAATTGTCCAGCTGCCGTTTGCATCAAGTGCATCCTTTGTTGCAAGGTAGTTGCTGCTGCTTGACGATGCAGCAAGATATTTGCCGCCCACATTGAATGCGTATGTGCCCGCAACAGCACCCTCTTCAAGAACAATTATCTGAACGTCATCGGCAAGGTATGTTATTGTGCCGTCGTTTACCATAATGTCGGTCTTGTGTCTGTAATTGCCGGCCGATGCACCCATTGCATAGTTCTCATATCCGATTATCAGTGAGTCGCCGATGGTGAGCTGTGCCGCATCTGTCACAAGAACAAAGCTGTTGCCGTCAAAGTTGCCGTCATTGCCACCGTTGCCGTCACCTTCATTCTCCTCGTTGTCACCTTCATTGTCATCACCGCCGGTGTTGCCGTTGTCGTTAGCGCCTTCCACAGCTTTCACAATCACATTGTCAATCTCGAATGTTCCGGCCTTTGTGCTTGTTCCCTTGTAGAAGAATGCTATTGTCACAGCCTTCTCGCCCATATATTTCTGTGGAATTGCAATGTCGTCGGTCTTTGTCAGAGTCCAGTCTGTAGTGTTCTCTGTCGCACCAAAATCAATGCTCTCCCAAGTTGCATTCTCAACATCACCGTCAAAGTCACTGCTTATCATAACAGAGTGATGCTCGGCAGCCTTGCCGCTCTGGCAGTAATGTATCACATATTCGAATGAAACTGTTGCAACGCTGTCATTTGAGAAGTCGAATACAGGAGACAGCAACCAGCTCTCGGCATCGTTGTTTGTTTTGCTGCTGCTTACGTATGATGTCGCAATGGCATATTTGTACTGGCTGTTCAATGTCCAAGGATAGTTGCCCACACCCTCGTATGTGGTGAACTTCATTGTTGCGCCGTCAAAGTTCTCGTTCAGGTAAATCTTCCAACCGTCGATTATCTCAAACTCCTCATTGCCGTTGCCATCGCCACCGGTGTTGCCGCCTGTGCCGCCCTCAACTTCGCCTGTGAGGTGGAATACAAATTCGATTGAGTCGCCCCAAACATATTCGGCAAACTGTGGATAGTCGATGAACGGGTTGCGGTTGCCCTGCACGGCATACACTGCATTGTTGCGGTTCACCTCTTTCTCGCTCACAGGGTCCTGTTTGTGCCATTTCAAAAGCAGCTCCACAGCCCACGGTTTCAGGGTGGGGTAGGTGCTCTTCTCATAGTTCATCCAGGTATATTCCCAGGTCAGGTCCTGGTAGCAGGTGAACATATACATATATGTACGTGCAAAGTCTCCCTTGTACTCATCACAAGGCTCAAAAACGTTGATATTGCTGCCCTCAATGTTCGCTTTTCCAACAAAGGTGACACCATTATCCCAACCTGGGTCTGTGATTTCTCCCAAAGGATAGTTGCTCTTGCGGCTGTTGGCATTCTGGTCCGACGGGTTCAGATGGTGCAGGTCGCAATATGCGTTGTTGCTGCTTCCTCCCCACCAACTTTTGGGCACACTATGCTCAATGTTCATTCCGCTTACAGCCGAACCTTTGCTGCCAAAGTAGCGTTTCTCGCTTGAGTACATATCGAGTACGCGGCGCTTGCCGTTCTCAATTACCGCATCTGTTGTGTAGAACGCACCCCAAGTCTTCTCTTCGCCACTTCCGTAGCTTATCTTCTTGTGGTTCTTGATGAGTTCATATAGTGCAGTCTTTAGTCCTGCACCGCCTTTTACACCGTCAACCGAGGTGTAATACTCTTTTTGTGCCAACGCGCAAACAACCGAAAGAAGCAAGAGCGTCGACAAAATAAATCGTTTCATATAGTCTTGTTTTAATAAGGTTTGAATTTTGTGCAAAGGTAACTATTATTTTTAATAAAAATTGTTTTTTTTGTTTCAACTGACGTTGCCCGACAAAAACATCACCTTTTCTTGGAAAAATAGAAATTTATTGTGTAAGTTTGCTTTCGGTTTCTCCGTTTGGGTAACCCGAAAGATGAATATAACCGCAAAACTCAATACTCTATGAACAAGGAAAAGCTTTTCAGCGATTTCTCGCCGGTATCGTCCGAGGATTGGAAAAACAAGATTATAGAGGACCTCAAAGGTGTCCCCTATGAAAAGAAGATGATTTGGAAAACCCCCGAGGGTTTCAATGTCAATCCCTTCTATCGCAAGGAGGATTTGCCTAATGGTTGTGAAGCGGCATTGCCAGGTGTCTTCCCTTTTACAAGAGGCAACAGGGCATCTAACCGTTGGTTGGTGCGCCAGGACATAAAGGCCGGTGATGCCGCCGAGGCCAATGCAAAGGCAAAGTGGCTCATTGCCAACGGTGTCGACTCCATAGCCTTTGGAATAAAAGGAAAGCTCGTCACTCCCGAGTATATACCGGCTCTGCTCGATGGTATTGATGCCGAGGAGGTTGAACTCAATTTCAATGTCTGTGTGGGCAAGGTTGTGCTGTTCACTCAGTTGCTTGTCGGGTATTACAGGCAGCGCGGTTTCGACCTCGAAAAAGTCAAAGGCAGCATCGGCTATGACCCCATCGGCAAGGAGATGCTCTCGGGCAAGGTTAACGACTCATATACCGATGTCATAAAGGCACTTGTTGCCGAAACAGACTGTTTGCCAAAATTCCGTTGCATTGCAGTTGGTAGCAATAAACTGAACAATGCCGGAGCATATATCACCCAAGAACTTGCCTATGCTCTTGCTTGGGGCAACGAGTATCTTCACGCGGCAACACAGGCGGGCATTCCTGTCGATGTTGTAGCCAAGAACATCAAGTTCAATATGGGAATATCAAGCAACTTCTTTATGGAGATTGCCAAGTTCCGTGCAGCGCGCACATTGTGGGCAAAGATTGTGGAGCAGTACGAGCCCCAGTGCAAATGCTCCTGCAAGATGGTTATAAATGCCGAAACATCAGAGTTCAACCTCACGCTGTTCGACCCGTATGTGAATATGTTGCGCACGCAGACCGAGGCTATGAGCGCAGCCATTGCCGGTGTAGAGTCAATCACCGTCACACCCTATGATGCTGTCTATGAAACACCTACCGATTTTGCTGTGCGCATAGCAAAGAACCAGCAGCTTATCCTCAAGCACGAGAGTCACCTCGACAAGGTTGCCGACCCTGCCGGCGGCTCATACTACATTGAGAGCCTCACCGCATCCATTGCCGCCGAGGCATTTAAACAGTTCCTTGCCATTGAAGAGGCCGGCGGTTTCCACAAGGCAGTGAAAGAGGGGCGTGTTCAGGAGGCTGTCGAGGCTTCGGGCAACGAGCGTCGTGCGGCATTTGCCAAGCGCCGCGAGGTACTCATCGGTACAAACCAGTATCCCAATTTCGGCGAACTCTCCGACGGTCACCGCCCGGCATCAAAGGGCTGTAACTGCGGCTGTAACTGCGACGGAACAAAGCATACCGGCGGTCACACGTTGGACATCAAACGCCTTGCCGAGGAGTTCGAGCAGTTGCGCCTGAGCACCGAGGAGAGCGGCCGTCGCCCAAAGGCGTTTATGCTCACCATCGGCAACCTTGCAATGCGCCAGGCAAGAGCGCAGTTCTCCTGCAATTTCCTTGCAACTGCCGGCTACGAGGTCATCGACAACCTGGGCTTTGCCACTGTCGACGAGGGCGTTAAGGCTGCGTTGGATGCAAAGGCCGATATCATAGTCCTCTGCTCGAGCGACGACGAGTATGCCGAGTTTGCCATCCCTGCATACCGTGCAATCGGCGATAAGGCAATCTTCATTGTTGCCGGAGCGCCGGCCTGCACTCCGGAACTGCAACAGGCAGGCATAGTGAACTTTATCAACATCAAATCCAATGTTCTCGAGACCTTGAAGGCTCTGAACGCAAAGTTGGGCATATAACATTTGGCGCTATGAGAAAGAATTTCAACAATATAGACCTGTTTGGCTGCAACACTGCGGCCGCAGGATGTTGCACAAATACAACAGATAACAGCAACGAGGTGTGGGAAACAGCCGAGCAGATAAAGGTGAAACCCTTATATACGGCCTGTGACCTCAAGGATATGGAACATCTTGACTATGCGGCCGGCATACCGCCGTTCCTGCGTGGCCCATACTCAATGATGTACGTGTTCCGCCCCTGGACAATACGCCAATATGCAGGCTTCTCCACAGCCGAGGAGAGCAATGCCTTCTACCGCCGCAATCTCGCATCGGGACAGAAAGGCTTGTCAGTGGCATTCGACTTGCCCACACATCGCGGTTACAACCCCGACAATGAGCGAGTGGTGGGCGATGTTGGCAAGGCCGGCGTCTCAATCTGCTGTATGGAGAATATGGAGCAGCTGTTCGACGGCATTCCGCTCAACAAGATGTCCGTTTCAATGACAATGAACGGTGCTGTGCTTCCCGTGCTTGCCTTCTACATCAATGCCGCGCTCGAGCAGGGCGCAAAGCTCGAGGAGATGGCCGGAACAATACAGAACGACATTCTCAAGGAGTTTATGGTGCGCAACACCTATATATACCCCCCTGCATTCTCAATGCGCATAATAGGCGACATCTTCGCCTACACATCGCAGAAGATGCCAAAGTTCAACTCCATCTCCATCAGCGGCTACCATATGCAAGAGGCCGGAGCATCGGCCGACATTGAGCTTGCATATACCCTTGCCGACGGTTTGGAATATGTACGCACCGGTGTGAATGCCGGTATCGATATCGATGCCTTTGCACCACGCCTGTCATTCTTCTGGGGTGTGGGTATGAACCCCTTTATGGAGATTGCCAAGATGCGTGCGGCGCGTATGCTGTGGGCAAAGATAATAAAGCAGTTCAACCCCAAGAATCCAAAGTCAATGGCACTGCGCACGCACTGCCAGACCTCGGGTTGGTCGCTCACCGAGCAAGACCCATATAACAACGTGGGCCGCACCGTCATCGAGGCAATGTCGGCTGCAATGGGGCACACACAGTCACTGCACACCAATGCGCTCGACGAGGCTATAGCCCTGCCAACCGACTTCTCGGCACGCATTGCCCGCAACACACAAATCTATCTGCAAGAGGAGACAAACATCTGCCGCGTGGTCGACCCCTGGGGTGGCTCTTACTATGTCGAGAGCCTCACACAAGAGATTGCCGATAAGGCGTGGAAACTCATCGAGGAGATTGAGGAGCTTGGCGGAATGGCAAAGGCCATAGAGACAGGCATTCCCAAGATGCGTATTGAGGAGGCTGCCGCGCGCACACAGGCACGCATCGACAGCGGCAAACAGGTAATTGTGGGCACAAATGCCTATAAGCTCGATGAGGAAGAGCCAATCGACATCCTCGAAATTGACAACACCGCGGTACTCAAGGAGCAACTTGCCGCGCTCGAGCGCAACAACGCCGGCCGCAACGAGGCGGCAGTGAAGGCAGCACTTGCCAAGATAACCGAGTATGCACGCAGTGGCGAGGGTAATCTGCTCGAGGCTGCCGTCGAGGCGGCGCATCTGCGTGCCACATTGGGAGAGATTTCAGATGCCTGCGAGGATGTTGCCGGCAGGTATAAGGCAGTAATCAGAACAATATCGGGAGTGTATTCAGCAGAAAGCAAGGACGACGAGAGCTTCAGAGAGGCCTGCCGTCTAACAGACGAGTTTGCGAAGAAGGAGGGACGCCGTCCCCGAGTTATGGTTGCCAAGATGGGACAGGACGGTCACGACCGTGGTGCAAAGGTTGTAGCCACCGGCTATGCCGACTGCGGCTTCGACGTTGATATGGGAATGTTGTTCCAGACACCCGCCGAGGTAGCCCGTCAGGCTGTTGAGAACGATGTCCACGCTGTCGGCGTTTCATCGCTTGCAGCCGGTCACAAGACACTCGTTCCGCAGCTCATCGAGGAACTCGACAAACTGGGCCGTGGCGATATTATGGTCTTTGCCGGTGGAGTAATCCCGGCGCAGGACTATGATTTCCTCTACCGCGCCGGTGTCGTGGGAATCTTCGGCCCCGGAACAAGCGTTGCAAAGGCGGCGTGTGAGTTGATGAAGATATTGTTGGACAAATAAAAGTGAAAGCCTGAAAAGCGTAACGTTGCAATATGCTTTTTATTCATCCACTTGAAGAAATAGCAAAGGGGCGGCTAAGTATTTAGCCACCCTTTATTACGGAATAGAATACTTGAAAGAACAATGATAGTCTGTATAGCAGAGAAACCCAGTGTGGCAAAGGAGATTGCCGATATTCTTGGGGCGAAGAACCGCCGCGAGGGGTTCATCGAGGGCAACGGTTACCAAGTAACCTGGACCTTCGGTCACCTTTGCACGCTCAAGGAACCCAATGACTACACCCCTATGTGGCAGCGATGGAACCTGAGCAGCCTGCCAATGATACCGCCCCGTTTCGGCATAAAGCTCATCAACGACAAGGGCATTGAAAAACAGTTTGCCGTCATTGAGAAACTGATGCAGAGTGCCGATATGATAGTGAACTGCGGCGATGCCGGCCAGGAGGGAGAACTAATCCAACGCTGGGTTATGCAAAAAGCACAGGCAAAATGCCCTGTGAAACGCCTGTGGGTATCTTCGCTCACCGAGGAGGCCATCCGCGAGGGGTTTGCCAACCTCAAGGACCAGAGCGAATACCAACCGCTCTACGAGGCAGGCCTCAGCCGTGCCATCGGCGACTGGCTCCTGGGAATGAATGCCACAAGGCTCTACACTCTCAAATATGCCGCAAACAAACAGGTGCTATCCATCGGTCGTGTGCAGACACCCACCCTTGCCCTTGTGGTAAAACGCCACCAGGAGATTGTGAATTTTGTTCCACAGCCCTATTGGGAACTCAAGACCGTTTACCGCGATACCACTTTCAGCGTTACCGAGGGACGTTTCGACAGCGAGGAGAAGGGCCGCGAGGCATTGGAGAAAATCACAGGGCAGCCATTCACTGTTACCGATGTCACTGCAAAGAACGGCACCGAGCTGCCGCCACGCCTCTATGACCTCACATCCCTGCAGGTCGACTGCAACAAAAAGTTTGCCCTCTCGGCCGAGCAGACACTGCAAATCATTCAGTCGCTCTACGAAAAGAAGGTGACAACCTATCCGCGTGTCGACACCACCTATCTGAGCGACGATATCTACCCCAAGTGCGAGAATATCCTCAAGGGCTTGCGCGACTATCAGCCGTTGACAATGCCACTGTTCGGCAAGCCGCTTGTAAAATCCAAAAAGGTGTTCGACAACAAAAAAGTCACCGACCACCACGCCATAATCCCCACAGGAGTCTATCCGCAGGGGCTCACCGACCTTGAGAAAAAGGTTTACAATCTTGTGGCGACACACTTCATTGCCGTGTTCTACCCCGACTGCAAATTCCGCACCACCACAGTGCTTGGCGAGAGTGCCGATGTCAAGTTCAAGACAACCGGCAAGGAAATCACCGAGCCGGGCTGGCGCGTGGTCTTTGCCGGCGAACAGGTTGATGAAAAGGAGGAGAAAGAGAACTTCCTGCCATCGTTCACCGTTGGCGAGAGCGGCCCTCACGCCCCCGGCCTCACCGAGAAGTGGACGCAACCGCCAAAGCATTACACCGAGGCCACCCTGCTGCGTGCAATGGAAACGGCCGGCAAGCTCGTCGATAACGAGGAGCTGCGCGATGCAATGAAAGAGAACGGCATTGGTCGCCCGTCTACCCGCGCGGCAATCATCGAAACGCTTTTCAAGCGAAACTACATTAAGCGGGAGAAGAAGAACATCGTTGCAACGCCCACAGGCATTGAACTCATTGGCACCATAAGGAACGAACTGCTGAAGAGTGCCGAACTCACCGGCCAGTGGGAGAAAAAGCTGCGCGACATTGAAAAACGGCAGTACGAGGCAAAAACCTTCATCGATGAACTCAAGACAATGCTTGGTGATATTGTACGTGATGTACTCAGCGACAATAGTGCATCAAGAATCTGATGGTTACTGCTCCTTTTAACGTAACATCTTTAGTTATCGCGTTTGTTATATCAAAGCTGAGGACCTTGAGATTGTATAAAACATTCCCTGCGTGGTAAGAATGCCACGCAGGGAACATAATGAAAAAATCTACTTTACAAGATTTCTCTTGTTCTTGATTACCACAAATTGCCCCATTCGCCGCGATGCTTGCCTGCAACCTCGGGTGTCTCGTCACCGACATTGCCACTACCGGTCTCTGAACCGGTGGTTTCGCCAGATGTAATGCACATTGATGGTCCAATGATTTTAATTTCCATTGTAGTGGGGGTAAAATAATTCTTTTTCATTGTTCTGTTTTTATTTAATTACTAGCTATTGTCATTTCATTTTACAACTGCTTGCAGTGATATACAACGGCAAGCAGTTGTATGTGTTTCATATATTTCACGTTTGTCTGTGCTTCATCAAGAAAGATCGTCAATCACAGCTCTCACTTGACCAACACCTTTTCGCCATTGATGATGTAGATGCCGTTTGTGTACTCCTCCACAGGACGTCCCTGCAAATCGTAAATAGTCTTCACTCCTTCGCCTTGACCTTTTACCTCGTCAATGTCAGTTGTCTCTCCTTCATCAAAACGAAGCCCGATTGCATTTGAGGCATTGCTGCCAATCCAATCCAATCCAATGGTATCTGCAAGTATGCCTTGCCTGCGCTGACAGAACTACCGTCGCTATACTGATAGAACTTTGGAGTTGCGTCACCAGGCAAAATGGTGTATTTGTAGTTGGCACATAGGCCATCGCCACTCACACTGTTGACAATCTGCTTTTTTAGTACGCCAACGAGCATATTCAACGAGTGATCGTATGAATAGTCTATGATAGGTACAATGTAGGTTGTTCCGGGATTACCTTTGAGGTAGATGCCGACACCTGCTTTGGATGTCATTATTCTGGTCATAGTAATCTCGCCACTTAAGGTGTTGTAAGCTGTTGCTGCGTATGCTTTGAGACCCTCTACATCACTGAAATCGAGTGCATACTGTGAACTGTACACTGTCGTTCCGTATTGGCCTATTGTTATGCTTGTAGCAATTTGTTCGTAGACAGCCTCAACAATAATGTTTTCGGCTGGCATAGTCTCGGGCAGGCCACTCCACTCAACAAAATCATAGCACTCTTTTTCAGGGGCTTCAAGAGGAACGATTACTGTGCCGCTCTCTACCATAGACGTTGCATAGACCTCACCGTCGACCATATAAGTGATCTGGCACTCGTCAATCAACTCAACGATGTTGGGGATTGTGTTCCAACCATTGGCGGACTCGTATGCCGCCTTTGCGCCCTTTGGAACGTAGAGTGTGGCAGTGTTGCTTATGCCGGAGAAGACATTTCGTCCCACAGTTGCCGGTGTCTCATTTGCAACGGTAATGCTTGCAAGAGAAGCGCAGTTCTCAAATGCATAGTCATTGATGCCGGTGACTGTTGACGGCAACATCACAGTTGTGAGTGACGGACAGTTGTCAAACGCCCAGATTGCAAGTGTTGTTGCACCTTCAGGAATTTCAATGCTTTCAATGCCTGTGCGGCTGAATCCGCCTTGCGGATATGTAGTCAAAGAACTTGGGGTAACGGCATTCCTAAGATTTGCAAATCCCAGGAACGACTCATTGGGCAGTGATGTTATACCATCCTCTATGACTACCGAAGTAACCTTATTTGCGAATGGACCCCATTGCTTGCTTGTAACATCTCCGTAACCGCTGATGGTTAGGACACCGTCTGCAAATGACCAGTTTGCATTCTCACCGCAGCTCCCCGATGATAGTGGTTGGCAAAGTACACCGCTGGCAGTAATACCAATATTTGTCGGCATCAGGTATCTTGTGGTTCTGCTTACCATTTTGATCTTTAGAGCATCAATAGCCTCGTTGAAAACCACATCCAGATAGACCGGACCGTCTGGCGTTGTTCCATCGCGCCAGGTTGAATGGTAAAATGTTGAGGTACTGCCATCATTGATATTAGCAAGTGACGATGTCGATTCCAATGAGTTTGTGGTCACGTTGTATTCAATCTTGTTGTTGTTTGCATCATAGAACTCAAGTTCTCCCAAAGCAACTACAGGGTAACCATTATAGGAATCAGCGGTGTTTGTTTCAAAAACAGTGATGCGTATACCACTCTGTGCATTCTTGAATGATAATAAATCCGACTCCCAAACCAGGCTGTTGTTAACTACGTTGCCTGGTAGGCCATCCTCATTATTCATAAACAGTGGTAGGGTAAGATCTCCATTCTTTTTGTAGAGTGCTGTCAAAACCAGATTCTCATTTGGCATCACAACCGGGACTGTTGAATTCTTCATTCCAAACTCTGAAATTGCAAAGAATGGGTGTCCGTTGTCCAAGTTATTTCCAAAAGTTTCGGTTACGCGGAAACGTATGTAGCGGTAT
The DNA here is from genome assembly GCA_017546505.1 of Bacteroidaceae bacterium. Lineage (GTDB taxonomy): Bacteria > Bacteroidota > Bacteroidia > Bacteroidales > Bacteroidaceae > HGM04593. Next base: position 14,206 of record JAFYWV010000011.1, read on the forward strand.
CTTACATCGTTGCTGCCAAGTTCGTTCGATTTGTAGACATAAGAGCCTTCGCTCGACAAGTTTGTGATTGTTGCAATGGTGGTATATTCACCATCAACAATGTTAGAACCTTCTACAACAATTGTCTTTGGTGCAACTCCCATTGCGTTTGTGCCATGATCGGTTCGGTTGGTGTATGTGAATTCGAAAATTCCAATTTCATTGCCTTCTCCCATATCAACGCGTATATAGTGGTCGAGTCCATCGGTCGTCTGCTTGTTGCCATACTCGCTGTGGAAGAATGTATCTGCATTGTCATCGAACAATATATCCCAGCCTTTGAATTCATCACCCCATTGCGCGTTTGTACAAGGCGCGTTGGTGTATAGCATTGCATCGGCATTTGATGCTATGTCTATTGTTACAGGAGTCTCACGTCTCCAACCGACAAATGTGTAACCATCCTTTTCTGGCGCATCAATCAGTGTAATCTCGTTACCACTAACGACGTTGTAGGTTGCATATTCAACACCATTTACAAGGTAGGTTAGAGTGACGGCGTTATATATGAATGAGCCTGTGATTGTCACATCCTCGGTAGGCATAACCTCCGGAATCTCGCTCCAGCCACTGAATATATAACCTTCGCGCACGGGTGTCTCGGGCAAGGTTATCTCGCCACCTCCGATAATTTCGTAAGTTGCATAAATTTCGCCGTCTATAATGTATGTTACAGTGAATGTGTTGTTTATGAATGAGCCTGTGATTGTCACATTCTCGGCAGGCATAACCTCCGGAATCTCGCTCCAGCCACTGAATATATAGCCTTCGCGTACGGGTGTCTCGGGCAAGGTTATCTCGCCACCCTCGGCAATCTTGTATGTTGCATAAACCTCATCATCCACAACATATGTCAAGGTATATGTCTCTTCTATGCTCTCTGTAAAGATAAACTCATTCCACTGTGAGGCAGCTTGATATGCTTCCAAGCTATTAGCAGGAACATAAAGTGTACAGTTCCATTCGTCCATATCGGAAAGAGCACGTGTGCCACATACAGCCGGTACTTCGCTGGTGCTAACAATCTTGGTGACACCGGTACAGTCACTGAATGCCTCATTGCCGATATTTTTCAAGTTCTTTCCAAAGTAGAGTTCATTGAGTGTAAAGCAACTGCTGAAAGCCCAATTGCCAATCTTGACAGCGATATCGCCTATTGTTGCAGTGTTGAGTTTTCTACACTCATAGCAAAGGTATTGTGGAACCGTGTCTGTGTTTATGACAATAGTGCGCAGTGTTGGATTAAAGTAGAATGGTGAATAGCCATACTCTTTAGTTGTGTTGTAGGAGATAGGGCCACCGATATACACCGAGTCGAGTTTGCAAGTGCTGAACAACGGATAAGCTGTCTCATTTATGTTATTTGCAGATGTGGAGTGCCCGTTGCTGCCAAATACAAGATTCTTTGTTCTATCCTCAACCACAAGAGTGGCAAGGTTGAAACAATTATAGAACACTGAATCCTTGATGGCTGTCGTAGCCTGTGGAATTGTAATTGCAGGCAATGAGGTGCAGGCAAAGAATGTCTTTTGGGCAATGTTTGCAACATTCTTACCAATCTTCATATCAACAAGAGAGGAACAATTGCTGAATGTAGAACGCTGGATTGTTGTTATGCCGGTGCCCACTTCGGCTTTTTTCATTGAAGTACAAAGGGCAAAGCAATAACTTCCCATTGTCTTTACGTGGTCCGGGATTTTGATTTCGGGCAGTGAAGTACAGCTATAGAATGCACTGTCACCTAAAATTCTTGTATTTCCACTGTAAGCTATCTTTTGCAGATTAGAACAGAAGGCATACTCTTTGGAGTGAATGGAATCTTCGATATTGTTATATTTCACACTCCTCAAAGATTTGTTGGAGTAGAATGGGCTGAAACCATATTTACTCGTCTTCTTGTAACTCAATTTAGCACCAATATAGACAGAATCGAGCGGGCAGTCGCTGAACAGCGGTGCTGCACCGTTGCTGCCTAACACAATGCTGCCTTCGCGGTCATTGATATACACATTCTTCAATTTGCTGCAAGAACTGAAAACATAGTCACCAATGCTGTCTGTTGCCTGTGGAATATTAATAGACGGCAATGAAATACAGCCCGAGAATGCGTACTGTTTAATCCCAAGAACATTCTGGCCAATCTTTACATTGGTAAGGGCTGTACAATTGCTGAATGTGAAATCCTGAATCTGATCCACACCAGCACCTATTTCGGCGCTATTCATAGATTTACAATGTTGGAAACTATAAGCTCCTACAGAACGTATGTTATCGGGGATTACGACAGATGGCAGCGAAATACAATTCTGGAATGCGTAGTTATAGATACTATCAACCTCGCTACCAAACGACACTGAATAGAGTTTTGTACACCCCTTGAATGCATTGTTCCCAATTTTACCCACGCTGTTTATAATAGCATTTCCTCTGCTTTTTGTGAATGAGTTCTCAAACGCATTGTCACCAATATATCCCGTATTGTCGATGTCGGCTGTTATTAGTGCAGAACAATTGCTGAAAGCATATGAACCGATGTTTCCACCATTTTTTATATTGGCAGTTGTGAGTCCTGTGCTGTTGTAGAATGCGTAGTTACCGATATAGCCGCTACTGCTGATGTTAACCTCTCCGCTGCCATCGATAAATGAGTTTTCAAAAGCGTAATCTGATATGTAACCCTTGTTGCTGATATTGGCGGTCCTTAGTGCCAGGCAACTTGCAAAAGCAGATGTACCTATATTTCCATTGTTGCTTACTTCCAATGTTTGCAATGCAGTACAGTTGTTGAAAGCTGCACTGCTTATATGTCCGCTATTGCCGATATTTGCCGTTTGCATTTCTCTACAGCCATAGAACGCACTCAAACCGATACTGCCGGCATTCTTGATATCCAACCCTGTCATTGAACTGCCATAGAATGCATAACTGCCAACTGCACCATTGTTCTCCACAATCAAATCAGACTCCAATCCGTTGCATTTATAGAACGCATAATCACCCACGGAACCGTCGTTGTTTACATAGAGCGTTTTTATTGAATCATTGTCATATAAAGCATAGGAGTTGATGTTCTTTACGGCAACCTGCTTGCCCTTGTACACAACAACGTCATTGATTGAAATATTTGCTGCTGTTGCATCATAGGCACAGTCTATGACATTACAGGTAAGGTTCGTTGCATTGGTGCTTGTAAGTACATACTTGACACCGTCAACCATAAATGCCGAACTGATATTCTTGTATTCGGTACCAAAGCCGTATGTCGATGCCGAAGATACATAGCTAACCTTGCCTTTTGCATACTCAGCACCAGTAGGTTTTGTGTTTGCCAAGAATGTGGTTTTGATAATTTTGCTACAGTCAAATGCTGTTTCAGAAATTGTCAGGACCGATGCAGGGATTACCAGACTCTTTATGTAACTGTAGGCAAAGGAATAATCGCTCAAACTTGTGATGGTGTTTGGTATTGTTATGCTGTTGATATTTCCACACCCCGCAAATGCAAATTCGCCAATAGCATAATCATCACCGGTCGGGAGAACAATATTTTTCTCATCACCGACATAGCGTATCAAAGTGCGTACACCATCTATAGTCTCAAATGCAAAGGCATCATTACCGACAGCTTTTGTAAAGTTCTTGACTTTTGATCCTGATATGTTTGCTGAAGAGAAATTATGTATGGCTCTAAGGCTTGTACAACCATTGAAAGCGTATGAAGAAACGCTTTTCATCTTCTCTGGAATCAATACAAAGGCAAGGCCGGTGCAACCTCCGAACGCATAATTTTCAATGCTTGTAACATTAGAGAGGTCTACCCATTTGAGCGAAGTACAGTTCTGAAATGTATATCGCGATATGCTTGTTAAACTACTAGGTAGTTCTATTTCTATTAATTTGTTACACCCGGCAAACGCGTATTCTCCGATACTTGTAACGCTGTTCGGGATTTCAATACTTGTAATGCTGCTACTCCTAAATGCATCTTTTCCAATGCTTGTAACACTGTTCGGGATTTCTATCTTTGTCAGGGGCGTTCCATAAAATGTGCCCTCTTCAATGCTTGTAATACTGTTAGGAAGAACAATACTTGTAATATAAGCACCTTTGAACGCATTTTTTCCAATGCTTGTAACACTGTTTGGAATTGTGATGCTTTTAAGAGCACGAGCGCTAATAAAAGCTCCGTCTTCAATGCGTGTTACAGTGTTTGGTATGATAACACTTATGTCTTTTTCTTCCTGACTATTATCTAATACGCCACCAAGAATGCTTGTAACTGTGTATGTTTTACCGTTAAATGTAACTTCTGACGGTATTGTACGGGTACCGGATACGCTATATATGTGACAAAGACCAACAGTTGTCTCACCGGTGATTTTAAATTCCATATAACCAGTCTCATAGTCATAAGCACTTACCACGGAACTGAATAACAGCAATAATGTGGTTAGTAAAAATTTAAAGCATCTGAATCTTTTCATAAAATATTGTTTTAATAGAATTCTAAGCATAATTTTTGCAAAATTATCGTTAAAAGGGGATAAAATCTGTATCACTTTGTATCTTATTGCGCTGTGCGCGAAATGAGGTGCTTTTATAGTTTTTTGTTAGGAAATTGTTGCTTAATTTCGCGGTATGGAAAAGAATGACAAGGGGGATTTGTACAAAGTATTAAGGTCTTTGGTTGAGCAACGCTTTGGGAAAAAGGTGTTGGTGTCGAGTGATTTTGCCGAGCTGTCGGCAAGAATACTTGCCGATGTGGGGATATACCTTGCACCAATAACGTTGAGGCGTTTCTGGACCGACAAGTCTTGTGCGTGCTACAATGTGGTGCCACGACGTTCCACACTCAATGCCTTGTCGCAGTATGCAGGGTGTGGCAATTGGGATTCTTTTTCCGGTACCGGTAATGCGTTGTGGCTCAATAGCAGCGATTATATTCTGAAAGCCGATTTACCTGCAACCGAGGTACTGCAGGGTACTGTCCTGGAACTTACTTGGATTCCCGACAGGTTTGTGCGTGTTATTTCGTTGGGCGACTGTATGTTCCGCGTGCAAGAGAGCAGGAACAGCAAACTGTCGGTGGGTGATACCTTCAGGACAGAACTTTTTATGGAGGGTGAGCCGTTGTTGCTGACGAATCTCATTCACGAGGGAATGTCGCCGATGAAGTATCTTTGTGGCCGCGTGGATGGTATAAGGTACAGGATTGTGGAGGAGTGATTGGTTAGTATTATATATATAAAAAGGTTGCAGGTGTTGTTATGAATGTCTGCAACCTTTGTTTTTTATGGGTGAGTGTTATAAATGGTTCACCCGCAAAACTATAGGGGGGGGTAAAAACTCGCTTTCGCTCACTATTACATTCTACAGCAGTCCTCAACCTTTATTGTTCACTTTAATTTTTCTTCAAGTCGTTCTTTCGTGTTCTTTTGGCGGCCAAAAGAACAAAAAGCCCCGGCACGCGGAAAATCAGTCAACTCGCGCTTTGCTCAAGAATTGCTTGTTTGACAAGCAATATCTTTCGGTCGAAAAGGTGCTAAAGCACACTCCTTTGGGGAGCTAAAGCTCCCGTCGTCGCAAACATTGCTCGCCCGCAATGGTGCCACTTGAACTAACCTTTTGCTTTACGGCGCTCCGGGACTTGTGCGGTTTGGTGTTATAAAGAAAAATATAACACCCCGCACAGCAAACAGTCCTCGCTTATTCCCGTAAAGCAAAAGAGTTCAAGCTGTGATTTTAACGGTGCCGGTGTTTCTTTGATATTACTATTGTACGCGTTAAAGTCCGCGATACATTCCAATAAATTTTCATAGCAAAGGTAATTCCCCGCCAAGGGCGGAAAGTTACGTGTAAGCGAGCGAAAGCCAAACTTGTTTGAGCTTTTGCGGCGAGCATAAGTAACTTATCTAATGGGCACCGTTGAAAAATCCAACGCAAGGCCGCTTGTTTTCAGGCCATTGTGCGAGGACTGTTTGAAGATTTGCGCGGGTATAACTTTTCTTGTATAG
>JAFYWV010000095.1 GCA_017546505.1 Bacteroidaceae bacterium
AGGGCGCTTGTGAAGATTTTTCCCGTGTGCCGAGTTCTTTGGTACTTTCTGTCACACAGAAAGTACATACGGCAAGACTACAGAATGAATATAAGACAACTGAACAAGGTTAAAAATTGCGAATAAGTAAGTGTGGATGGAGTTATTTACACACAAAACGAGAGGATGTAATTTCAAAAAAAAGTTAAAACTACAATCAATTCTATAAATCAATAGACTATCCCCCAGGCTTAAAGCAAACCGGGGCATCCACACCTTTTTACGACTGAGCCTCATTTTTTTGTCCACCCCGTCCAAAATGCGGTATTAAAAAACACAAAAAGAAAACAGAGAAAATCTTTCAACTTTCTCCGTTTCTGTACGCCGTCAGGGACTCGAACCCTGGACCCATTGATTAAGAGTCAATTGCTCTACCAACTGAGCTAACAGCGCATTTCCTTAATGCTTTGCAAAGGTACAACTTTTATTTGAAATAACAAATTATTTTATACTTTTTTGCATCAATAATAAAAAAAGACAACTACCGAAGTAGTTGTCTTCCGTACGCCGTCAGGGACTCGAACCCTGGACCCATTGATTAAGAGTCAATTGCTCTACCAACTGAGCTAACAGCGCATTTCCTTAACGCGTTGCAAAGGTACAACTTTTATTTGAAATAGCGAATTTTCCGACGCTTTTTTTTACAACATTTTTAAAAATTTTCTTTTATAAAAACCAAGCCTCTGACAACCAACGACATCGCAATACACCGTCCATTACCAGAACCAACGTTTCTTTTTCTTCACGCGCTCCGATGTTGCCGGGTTGTTTTTATAAATATCGCTCCACTGCAACCCCTCGGTTATCATTTTATAAATTGTACCCCAATCCGGTATACCGCCAAGGCTACAATCATCTATAAAAACATCAGCATTGATTTTTCCAAAACAACCTGTATCATCCAAAATCTCCTCAGGAAAATTCTTGTTGACAGCATAAAACTCTACACCTCGTTCTCTGCACCACTCTACTGCTTCGTCCAACAATTCTCCACGACGCACGGTCCACAAAATCAAACGATGACGTTGGTCGGCAAGCATACGTAGCGTAGATATAGCAAAAGGTATCTCTTCGCCAATATTAGGGTAATTATGCTCAACAATTGTTCCGTCAAAATCTACTGCTATTATCATACGTATATATGTTTTTTGTTCAACTATAATAAACACTCAAAAGACACAAGCCTAAAAGTGTTGCAAATGTAACTAAACAAATCTTTCCAAACAAGAAAAGACGAGAGATAAAAAAGCGCTGCATTGCCTTGCAAGACAATGCAGCACAATTATTTAACAAATCTTCTATTATTCCGCCTTGGCAGCGCGACGAATACCGCGACGCTTTGGTGCCGGAGCCTCTGCCGGCTTCTCCAACTCAACACCTGCAAGTTCAGGGTCAATCATAATACGGCCACAGTTCTCACAAACGATGATTTTCTTTCTCATACGGATATCCATCTGGCGCTGTGGTGGAATTTTGCTGAAACAACCGCCACAAGCATCACGCTCTACGTAAACGATACCAAGACCGTTGCGTGAGCTTTTTCTGATGCGCTTGAACGATGCCAACAAGCGTGCCTCAATATTAAGCTCAAGGTCGTGAGCCTGCTCACGCAGACGCTCCTCCTCGGCCTTTGTCTCGGCAACAATATCCTCAAGTTCAGACTTTTTCATATCCAGATCCTTCTTGCGCTCCTCGAGTTGATTGTTTGCTCTCTCCAGCTCATCATTCTTCTGCTGCTCCTGCTTGCGTGCATCATTGATTTTCTTCTCATCGTGTTCAATCACAAGTTTGTTATATTCAATCTCCTTGTTCAAAAGGTCGAACTCGCGATTGTTGCGCACGTTGTTCTGGTCCTCGGTATACTTATCAATGCTGCGCTTAGCCTGCTCCATCTCCTCACGGAAAGAAACAACATTCTCGCGGATTGTCTTAATCTCGGCAGTGATATTCTCTATACGTGTGCCAAGACCAACAATCTCATCCTCCAAGTCCTTTACCTCAAGAGGCAACTCACCACGCAAAATTTTGATTGTGTCAATCTGTGACAGAATTGTCTGCAACTCATAAAGGGTCTTCAACTTCTCTTCTACTGTGTAATCAGCAGGATCTTTTTTTGCCATTTTATTAAATATTTAAAGTGTTAATATTATTTCTCTACAAGTAATTCACCGGATTGGTGTTCACAGCCGTTGCCAACACCTTAACTCCCGGGCAAGCCTTTTCAATGATCTCCCTGAAGATATCCATAGTATACTGCTCGCTCTCATAGTGACCTATAACAGCCATCACCATCTTGCCCGTGTAATTGAAGAGGTCGTGATAACGGGCCTCACCGGTCAAGTAGACATCAGCACCGGCAGCCAATGCCGCACCGGCAAACGAGCCGCCTGCGCCACCACAAAGAGCAACGCGTTTCACCTTGCGGCCAAGCAATGGAGTGTGGCGCACACAGGCTACATTGAATTCCTCCTTAATGCACTGCAGGAACTCCGCCTCGTCACACTCGACTGAGAGTTCACCGATGACACCGCTGCCAACATTTCCCCAGCCGTTCTTCAACTGATAGATGTCGAATGCAGGTTCCTCGTATGGATGCGCCTTAATCAACGCTGCGACAGCCTTGCTTTTCAAGTATGCGGGCAGAACAGTCTCAATGCGCACCTCGGGCTCACAATGCAGTTCACCCACCTCGCCACAGAAAGGATTACAACCCTCACCGGCTTTGAAAGTGCCAAAGCCGTCAATATTATAACTGCAAGAACCGTAGTTGCCAATGTTGCCGCAACCCGCAGCAAAGAGCACATCGCGCACGGCATCAGCCGCCGACGTGGGAACATACACTGCAAGTTTTAACAATGCATCCTCTTTTGGAACAAGAATACGGACATTCTGCAAGCCCAACTTCTCGGCAATGCGATAGTTCACCCCACCGGGAGCATTGTCAATATTTGTATGGGCCGAATAGATTGCAACACCGTTAGCCAAAGCCTTGATGACACAACGCTCAATGTAATTGCTGCCGGTAATGCGTTTGAGTGGAGAGAAAATCAGTGGATGATGCGACACAATAAGGTTGCATCCCGATGCGATAGCCTCGTCAACAACGGCCTCGGTCACATCAAGACACAATAAAACCCCTGTAACTTCCGCATCTGTCAATCCAATTTGCAAGCCGGCATTGTCAAATCCGTCCTGCAACGGCAGAGGCGCGAACATTTCAAGGGCACTCGCTATATCCTTTATCCTAACCAAAATTTGATGTAAGAATATTTCCGTCTGCGAAGATACTATTTTTTTTTCATTCCGCAAAATAAGTGACGACAAAGATATCCCCGACACCGGGAGCATCGGGGATATCCATAAAATATTTTCATTCTGCTAAAAACCGGCATCAAAAGTATCAACAACAACCGTGCTGATATCAATAATATCTTTACCGGCATCTACAATGCCGTTTATATGTTCATCAATACCGTTTATATGGTCATCAATACAGTCAACAGCATCTTGATTAATGTTTATAATGTGAGGATAGCCTTTCTTGTAGTATTTGTTCCAATAGCGGCCTTTCAGCCTTATCGTCTTTGAAACAGGCTCTATTTCCAGTTCACCCCCATCGGCATCCAACACAACAAGTCTCGGCGTGCGGTAATTTCCATTATAGGAAATCTTGAATGGAACAAGACCTTTATCGTTTGCATTCTCAAAGGTTACAGAATCACCGAAGCTCTCTGCCGCACATAGCCTGACCAGCGAAGTCAACTCCTCCGTCCTGCAACTGGCACAAGCACTGCTTGCATATTTGCATATATCATAATAAAGAGTATTGTTAATGCTATCCCACATAAAACAGTGCCAACCCCAAACCTCATCACCGGGAAGAAAGGTTACCGAAATCCTTGCATCACACACCCCGTCCAAAACCTTCTCCTGCGTGTCGGAAAAACAATCTCCTTTAGCATAGAAAGCAACTGTATTCACACCGTCGCAGTCATACACACTCTCCACAACCAAAGGCAAATAGAGATTACCGGCTCCGGCATCCCACACTGCAGCAACCAGAGCATCCTTATCATTGACTACCCTGCGTGTGCCATAAAAGTTACCGCTGGTACTGGTGAAGCAACCGTTCATAAAGACAACATCATCCCAATCACCACTGAAAATGCTCTTCAGATTATTCCATTGATACTCCAAGGTTTCATCAATATTCTCATACCCGCCATTGTCTTTTATATAGCTATGCGCCATAGGAGTCACTATCAGGAGCACTACAACCCACAAGGCAACAAAAAACCTCTTGGTGTTTTTTTTCATTGCGCCACATACCCCCATCCTTGCCAGCACGGAATATATGAGCAGGAATATTGGAATTGCAACAACAAGGACAACACCCATCATCACCATAAAAGGGAGATTGAGGAATTCAAATGCTCCCCACCCCACAAACAGGAGGGAGAGGAAAGCAAAAAGCAGCGCAAACACAACAACGCCCAAAGGCATTATCATTATTGCAACAAGTATAAAGAACAGAACCCTCACAAGCGAATATAGACACCCCTTGTCGGCAGGAATGCTCAGTTCCTCGACACACTGTTCATAATTTCTCTTCCACGCCCTTTTCACAGCCTCTTTGTCACCACATTCGGCAATACGGCGCATACGGGTGTAATCCATAATGGTTGTGGCCTTAGGCAGGAATATCCACAGTATAACATATATGAGTACCAGCGGAAGTGTAACCGGCAGCACAAAAAGCAGTATGGCAATGACACGCAATGCAGACACATCGACACCATAATACATTGCAATACCCGAGAGTACACCACCCAGAATATTGTTATGCTTGTCACGGAACAGTTTGCGACCTTTGAGCATAGCTTTATACCAGGCTGCATCCTGCTCACTCTCCGTGTCGCAGCCGGCACCATCTGTATCTGCATCATCGGCTACATAAGGAGTCTCTATCTTTATACCTATGACAGAGAGTACTTCATTTATCATAACAGCCGTAATGATACCATCCGCACCAACCTTGTCATAACACATTTCTGCAATGCGGTTTTCCACTTCTGCAACCCTCTCGTCGCCACCATCATCCTTGTAAAGCCGGCGTATCTGTTCTATGAAATTCCCAAGCAGATGACACGCATCCTCCTCAAAGAAGAATGAACGGTTGGAAATCTGAATTCTCTCTATCCTTTTCATAAAGTAGTGATTTTATCAAAGAATATGTTTTGCAATATTTACACTCAAGAACATCAAGAAAAACAGGAACAACGCCAACAGGAACATCACAAAAATGGCCTTACCCGAAGACAATTTCTTTATGATATTCATTATATTGTATGAAATATACAACATCGGTATCATTATAATCACCGACAACAATATTATCTTCCCACTATAATCCATGGTGAAAGACAAGAATCGTATATGTCTTGAGAAGAGAATCGCGACAACCACAAACAATATCGGAACAAGGATTCTGTTCGTTCCTCCGTCGTTACCCCTTTCACTACTTTTCACATCCTTATAATCGGTATCGGCAATTTTTGACGCAATGTTTTCAGGTGTTGGCTCAACGCCCTCCATACGCAGCTTGTCGGCAGTATTGCCCGCTGCAGGAGCCATAAACCACACAAGCAGATAAGCAATCAGCGTCAATGGTGGCAGCGCCACCAAAAACACGGTAGCCAAGATTCTCAAGGCCGTTGTATCCAACTTTACATTGGGATGCTTGTGCTCAAGATATACCGATAATCCGGACATGACACCTGCAATCATCTTGTCATCCACATTACGGTAGAAACGGCTCTCCAAACGCGCCTTTTGAGCGTTGGCATCACAAGCATCGCCCACACCGGCACCCGGCTCATCAGCGGCTTGACCTTCGCCTGAGGTACTATCCGCATCGTCATTAACAGCGAACATATTTTCGGGATTACCTATGCGCTTGATCATATCATTCACAAGACTGCAATCAATAATCCTTATTGCATTATGCTGTAAGCGCTCTTCGCAAAGTTCACTTATTCTCGACTCAATGTCTGCAGCAATCTCCTCGCCTGCTTCGTGACTCTTTAAGCAATCTGCAATACTGCTCAAATAATCACTCAACTGCGCATAGGCATCTTCGGTAATCTGGAAAGCTCTGCCTCCAAGATTTACGGTAATTGTCTTTTTCATATCATTATTATTTTATTTTCCCACATTCCTTATCTTGTCCACTGTACCTGCAAGCGCATTCCAACTCTCATTAAGCGCCGCTAAAACCACTTTGCCGCCATCGGTGAGACGGTAGTATTTCCTCGGCGGCCCGTATGGGCTCTCCTGCCACTCATAATCCAACATACCCTCCTTGCGCAAGCGCGACAGTAACGGATAAAGAGTTCCCTCCACCACTATAAGATTAGCCTTCTCTAATTCCTCTATGATATCAGACGTATAATAAGGCCTGTCGCAAAGCAATAACATTATGCAATACTCCAGCATACCTTTACGCATCTGAGATTTTACATTTTCAACATACATACACTCTATTTTTTATTTGCAACGAACTTAGTTCCGTTGCAAATATATGTACAAATATAGAACCTTGCAATACATAGTACTATATTTTTCACAAAAAAGATATACCATAGAACTACATCCATTAAAAAAATTCCGGGAGTACCCCAAATGTTTATTGAGTACTCCCGGAAGTAATATTGTTAGAATGATTGCATCACGCAATCTTGTCGTACGCTACTTTAATCTGGTTCAGAGCCTTTTCGAGTACCGAACGCGGGCAACCGAGATTCATTCGCATAAAGCCCGAACCTTCCTCGCCGAACATAGCGCCGTCGTTCATTCCCACCTTAGCCTCGCGGATGAAGAACTCGACCAACTTGTCGTGTGGCAAGCCAAGGCCACGCGCATCAAGGAACACCAGGAACGATGCCTGTGGGCGAATCATACCCATTTTTGGCATATTCTCCTTGAGATACTGCTCCATAAAATCGATATTCGCCTCAACATATTCAAGCATCTGCTCAACCCACTCCTCGCCCTGCTCGTAAGCAGTGGCAACAGGTCCGGTAGCGAATACGTGAGCAGTGTCGAGCTCACTCTTACGCAAAAACTCGTTATACTGCCGGCGGATTTCAGGGTTCTGGATTATGTGGTATGAACTCTTCAAGCCTGCAATGTTGAAGGTTTTGCTTGCGGCCATAAAGGTGATGCAACAGTTCTTTGCCTCTTCGCTGACACTCGCAAACGGGGTGTGCTTGTAGCCTTTGAGTGCCATATCACAATGTATCTCGTCACTGATGACAAGCACATTGTTCTTCACACAGATGTCGCACAGACGCAACAGCTCCTCCTTTGTCCACACACGACCGCAAGGATTATGAGGATTGCAGAGCAGAAACACCTTGCAACCCTTTACTTTCTCCTCGAAATCGGCGAAATCAATCTGCAACTGACCATCGACAAGTTTAAGAGGGTTGAACACCAATGTACGCTCAAGGTCATTTGTCACGTGGTGATACGGATGATACACAGGTGGCTGAATCATCACCTTGTCACCGGCTTTTGTAAAGCACTGCAAGGCAAAAGATATTGCGGGCACGATACCGCCGACGAAACCAATCTCATCGGCCTGCACCTCCCAGCCATAACGGCGAGACACCCAACTTTGGATGGCTGGACGCCAACGTTTGCAGATATAGCTGTAGCCAAGCAGTTCGTGGCTCAAGCGGTTACGTATTGCATCGACAATAAAATCGGGTGTCTTGAAATCCATATCGGCAATCCACATTGGCAAAACCTCTTCCGTGCCGAACATCTCCTTTAGATTATCATACTTCAAGCAATCGGTATGTTTGCGCTGAACGATTTCATCAAAATTGTATTTCATCGCTAAATGTATTGTTTTAGTTTATGTTTTTGAAGCAGCTGTCACAAAGCCCCTTCTTGTGTTATTTCTATTCTATTGTTTTCCTCGTCGTATATAATGCCATCGCCATCAATGAAGCGTTGCAGTATCCCGCATCCGGCCAATTCGGCAGCACTTCCTTCATACAATCTGCCACCATTTATCAACCATATCTTGTCGGCAAAACGCAGTGCCATCTCAATATCGTGGGTTGAAACCACAACCGATTTTCCTTCATCTGCCGCCAACCCCCTTAAAGTGCGGAACAGTTGCACCTTGCTACGGAAATCAAGGAATGCCGTAGGCTCATCAAACAGCATCAGCTGTGTCTGCTGCGCAATGGCTTTTGCAATCAGGCACTTCTGCCGCTCTCCATCACTCAATGTAGACACCTGCCGCTTGGCAAGTTGCCCCACCCCCATTCTATCCATCGCCGCCGCAACTACAGCCCTGTCGGCAGCATTCATCAATCCAAGAAAACCGGTATGCGGAACACGCCCCAATGCAACAAGCTCATCCACTGTAAGTGTTGCAAAATTATTCTCCGTGAGCACCACCGAAACGCATTTTGCAAGCTCTTGCGGCGACAGGTCGCCTGCATCGCCCATTGCAAAGTTCACTTTTCCCGACAAAGGCTGCTGAAACCCCGACAGCGTGCGCAACAGGGTCGACTTGCCGGCACCGTTCATACCAATGAGTGCAACCACCTCCCCGGCACAAAGCGTGGCGTTGACTGACGTTACAACAGGAGTTACCGATTTGCCATTGCGATAACCGATTGTCGCATCATTGATTGATAGCGCAATATTGCACATCACTTATACTGCACCCACTCGTTGAGCTGCTCAAGAATTTCATCACGCATATTCTCGGGCATATTAAGGATACGTGCAGTGTGGCTACCACCGGGCTGCACAAAAATCTTTATATTCTTCTTGTTACGGTCGCGCAACCAGGTGACACCGCTTGCAGTCCAAGGGTCAACCTCGCCATAAATCATAATTGCTTTGGGATCATTCTCGGTATAATAGTCTGTGACGAAACGGTAGTTGCTGTCGTCGAATTTCACATCGGCAAACTGCTCGGGCAAGAGAACGCGTTTCAAATAACCCTCAACATCCTCGGCATTCACATACTTGTGGAAAGGCTCGATGTTGTAACCATAGTAACCAAAATCCTTCACTGCTTGTACAAAGAATGACTCGATGTTGCTGCCGGCCGCGAAATAGTCAGGGCCACACATCTTCACAAAGTAGTTGAAGAGGGTCTTATCATCCGAGTCAAGCGCCGGAATAGTGTTTGTAGGTGTACCCCACTGCCACATCGAGAACTGATACTCAAGCACCAAGAGGTCATAAACATTTGATGTCGGCACACGGAACACAAGGTCATTCTTCAGGCAATACTCATCAAACATCGGCATCAGGCGCTCTTTGCGCTCAAAGAGTTCAGTCTGGAAAGCACGGATTGCATCACGGTCGGCTTTTGTAGACACCTGCTCGAGGAACGACTCGTGGCGGCCGTCCTCAACAGCACAGCTCAACGGGCCAACGTATGGCACAGAGACATCGAGGTCCTCGGGATAATATGCACGCAGGAAGATTGTTGTCGAACCACCCTTACTGATACCTGTTGAAGCCCATTTCTTTGGGTAATAAGGCTTGAACGATGTTATGATGTTGTGATAATCGACCATTGAATTTGCAACAGTCAGATACTCCCAATTGCAAGGCTTTGGCATTGAACCCGAGAAATAACGATACTCTACAAACAGGATATTGGCATCCATAATCTTTGTGAGCTCCTCCATATATTTGGGGCTGTTGAAAGCATAATCGGCACCATAACCCTCAGTCACAACCACCATAGGACGGTCGTATCCACGGTGACCAAGCATAACACGCTGCTCAAATGTTCCGGCAGCAGGGTTCTGCGGGTCGAGCAACTGAGTTATCTTCATCAGGTAGTACTGACGTGTTGTATCAACCTTCTCTATCCTCTCAAACCCGGTAATAGCGTTAATACCTTTCAACATTTTCTCAACATCGCTATTCTGTGCATTCACAAACAGCACAGCAAAAAGCAATGACAACAGTGTAAAAAATCTTTTATTCATAGTATTGGTTTTATTATACAGCGAATTGGTTTTTATTCAACCTACAAAGGTAAAAAAAGTTAAAGGCAATACAAAATTATTAACACGATAAAATGACAAAAGGCGAACTGATTTTCGGTTATCTTTTAGGTTATTTATAAAAAAACCGACCGCCTTTTTCTTAGGCGGTCGGTATAAGAAACAAGAGACGTTCTATTACTTTGAGCAATAGAATGGCTGCATATTCTCGCGCTCGATATCCTTGAAGTAGTTTACAGTACCGACCTTCAACTCGGCAGTAGCAGCATCGTCACATACGATAATACCGCTGCGGTGCATCTGCAGAACGCTGATAGTCCACATCTGTGTAACATTACCCTCAACAGCGTGATAGAGAGCCTGAGCCTTGTTGTGGCCGTTAACGAGGATAAGAACCTCTTTTGCATCCATAACAGTGCCGACACCTACAGTAACCGCAGTCTTTGGAACTTTGTTGATGTCATTGTCAAAGAAACGTGAGTTTGCAATGATTGTATCGGTTGTCAAAGTCTTGATACGTGTGCGTGAAGCAAGTGATGAACCCGGTTCGTTGAACGCGATGTGACCGTCAGGACCGATACCGCCGAGGAACAGGTCGATACCGCCGTAAGACTTGATTTTCTCCTCGTAGCGTGCGCACTCTGCAACCAAATCCTCAGCGTTGCCGTTAAGGATGTTGACGTTCTCTCTCTTTACGTCAACGTGGCTGAAGAAGTTATTCCACATAAATGAGTGGTAGCTTTCGGGGTGCTCCTCGGGAAGACCTACATACTCGTCCATATTGAATGTAACCACATTCTGGAAACTTACAACACCCTTGTTATAAAGGTTAATCAACTCCTTATAAGTACCAAGAGGAGTACCACCGGTTGGAAGACCAAGCACGAAAGGCTTCTCGGCTGTAGGGTTAAAATCATTGATTTTCTTTGCTACATAAGATGCAGCCCAGCAAGAAAGCTGCTGGTAGTTAGGCTGAATAATTAAACGCATAATTCTTAAAATTTATAGTATCCTTCAATTTTTAGTTTATCAAACTGCATATCAAGTTTAAACAACTGCGGCACGCTCTTTGCCACACCGTCTATTATCGTATCCTTGCTCACTGCAAGCACCTTTGTTCCGTCATAGTCGCAGAAGATTGACGCACTGCCCACATTGCAGGTGAGCAACGGTTGCGGCTCAACCACCCACGGGCCGTTATAGCCATATTCGCCGGTCTGTGTATAAGCCACGCCAACAGCCTTAACCCCATCCACATAGGTTGTGAACAATATACCCATCTCCTTTTCGTCGGTAAAGAACAGGAAAGGCGCCTCCATAATTGGAGAAAAGACCCGTTGTCCATTCACAAAATCACCCGACCAGGGATTACCCGCAGCCGAGAACATTATGTAAGCCTCGCCCACTCTGCGCCCCAAATCCTCCGAGAAACGTATTATCTGCACCGTTCCATCGCCATTCTGCTCGCCCTGGTGAGTATACATCATATACGGCACATTAAAATAATCAACACCAAATGTAGGATGTGCAGCCATCTCACTCTCCACGAGCAGACTGCTGTTACAGTCTATGGTCCTGTACGGGCCACGGATATCATCTGCCACAAGCGCCACACACGAGCGACGTGCAAAAGGCTTGCCATCGGCATCTACGGCCACAAAATCAGGGCGCTCAAAGGTTGCCATATAGTAATACTTTCCCTTGTATCGGTGTATCTCGGGCGACGTAATCACCGGCGATGCCCCAATCCACGATGCTGTGTCCTGGTCAAGGACATCGTATGGCCCCACCCAGCTATGTAAGTCGTCGCTCAACCACATAAAACCACCGTCTCCTACCATATAATAGCATTCATCCTCGCGCTCATAGCAGATAAACGGATTTTTCACATCCATAGTATCTATCGCAACAGTGTCGACAGCAACACCCGCCGGAGGAGCAAAAGACCACCCATCGCATTGCACACCACCCTTTCTGTCGCCACAAGCAACAAGCACAAACGCAAGAAAAAGAGATATGACAAAAAACTTTCTCACCTGCAAAACTTGATTTTATTTGTAAAGATATGAATTTTTACGCAAAACAAGAATCATTGGCATAAAAAATCGCGCAAATAGAAACAAAAACAGTAAAACCAGAGTGAAATAGGGTTAAAATCATTCCCAAACGGCAGTCACCAATGTACATAAAGCCCAGTTTGTTTGTTTTAAGTAAGAACCTTTAATTAAGCAAACGTTATGAAAGAATCAACTAAGACCACAGCAAAAAAAGAGATTCCGCCTGTGCGGAGCGACGAATATGTACCGTCATTCATCGGGCAATACCTGCTCCTTATTCTGCTATTGCTTTCAGTATTCTGCTGCGAGGCATCGGCACAGGAGAAGAAGATGACGAGAAAAGAGAAGGAGGCTGCGTGGCGCGCCGAGCGTCTGCGCAAACGGGCCGCCGAGGAGAGGATTGAGATTCACAACGACTCGGTGCAATATCTACAGGCCATTGCAGCACTGAAAAGCGGTTCGTGGGCATTGGAGGCTTCGAATGTAACCTTCAATAACGGAGCGAGCAACCTTGTAACAGAGAGCACGAATTTCATCTCAATCAACGACGGAACGGCAACGGTGCAGACAGCGCTCGACAACAGCAACATCTACTCGCCCAACGGCCTGGGCGGGATAACACTCACCGGCAGAGTAGGCAACGAAGAGATGAGGATTGACAGATATGGAAATATCTACTACAATTTCGGCATTTACGGCAGTGAAATATCGGCAACTGTAAGCATTATGCTGTCGGCCGGCAGCAATCAGGCAACAGCAACAGTAAGCCCCAATTTCAACAGCAATAACCTGTCAATGAGCGGGAATATATACCCATACAGCAATGCAGGAATAATAGAAGGAAGCACAGGCTACTACTGACTGACGGACAACGACTGGGACAGATGGCGTTTCTACTCGCCTCCACCATTCTACCGTCCCGTCATCCGCCCGGTGCAAATTCCACCGCCGCGTCCTGTTCCATTGCCACCAATGCGTCCACCATCTGTTCCTCCACCCGGTTTCGGCGGTATAAGACCACCGGGCTTTGGAGGCAGCAACAACACCCGCCCACCGGGATTCGGCGGACAAGGCGGGCAAACCAGACCACCGGGATTTACAAGATAAAAGTGATGCCGAGTAAAGTCGGCATCACTTATAGCAAGTGACTAAAAATTTTTAGTCACTTGCTTTGATTAATCTTCATCATCTAACATAAATATCTCTTCGACAGGTTTCTCGAAAATCTGTGCCATTTTCAACGCCAACACAGTAGAGGGCACAAACTTGCCGCTCTCGATGGCGTTTATGGTCTGGCGGCTGACACCAATGGCATCGGCCAACTGCTGTTGTGTCATACGCACCTCGGCTCGCTCCACCCTAATTCTGTTCTTCATCTTTCATCTCTTTATTTAAACGCCACATACGATAGCGGAAAACAATCATAAAAACAAACAATATTGTGAACATATTGTAAATCATCACATACAGGAAGTCCAATCCATAGACGAACAACGAGCACACAATTAGCACTGCATAACTGATGTAAAGTGCCACAAGCAATGAGTTCAAACGAAGCTGACGGACCATCTCGTCCTCAATTTTCTCCCGTGAGCAGGTCACGAGCATTGCACCCAATATCGTAGCAATAATGGCAATATTGTTCACAAGACAACTGCCGTAGTCTGAAGCCATCGTATATATGCCAAACGCAACACCTATGGCCAACACACACAAGCCCCATTTTTTGAAGCTGTACGGAAAAAGCAATGTTTTCATAAAGATACATTTTAAGAAATTAAACAAATCTTGTAAGTATTCGAACACACCGCAAATGTAATGTATACTTTACATATAGACAAATATTTTTGACATTATTTTCAATAACAAATCAAATTCACGCAAATTATGTGCACTACCAACTGCAAAAATATAGCCCTAACAATGTCATCATGAGCGCTGTCAAAAAATCTCTACAACAGCAAACGGGATGTCTCCACTACTGTCGATATGACTACTGCGCGTTTTTTCAGATTGTAGGCAAAAAACGTGAGTTCGATATAATTCTAAAAAAATTAAAGGTCGCGTGCGTGCACGCGACCTTTAATATAAACAAGTCTCTGAATTACTCTTCAACAGGCTTCATATTTGTGTAAACGTTCTGTACGTCATCGTCCTCCTCGAGGCGCTCAACAATCTTGTCGATTGTAGCACGCTGCTCCTCGGTAACGTCTTTCAAGTCGTTAGGGATACGTGTAAACTCGCTACCGGTAATCTCAAAGCCCTTCTCCTCGAGTGCTTTCTGGATTGCACCGAAAGACTTTGGATCGCCATAGATAGTGATTTCATTCTCCTCCTCGTCATACTCCTCTTCTACACCAAAGTCAATGAGGTCGAGAATCAGCTCGTCCATATCAAGGTCGTCTTTCTTTGTGAATGTGAACACACTCTTCTGTGTGAACATAAAGTCAAGGCTGCCCTGTGTACCAAGTGTACCGCCGAACTTATTAAAGACAGCACGAACGTTAGCCACAGTACGTGTTGTGTTGTCGGTTGCAGCATCAACGAAGATAGCGATACCGAAAGGACCGTAACCCTCGTATGGAACCTCCTTGTAATCCTTCTGGTCCTTACCCATCGCGTTCTTGATAGCACGCTCAATGTTGTCCTTTGGCATATTCTCGCGCTTCGCATTGGCGATAATCGCGCGCAAGTGTGAGTTAGTATCGGGGTCGGGACCGCCAGCCTTAACGGCAATTGCAATCTGTTTACCGACACGGGTGAAAACACGTGCCATATTACCCCATCTTTTCAATTTTGCAGCTTTACGGTATTCAAAAGCTCTACCCATAGTAAAATTTATTTTAGTTTATAATTATTTATTATCAATATACACCTTATTTTCTTCAGTTCCTTCGACTGCGCTCAGGATGACAAAGCAGGCTTATCTCTGCACGGCGCCAAGACGTTTCTCAAAGCCCTCCATCAGGCGCGCCATTGTCTTGTCGATAACCTTGTCATTGAGTGTCTGGTTGTCGTCCTGGAGAACAAAGCTGACAGCGTAGCTCTTCTTGCCCTCCTCAAGGTTCTTGCCCTCGTAAACGTCGAACAATGTAACAGCCTTCAACAGTTTCTTCTCGGTCTCGCGTGCCACCTGCTCAATCTGCGCAAATGTAACGCTCTTGTCAAGGAGCAGTGCAAGGTCACGCTTAACGGCAGGATACTTGCTGATTTCGGCATAACCGATCTTGGCATTCTTCACAGCCTTCATCAGCTCGCTCCAGTTGATATCGGCATAGAATACCTCGCTATCGATGTCGAAACGCTTTGCAACTTTCTTGCGCAGTATACCAAGCTGTGCAACGGTTTTCTTGTTGCTCTGCGCCTTGAACTCAATGGCAGCTGTGAAAATGTCGTTGTCGAATGTCGATACAAGACGCATTGCAGGCTTGAAACCGAGACGGTCGAAGATATGCTCGACCACAGCCTTGAGGTCATACACAGAGAGTGGGCGTCCGGCCTCAATCCAAGACGATGAAATATTATTTCCAGTCATCCAAAGAGCCAAGTGATAGCTCTCGCTGTATGGGCTAAGAATCTTCTCCTCAACACGCTTGTCGGCATCAAAACGGTAGCAGTTACCGAACTCAAAGAAACTGAGGTCGGTAATCTTGCGGCTGATGTTACGCTGCATACTCTCAAGACCGCCGAACAGCATCGTTTGGCGCATCACGTTCAAGTCGTTGCTGAGCGGGTTCATCAAGCGTACAAGATTTTCACTCTTGTAGCTCTCGAGCTCGTCATAGTAAGCAGCAGCTGTGAGCGAGTTGTTAAGTATCTCGTTGAAACCGCAACCTACCAACTGCTCCGATACAAGATTCTGCAACTTGTGCGACCTGTCCTCGGTACCTTTGGTGATGATTGACGAATGCAATGTAGTATCGAAATTGATATTATTGTAGCCATAGATGCGCAGAATATCCTCGACAACATCACAAGGACGCTGTACATCCACACGGTAAGGGGGAACAAGCAGTGTCAAGCCCTTTTCGCTCTCGGCTGTAATCTTCATCTCAAGCGATGACACAATACCCTTAATTGTATCGTGAGAAAGCTCCACACCAATAAGGTTGTTCACATACTCATACTCAAGTTCAACTTTGAAATCCTCCACAGGTGCGGGATAGATATCCTTTATCTCCATTGAGATTGTACCGCCGGCAAGCTCCTTGATGAGCATTGCAGCCTGCTTCAACGCATATATTACGTTGTTGGGGTCGGTGCCGCGTTCAAAGCGGAACGATGAATCGGTCTGCAGGGCGTGACGGCGCGATGTCTTGCGCACCCAAGTGGGGTGGAAATAGGCGCTCTCAAGGAACACGTTCTTTGTCTCCTCGGTTGTGCCCGACTCAAGACCACCGAACACACCGGCAATACACATAGGCTCCTCGGCATTGCAAATCATAAGGTCGCGCTCCGAGAGCTTGCGCTCAACGCCGTCAAGGGTAACAAACGGAGTACCCTCGGGGAATGTGCGAACAACCACCTTTCCACCCTTGATTTTATCAGCATCAAAGCAGTGCATAGGCTGTCCATATGCG
This sequence comes from Bacteroidaceae bacterium, assembly GCA_017546505.1. GTDB lineage: Bacteria > Bacteroidota > Bacteroidia > Bacteroidales > Bacteroidaceae > HGM04593. The sequence goes on from JAFYWV010000095.1 coordinate 16,729, forward strand.
TGGAGTATGTAGTTTGTAATATCGACAATATTGTTTATTGGACGAACGCCTATAATCTGCAGTTTATCCTTCAGCCAATCGGGGCTCTCCTTAACGGTAACACCCTTCACAGTGACACCGGCATAACGCATACAAGCCTCGGTGTTCTGCACCTCGATGTCAATCTCGAGCGAGTTGTCATCGACTTTAAAGCCGTCGCACGATGGGCGGCGAAGTTCGCTCGCGCCCTTGTTCTGCATAGTGTATGCGTAAAGGTCACGCGCCACACCATAGTGTGAGCAAGCATCGGCACGGTTGGGAGTGATGTCAACACCAATGAGATAGTCGCTCTTGATATTGTAGTAATCCTTTGCAAGAGTACCCGGCACCGCATCGGCAGGCAGAACAATGATACCGTCGTGGCTGTTGCCAATGCCAATCTCATCCTCGGCACAAATCATACCGAAAGACTCTGCACCACGTATCTTACCTTTCTTTATAGTGAAGCACTCGTCGCCATCATACAATTTTGTACCGATGGTTGCAACAACCACCTTCTGGCCCGCTGCCACGTTTGGTGCACCGCAAACAATCTGCACGGGATTACCGTCACCAAGATTAACTGTAGTTATATGCAAGTGGTCGCTGTCGGGATGGTCGACACAAGTGAGAACCTCACCAATCACCAGCCCCTCAAGGCCACCCTTGATTGTCTGCACCTCCTCAACGCCATCGGTCTCAAGACCCATTGATGTGAGCGCTGCCGACACCTCCTCGGGTGTCATATCGAAATCGACATACTCTTTAAGCCAATTGTAAGAAATGTTCATATATTTATTTTTATTTTGTTTTCATTTTCAAAGCGAAAAAGGAATCACACGCGCAACATCACCGCAGCCTATCTTCGCAACCAAGTTGCAATGACAGTGCAAGGAAGCGAAACGGGAATTTCATTCACGGTTTCACAGCGACCGCAGCCTATCTTCGCAATCAAATTGCAAAAATACACTTTTTTTCTTAAATAAGGAAAATGCCGGCAAATATTATACGTGTTTAATACATAATAAATTTCTTATAACAGATAAAAAGCAGAAACTTTGCCCCAAAAAGAAAATAAAACTCACCCCAAAGAAGTTTTTTCAGCTTTTTATAGTTATCTTCGCAGTCAAATTAATTAAAATACGGAAATTATGAGCAAGATTATACTCACCGGCGACCGCCCAACCGGCCGCCTGCACTTGGGACACTATGTAGGTTCACTGCGTCGCCGCGTCGAACTGCAGAACTCGGGTGTATATGACAAGATTTTCATTATGATTGCCGATGCACAGGCACTCACCGACAATGCCGACAACCCCGAGAAGGTGCGCCAGAACATCATTGAAGTGGCACTCGACTATCTGTCGGTAGGTATCGACCCGTCACAATGCACAATATTCATCCAGTCACAGGTTCCCGAGCTTTGTGAACTTGCGTTCTACTATATGAACCTTGTCACCGTATCGCGCTTGCAGCGCAACCCGACGGTAAAGACAGAAATCCAGATGCGCAACTTCGAGACAAGCATCCCCGTAGGTTTCTTCACCTACCCCATCAGCCAGGCATCGGACATCACGGCTTTCCGCGCGACAACAGTTCCTGCAGGTGAGGACCAGCAGCCGATGATTGAACAGGCTCGTGAAATTGCGCGTCGTTTCAACGGCATCTATGGCGAGACACTCGTCGAGCCCGAAATCCTGTTACCCACAAATGCAGCCTGTCTGCGCTTGCCGGGAACAGACGGCAAGGCAAAAATGAGCAAGTCGCTCGGCAACTGCATCTATCTCTCGGACAGCGCCGAGGAGCTCAAGCAACGCGTTATGTCAATGTACACCGACCCCGACCACATCCGCGTTCAAGACCCTGGTAAAGTCGAGGGCAACACAGTTTTTACATACCTTGACGCATTCTGCCGCCCCGAGCATTTTGAAAAATATTTGCCCGACTATCCCAACCTCGACGAACTGAAGGCACACTATATGCGCGGTGGCTTGGGCGACGTGAAGGTGAAGCGTTTCCTCATTGCAATACTTGAAGAGGAGCTTGCTCCAATACGCGCACGCCGCAAGGAGTGGGAACAGAAAATCCACGAGGTCTACGCATTGCTGCAACAGGGTTGCGAGGCCGCACGTGCCGTTGCTGCCGACACACTCAACGATGTTCGCCGTGCAATGAAGATAAACTACTTCGAGGACAAGGAACTCATTGAAGAACAGGCAAAGAAATTCGCCGAAGGAAAATAAAGTCCATACATTAACGATTGACGGCTGTGAGTGTTCACTCACAGC
>JAFYWV010000096.1 GCA_017546505.1 Bacteroidaceae bacterium
CCGTCACTGATGGGATACTACGAAAAGTATCATTGCAGATAAGGAACCGCCGTATGCGGACCCGCATGTACGGTGGTGTGAGAGGTCGGAAAACAAAAGTAGGAGGAAAACCTACTTTTGTTTTCCTCCTACTCGATTAAACCCCTGTTATACAGTTATTTGGGTGCCAGCCTGTTTAAGCAGAAATCCGATAGAATTTCTGGAATACCACATCCCTATATCTTTTCTCCACATCCCTGAGTGTCAGCAATTGAAAAATTGTGAAAATTATTTTGCATATACGATAAAAGTCGCTATATTTGCAATCCCAATACGGAAATGGTGCTTTGGCCGAGCGGTTAGGCACAGGTCTGCAAAACCTGCTACAGCGGTTCGATTCCGCTAGGCACCTCACTCAACCCCAATAGAATGCGCTCTATTGGGTTTTTTGCTTTTTTATACCCCAAAAGTGTACTGAAAATGTACTAAATTTTTCGTGGTGTACTGAAACCTAGCACAAAAATGTACTAATGGCAAAGAAAAATCCAGATACCGTAAAGTACCTGGATCTAGTGCGAATTTAATACACAATCTTATTCAGACTGTACATCACCTGCAAATCTACAAAAAAATCCCTACCTTAGCAAAAGAATCGCCCAGCTGTCGTCCTCCAACGACATGAAAATCCTCCTCGACCCCGGCCACGGCCTCAACACCCCCGGCAAACGCTCCCCAGACGGAACCCTCCTCGAAGCCGCCTACAATCGCGAAATCGCCCAACTCACACTATCCCGACTCCAAGCCAACGGCCACGACGCCCAGCTCCTCGTCCCCGAAACCGAAGACATCCCCCTCAAAGAACGCGTCCGCCGCGTCAACGCCCACTGCACAGCCCTCGGCAAAACCAACGTCATCCTCATCTCCATCCACGTCAACGCCGCCGGCGACGGTACCCGATGGCACACCGCCACCGGCTGGTCCTGCTACACCTGCAAAGGCCACACACAATCCGACACCCTCGCCGACAGCCTCTACCAATCCGCCCAACAACACCTCCCAGGCAGGCGCATCCGCACCGACTACACCGACAACGACCCCGATTGGGAAGAAAACTTCTACATCCTACGCCACACCCACTGCCCGGCCGTCCTCATCGAAAACTTCTTCATGGACAACAAAAAAGATCTCGCCTACCTCCTCTCACAAGAAGGCAGACGAGCCATAGTCGAAACCATCATCGACGGCATCGAAAGGTGTGTGCTCACCTTAGTATCCGGCTAGTGCCGGTTAAAGTCTATTCTTCCCCATATACCTTTCCCTCCTGCTGAATACAAATCTCCGTTATACCAGTCTTGGAAAATGTTTCAGAAATTTCAATAATCAATTTCCTTCTATATCCTTCATTTTTGTCAAGTTCGACAAGGACATTTCCATCCTTCAAGTATACAGTGAACCATTCACCGCTAATCCTATCTGAATCAGTAGGCTCATTAACACCAGACGATGGCACCTGATCAGGAGGAGTGTCGTACACTTCCCATCTGGCATCCAGTAATGACATCTCTACCTGATGTTTTGGCACATAAGTCAATTCCTGTTCCTCCGCACTGACTCCGCTCGGACCATCAAATCGAAGGAATGTATCTCCGACCTTAACACAGCTGCTCAAAGCAATAGCAGCAATTACAAATGCAAAAAATCTTTTCATAATTCGTTTTATATTAAATTGTTACTTGTATTCAAACCATTCAGTCTCAGCAACAGACACCCCTGCAAATAGTCCAAGACCACCATTGACATTTGTATAGGCAAATGAAGCCGGAGCCAGGCCTATCTCTGCCAACATATTGTTATCAAGATGATTCTGAGCCTCCGCGTATTTGAAGAACTCCGGACTCAAACGGTATATCACCGCCTTATATCTCTCCCTGACCTCATCATACTTTGAATTATGTATGCCATCAAAATACGTCCACACCTCAAGACTGAGACTTACCTCCTGACCATTAAACTCCGTATCTGGCCATAACCTCGCCGTACCGTCATTCATATCGACATCCAGATAATCCTTCCTGGTCTCCATACCGAAATCCTCATCCGGCTCATATGGGTCGCAAGCATGTATATTAACTGTTGTCTCGCCATCCTTCACTCTCGTACACTCGCCATACACCATTATCGCATAACAATCTTCGGTGCTGCCGTCATCCTTAAACGTGAACTTGAACGCCGGTGCAGAAGTATATATGACCTCGAATGCCG
>JAFYWV010000097.1 GCA_017546505.1 Bacteroidaceae bacterium
AAATTCACTATCGAATCATTGCCAGAAATAATCGTTGCTTCCCATCGTGAAGTCATTTCAGACTATTCAGCTCTTGGACTGCTTTGCTACTCCGTAATCGGGCCTGAAATGCAGAGACTCGGCTGTAAATGTCCGCCTCCAGGCTATTGCTTTACAATTGAGCATAACAAGGAGTACACCCCTACTGACATCGACATAGAATACTGTGAGCAGGTTGAAGAAATGGGTACAGACAGCAGTATAGTACAGTTCAAGAGACTGCCTGCTGTTCCTAAGGTGCTCTGCATGAAACATTACGGCCCATACGACCGTTTCTACGAATCATTTACAGAAGCATTCGCATATATGGAAGAGCAAGGTTACAAGGTTGCAGGACATCCTCGCTACTGCTATATCGACGGCATCTGGAATCAGGAAGACCCTGAGAAATGGCTCTCGATCATTCAGATTCCTATTGAGTAGAGAGTAAAAATGCGTGCATTTAATTGAAAATCGATACAAATATCAGTAGTTATAATATTCAAGATTTTGACCAAAATAACACTTGATATAATACGATATCTATCTATATCTGTAAAATCGTGTCCTTTACAAGATTTTGATATAATACGATATTTGTATCGACTTTTAACAGGTTTTGTTGGAATCCGGATTACAATCCGTTGATTATCTGCCGATTAGCAGATTTTGCATCGGAAAATAAATAACGAAATCAACGGAAATCGCCAGAAAAGACATCTTTTCAAAAACACCCACTAAACCACTAATATATAGGTAGTTACAAAGCAATCCGCCAAAACTACCCATATCAGTCGTTTTCATTAGCAAAGAACTTGGGGGACAATTTCAGTTGTTTTTGTCCCCCGCATTTAGTAAATTTGCCATAGTTAAAACCTAGTCGGATAGAAACATTATGGCAACAATAACACTCACCCTTTCAGCTCGCACGAGCAAAGACACCGGCAAAGCCGAGATCCTACTCCGCTACCGCAACACACGCGAAGTCGCCCTTCGCGCCCACACCCGTGTCTTCATCCTTCCGAAATACTTCGTCGATGGCCAGATCGTCATCAAAAACCGACTCATCACCCCCGAAGTAAAAGAAGCCCAGGATGCAAAAGCACTCATCGAGCGCATCATCTCCCACCTCACAGAGAAAGGAAACAACAAAGCCATCACCGACTTCACCCAGGACTGGGCACAGGACACCATCGACCGTCTCCTCTTCCCCCAGAACTACACCCAGCCCGAAAGCGACGAAATCTATTTCCACGATAAAATTGACGCCTTCCTTAAATTCAAGAAGGTATCCCTCGAACGCCACAAGACATACAAGATCATCTTCAACATCGTCAAGCGCTTCGAGATGTACACCAACAACCACATAACCCTCGACAAAGCAGACGGAGACACCCTACGTGCCATCGAAGACTTCTTCCGCACAGAGCACACCCTCTTCAAAGAAAAGAAACTCAAATACCGCACAACACTCGCACCCGTAGCCAAATACAAATACGTATGGGACAACTCCCCACACGAAAGAGCCCCCAAGAAACGCAGCGACAACGCCATCGTAACCTACATGAGCGCAATACGAGCATATTGGCGCTGGTGCATCGACATGGGCTACACCAAAAACGACCCATTCCGCAAATACACCGTAGGCTCACAGAAATATGGCACCCCATACTACCTCACCACAGAAGAACGAGACATATTATATAAGGCAGACCTCGGCAAAGGCAAAGAACTCAACCTCGCCCGAGACATGTTCGTCTTCCAATGCTACCTCGGATGTAGAATCAGCGACCTGCGCGACCTCACACAAAGCAACATCGTAACAAGCGACAACGGCACAGCTGTACACTACATCCCAAGCAAAACCAAAGAAGAACGCCCACGAGTAGTAAAAGTATACTTATCCCCTACCGCCCTTGAAATCCTGAACAAATACATAAAAGACAACAACGCCACCATATTCCCATACATCGGCACAGGCAAACTCAACGACCTCGTACGTGAAGCAATGAAAAAAGCAGGCATCACACGAGTAGTCACCACAGTCAACCCACGCACCAAACAACCAGAGCAGCATCCGATATGCGACGTCGCCAGCTCACACATGGCCAGACGAACCTTCATCGGCAACCTATATAAAAAGGTAAAAGACCCGAACCTCGTCGGCAAACTCTCAGGC
>JAFYWV010000098.1 GCA_017546505.1 Bacteroidaceae bacterium
ACGGTACACCAGATGCTGGTAAGACCCACTGGGTAGAGAACGATGAAATAATCATTACCGTTAAGTCTGAAAAGTACGGCACACAATACGCAACGCTTACCTATGACGGTGAAGAATGGTGTTTCGATGACTATCTCAAATATCTTGAAGGTGAAAACGAGGAAGACGGTACTCTTGAGGTTACAGCCCTCTATGCTCCTTGCTATGAGGTGCTGGATGATGCCATTTCACTAAAGGAAGGAATGATACAAGGTATGGATGAATACATCGAAGTCAATTGCCATGTATATGGTCGTGAATTGGTTATTCCGTTTGCAGAGGCAGACCGTAACTACAGCCGAATCCGTATCGTCAGTCCGATTGGGGAAAAATATCTTTGGATAGGTGTTAATGATTATACACCTGCGGGATATGGAAATGAACATTTTGCTCGGAAAGAATTCCGAATTGATATAGATGAAAATGAGAATGCCTATATCTATGGAGTTTTTAGCGAGGGCGGTTCACTAGAAGTATATGATTATGAAACCGGTTATGGCACCCTTATGCTTAATTATGAGTTTACAGAGGCTACCGAAACACGCAAGAGCTATGCATTGGATGCAAGACTGAAAATCGACGCTACTTGGGGTGGAAAAGAAGAGGTTACAGACGAGGATTTAACGGAGTTACAAAACTTCTTTATGAGTTCAGTGGATGCAGGAAGGACAACCTTCGTTGTAACGGGTGAAACTCAAGCTATGTATAATGATCCCGATTGGGGCAGATATCCTTTTGTCGGAACTGCACTCATGGATCTGCCTCGCCAAGGTAGCTACGTTAAAACGATGAATCTTATTTATCGTGATGTTACTAAAATTGTGAGCGAGGAAATAATTTACTGTAAGTCGCTGAAGACACTCTCGCTTCCCAAAGTGACAGAATGTGGTAACAACGCCTTCTATCAATCATCATATTTAGAAAAGATTACATTTGGCTCGGTGGTTACTTCAGTCGGAGAAGAGGCCTTTAAATATGTTGGTTATGATGTTGATGGAGGTTGTGAGCTTGTTCTCAACAAGGACCAGGTAGCAGTTGAAGGGCTTGCCCCAGACTTTGACAGCATGACATGGGCAGGACATACTTGGAAGAGCATCACGCTGAAATAATTACTATTGAGGGTAAACTTCCACCTAAAAGCAAAATAGACAGAGTTTTAAAAGCTCTGTCTATTTTGCTTTTAGGTGGATATATCTGCTGTTTGGTGAATTGATGATTTATATATTATATCCCTTTGTTATTTTCACTGCGTAGATTTGACTGCGCCATGGGCAAACCTTGCCTTTCGCAACCCACGCGTACAACGCGTGACCTATTGCTGCAAGGTTTGTCTACCTTCGGTTTCCAACGGCGTATTTTGAATGTTGCGATTAAGCGAGAGCAGAGGGAAAGCAAACTTTCACTATACCGAGTGTGAGCAACTTCGCCATAGGCAAAAGCCGAATAGTAAAGAGAGTAGGAAAATAAATAAGAAGAGATATGTGCAAAATTTTAGTAACAGACCATCCTGTAGAAAATCGTAAAAAAGATTTTGTCAAGGAGGTTATAGAGATACCAACCCCGAAAGAAGGTGCTCCCCAATATATATATAGAGCTGATACAAGAGCAAAGGAGGTTATCAAAGCAAAGGGATTTGAAGCCAAACATCCTCAAACTCTCGAAGATGCAAAAGCTGAAATAATTAAACTATTTTGTGAAGGGAAGAAAATTATGGCTCAATGGGTAAGCGGTGGCGCAGACTCAATGAATAACAAGTGGATCTCAACAGCTGATGAAAGGGGTTGTATGGGATATTCCACAAAGGGGAATGTTTATGTCATCAGTATTCCTGAACTCAGAGAGGTTAAAACATGTGATGAGAATGTCTTCGGAACAAAGCCCAACAATAAACAGATTTACAGATTATATCTGAATGCAGATACACTCAAGGAAGCAACTATAATTGGTGTTCGCCCAAGCGAAACAAGTAGAGAGATTGTTTTCTTCACTGCAATAGAGGCAAGATTTGTCATTGGACTAATGTGTGATGCCGATAACTGTGAAAAGTTCTAAACAAACATCAACGGAGCAGCCAAAACTGCTCCGTTTTTCTATAGCACCCCACTTGCAGAAACAGGATAAATCTCCTTATACGGAAATTTCTCTGCACCGATATACAGCGTATCGAAAGCATCCGTACCGTCTGTGCGGTGTTCAAGCAGGTTCTCTTCCGTCTCGTCCAACTTCTCACCGCCTTTGTCTTTACGGAAACCGTTGCGCCCACGCACCACACCGGCTGTCTGAATGGCAAGGATAAGGTCATCGTTGTTCTGACGATTGAAGAACGGCATAAGCCTCTGCTTGCCGGCAAAGCCTTGATTGATTAAAAGGTACTTTTCATCGTGTCGCATTGGATTGCCAAGATAGACATCTTCCACTTGCCAGCCTCGCTTCTCAAATTCGTGGCACACCACCCAATGAAAATCCTGCTCATTGACAGCATAGTTCGCACCAAGTGCTGTGGTGTCATAGTAGTAAACCACCGTCTTGTTTTGGTGGTGTGCATAGTAATTGCAGAACTCCTCAACAAGTGCCGGGATTTTCCTCTCGAACTTTACATAAAAGGATTTTATGATGTTGAGCCTACGACCTTCGGGCTGTCCTGCGACTATCCAATTTATGTTTGCATTGTAGTCCATACCGATGCAGATTGGAGCAAGGGGGTTGATGTCCTTGTCGGCACGGCAGTCCATAGCTTCAGGAGCAAAGTCATAACCGAGGCTGTCGAGGTATTCAAAATCGCTGGCATTGTACTTATGCCCCTCACGCATTGAGGAGTAGAAGCCGTCCTTCGCTATTCCGATCCTCTGACAAAGGATAGA
>JAFYWV010000099.1 GCA_017546505.1 Bacteroidaceae bacterium
GCCGACCTCATTCACCAATATGCTTTGGATTGGATAGACCGTCAGGAGGCCGACAAGCCATTCCTTGGTATATTTACCTATACTCTGCCTCACGCCGAGCTGTGGCAGCCTAATGACAGTATTCTGCAAAAATATATCCAGGCATTTGAATGTGACGATAGTGGTTTTGGTGGTGCATTCTCCTCTTGGTATTACAAGAATTCCAACCGACACGCCCAATTTGCAGCTATGATTACTCGTCTCGATGCTCAGGTGGGCGAAATTTTCGCGAAGTTGGAAGAAAAGGGACTTGCAGACAATACTCTCGTGATTTTCACATCAGATAACGGTCCTCACGAAGAAGGTGGAGCTGACCCTGATTGGTTCAACCGTGACGGTCTGTTGCGTGGAACCAAGCGTTCTACACACGAAGGTGGTATCCGTGTGCCATTTATTGTCAAAGGCCCCGGGGTTCCTGCAGGTACAGTAAACGACCACCAGTTGGCATTCTATGATCTTATGCCTACACTCCTCGATTATGCAGGACTCAACGGCGATGCTTATAGTCGCAAGGCGAGCACAGCCACACAATATTGGGACGGTATCTCGTTCAATAAAACCCTTCGTGGAAATGATGCTGAACAGGAAAAGCATGAATTCCTCTACTGGGAGTTCCACGAGACAAATATGATGGCGTTGCGTATGGGCGACTGGAAGTTGGTTGTGAAGGATGGTGCGACACTGTTGTACGACCTCGCTGTTGATGTGCACGAAGATACTGACGTTGCCGCAGAAAATCCTGATGTGGTTCAACAAATGGTACAAATCATCAACCAGGAGCATATAACCAGCGACTTGTTCAAAGTGACTATGCCAGGAGAATCAACAAAGAGATAATGTAGTGAACCGTTGGAATACCCTAAGCACCTCGGATGCCGGGTGTGCTTTGGTTATTCCGGATTTTCCACTTCACTTTAAAATAAATTAATCAATATGAAAAAGATATTCATCCTATTCTTGTCTATGGTCACTGTTTTTCAAGGTTGGGCCTTTGAACAAGACAAATATTATACAATCAATCGCAATGGTGAATCGGGCTCGTATATCTACGCTGCAGACGGGATGATGCAGACCGGTGCCCTGAATGCAGACAATGGCGTGTACGTGTGGCAGTTTATCCCCACAGGCAAAGACAACTGCTATTACATCAAGAATGTTGCGACTGAAACATATATACAGTCGTCCAATATAACATTGAGCACAAATGTAAGCTTGGGTAATGATCCTGTAGAATATTATGTAAGCACCGGCGCCGGCACAACCGGTAGCGGTACGACATATTTCTTGGCTTCTAATGACCAAGGTGCAATCAATTACAACCAAGATGCGACACTCGGTCTCAATAAAGGTGCTACCGGTGTTGTAGCTTACTATGTGAAGACAGGTCGTGGTAATTCGTATTGGGAGATAACAGAGACCAGTTATAATACATCTGCTCCGGAGCCTCCAGCCGATGAAGACCCCGATGTCTGCCCCTCTATTGCTGCTTACAGAATGCCTTGTGGAACATATTCGGCAAAGACCCGCTTGACTCAAGTGGATATCACCGGCGACGGTGTGTTGTCCGAATTGCACTACAAACCGAATACAACCGGACGCTATACACTATATACAAAGGAACGTGCAAAATTGATGCACGGAGGTAATGTGAAGTTGACTGCAAAGATACTTGGTGCAAACGAGATAGGTTTGGAGGTAACAGTATGGGCCGACTTTGACGGTGACGGCACTTTTGAACAAAGCGTAAAACCGGCTTTGGGCGAATTGATTGAAGCTGAATTTACCGTGCCTGCCGGCAATGCGGCGAATGGCCGTTTCCGCATTCGCGTAGATCAAAGTGGTGGCGAGTCTGCCAACGCCGGTTTCTATGGCACAATGTATGATTTGCCGTTTGATTTTGGTGCAGCCCAGACACATCGCACATTGAAAGTTTCGGCCAATGTTGCCGAGCGTGGTACAGTGGCTATCAAGGAAACAAGTGAGAAGGTGTTGAATGTTGAACCGGGCACAGAACTCACTGTCGTGGCAGAGGTGAAAGAAGGTTTCTTCTTCCACGGATGGCGTAAAGGCAGAACTATCGTTTCCTACAAACCTGAATACACTGTGGTAATGACCGAAAACAAAGACCTCGTTGCGGTATTTGCTACAGTGGAGGGTGAAATCGAAGTTGAGGATGACGGCACCTATCCTGTCAATTTCCCGAAGAATACTACTGCAACCCGCACCGACCGCAAGCTCAATGCCGTGTCATTGACAGCTGCCGGTGGTGAAAAACAGACCCTGAATGTGACCGGCAGTAAGGTTTATAATGACTTGACTACAAAGGAAAGCAACAATCTAAAGTGTATGCCTGATGATAATTTGACAGTAGAATTTTCATATACCGGTACTTGGATGCACGGTTATGTATTCATTGATGAAAACAACGACAAACAATTCTCGTTTGCCGAAGGCAACACCGACCAGACGGGTACCGAGGTAAAGAGTTTCAGTTTCTATTCGGGAGATTTCAACAATGATGCAAGCGGCTATAATTCTGCAGGCTCATATCTCACCGGCAATAGCCGCAATACAATGGCTTGTCCTTCATTCCCGGCACCGGCAGAATCGGGAACCTACCGTATTCGCTTCAAGATTGACTGGAACAGCGTAGACCCGGGCGGACAGCTCGCTGCTGACGGCACCCCAACCGGTAGCAATGGTATCATTGCCAATGGTGGTTTCATCGTTGATGCCGTTCTCATTGTAGGCGAAACAACCGGAATTGACGTCGTGGAAACTACAACAGATTTACCTGTCTATACCATCGATGGCCGCCGTTTGAACAAACTACAAGGCCTTCCTAAGGGCATATATATCATTGGTAACAAGAAGGTTTATGTGGAGTAACCTAAGGGAAGAATCGAACAAATCTATATAACAACTCCTCTGCCCCGATGGGGCAGAGGAGTTTGCTTTATTCCCGGCTCTTTTTGAACATACCAGACAAATCAGACAGCCTCACCTGTCATATTTTTCAGGACAAAAGTAGATAAATGGCGAGGTTTTCGTTTTAATAAGACATAAGAACATAAACCAACGTGCCGTTGGTTACAGAAGATTCTCAAAGCAAGTATCGACACTTTGCATTACATTGCACTGTGAGGTTATGATTAGAAATTTTAGATTTCCTCTGTTAAGAATAAGTAGCTAAAATGAGAAAACGAGTTCTCGCATTGTAGCTACTTATTCTTAACAACGCGTTGCATAGTTTCACTTGCAACATATAACCTCACAGCGCAATGCCTTTTGTTCTTTTAACTTCGTTGAACCTGCTTTCGCTCGGCATAGCATCAAGTAAACTTGTACTCTGCGCTCACTTACTCGCAGCTTTGTTCTTCTGTCTAAAATAAAAAAACGCGTATTTGTTCTTTTAACTTCGTTTTCACTTTTCACATTTACGCTTCGCTTGTTCGTATCTCTCGCGCACGCTCTTTGGCGGGTCACACACACGCTGCCCATCAATATACAGCGCAGCCGAGCAACGTTTCAACAGCTGTTTAATGGCAGCCACACCCTCGGCATTCTCGGCCGCAGCAATCACCGCCGCAGCCTGCTCATAAAGCACAGTGCGTTGCTCCACAAAATGTCCTCTCTTGTACCCCACAATCCTTTCATCCACAATGGAATAGAAACTGTCGCGCGAAGCAATGAACTCAGCCGGCAACTCCTCGCCATAGCACCTTGCCGCAGCACCGGCCACACGCCCCTCGGTCGCAAAAACAAACCTTGCAAAATCCTCATAGGACTCAATGTCCTCAAACTCCTCAATGGCATCGTCATACGACGGGCGTTCACTGCAACAGATACACAAAACACAGCAAAAAGCTATCAACAAAAACGTTTTTTTCATAATCAGTTTTTCAATTCTGCGCTAAATTAATAAAAAAGCACAAGGCAGACAAATATTAGCTCAGTCACAAGCCTATAGCCACCGCGCTTAAACGAAAAATCTCTTTTGGACATAAGAACAAACTCTCGTTCGTTGTGCAAATTTAATGGTCACAAAACTTTTACACAGCTTGCCCTATGTGTTAAAAACCGTATAAACCCCTTATAAATTTCGTTATTTCACATATTTTCACTATTTTTGTAAGCTATTTGGGTACAATAGATTTTGTCACGAAAAAACAATATAAAAAATATCTTATTATGAAAAATTTATTACGTGCAGCAGCACTCGCCATTTGCGCCATCTTCACGGTAGCGAATGTAAGCGCTCAGGTAATCACAGCCGAGCGTGCAAGCGAAATTGCAAACCAGTTCTTTGCTAATGGAAAGCAAAAGAGCGCGGCGTTCCGTTCAACAAACGCCACATTGACACAGAGCATTGACAGCCGCGCCGTCACAGGCGAGAGCAACGATGCTCCAACATTCCACATTCTCACCGGTGCCGACGGCAAAGGCTTTGTCATTGTATCGGGCGAGGAAACAGAGAACCCAATCATCGGTTACTCTTTCGACGGCACGATCAACACCGACGAAATGTCTACCGGAATGGTTGACTACCTCACCGACATCGATGCACAGGTAAAAGCCCTGCGCAAAAGCAATGCAGCCAACCCACAAAAGGCAGCTGCACGCAGTGCAATGCAGAAGGCAACAGCCACCGAGACTGGCGGTACAATCGTTGTTGAGTTGAACACAGCACAGTGGGCACAAGGTTCTCCATACAACAATTATTGTTTCCTTGAAGGTGCTACCGGAACAACAAAGGCAAGCACAGGTTGCGTTCCAACAGCATATTCAATACTTTGCTACTACCACAAATGGCCCGAAAGCGCCAAGGAAGTGACTGTATACCACGCTAACACTGGCGCATCAATGACACTCGGTCACACATACGACTACGAGAGTATGTCCAATGTAAGCACTGAAGCAGGTGCCAATGCCGTTGCTACACTTATGCGTGACCTTGGTTGGGCATATCAGGTCAGCTATGGCGTAGGCAATACTGGTACCGGTAATAAAGGAGAAGGTCCTGGTACTCTTATGGATGTATTCAATTACAAAAGTGAAACACCTTGTAACCACGGTAACTACACAAGTAACAGATCAACACTGGGTAATGATGAATTGTGGATGCAATACATAAAAGAGAGCCTTGACGCAGGTCTCCCAATTCCTTACTCATCTACTACCAGCGCTGCAGGTACAGCAAGACACATCTACATTCTCGATGGTTATACCAACAACAACTATTTCCATTTCAACTGGGGTTGGGGTGGAAACGGCAATGGTTGGTTTACTCTCAATAATATGGTTGTAGACACATCATCCGACTACTCTAATGGTCACAAGGCTTATTTCAAACTGATGCCTAACAAGACACCACGCACCGTCACAGCAACTACAAACTCATCAAGTATGGGTACTGTGTCTATCAACGGCGGTACAGCCGGCAACAGTGTAAGCGCAGAGGTGACAGAAGGCACAAAGGCTACACTTACAGCGCACCCTGCCGAAGGTTATGCCCTTGCAAGTTGGACAAAGAACGGCGTTATTGTAGGCACAAAGAATCCTATCCAGGTAACTGTGAGCGAAAGTGACAACGACTATGTTGCAAACTTTGACGATGCAGCAAATGTACAAATAGAAAAAACTTGCACATTCAAGATTTCGGATGTAACAACAAGCGGAGTTAACGGACCTTATTGCAGTACTTGGACAACAAGCGACGGAATTGTGTTGAACTGTACTAAAGGCTCAGAGCCGGCATACGCTCTTTCAACAAGTGTCAACACATTCTTCGCAAAAGCACCGGTAGGTAACTCTGAGACTTTGGTTTCGGACATAACATATACATTGACCGCACCCGAAGGTTATGTGATAAAGAGTTATAGCTTTAAGGGTAAAAGCCCCAGCGGCTCTTACACCATTGATGTTACTGTTGGAGGAAACACAACAAACGTAACTAACGCAAGTGCCGGTGTTGTAATTTCAGCATCAGACATCAATTCACAAAGCACTTCGTTTGTGTTGAGTTCTACTTATACAGGACGTGCCGGCTTGTCAATTATGGAAGACGGTGTCACTGTAACCATCGTATCAGAAGGCGGTGCCTCTACCCCAACTCCCGACCCGGAACCAGAGCCAGAGCCTACTCCAACTACCTACACTGTCAGCACAACAGCAAACCCAACCAATGCTGGTACTGCAAAATTTGCAGTTGGCACAGGTAGCCAAAAGACACAGGGTGATGTTGAAAATGGAACTCAAATAACACTTTATGCTACAGCCAACACCGGTTACACTTTTGTAAACTGGACATTGAACGGAAATGAGGTAAGTACATCGGCTACTTGCAATGTAAGCGTATCACAGGCTTCAAACTACGTTGCAAACTTTGAGGCTGTTCAGCAAACTTATCCAGATGTTGACGGTCAGACTCATTCTGCAAACTACTTGACATCAGCGACAACAACCGGCGCAATCGACAATGTAACTTATTCTGCAAACGCACACCCTGGCGTTAAATTGGTAACTGTTCCTGGAATTGTGCGTGTTGGCAAAGGAGATTCGTTTACTCTTAACTTGATTGCAAATTCTTTGAGTTCAAGCACAAGTGCTGTGGCTGAGGATATGCGTTATTGCCACGCATCACTCTATACCGATTTTGACCGAAATTACAAATTCGAGGAGGATACCAAGCAGCGCTGGGGCGAGAAACCACCTACAAACAACATTGCCGGAAACTATAGTACTGTGATGACTATTAATCACACAATTACTGTTCCCGCAGATGCACCATTAGGCACATCACACGTGCGAATGGTATATACAAATGCTTGGAAAGAGTGGCCTGTAAACGGTGTAACGACACTTGACAAAGGTATTGTATATGATTTTGTTGTTGAGGTTGTTGAAACTGTAGCAATCACAGCAAGTGCATCTACAGGCGGTGCTGTACAAATCAACAACGAGACAATAGAAACCAAGAGTGTCATTAAAGGCTCTGAGGTAACACTTGCTGCAACTCCACTAAATGGCTATGAGTTTGTTAATTGGACAAAGAACGGCGCAGAGGTAAGCACCAATGCAACATACACATTCACTGCAACAGAGACGGCAAGCTATGTTGCGAACTTCCAGGAACTTCCTGATCTACTTGCCGGCAAGTATTTCCGCTTGAAGGTAAAGAACACCACCAACTATATGAACATTGCAAATACAAGCAACAATACAGGTTCAACAAGTGGTGTAACTGTTGTTGCCAAGAACGAAAGCAGCGACACACAGATATTCCTCTTTGAGCAGAGCGGCAATGGTTATAAACTGAAAGCAAACAGTGGTAACTACATCAAGTGCCACGCTTGGAATGCCAATGCAAACACCACCAGCGCAAACGATGCTACAGTACTCACCTTTGAGACAACAGGTAACGAACTTGAGTACCTCATCAAGTGGGACAACACGAATATGAATCAAGGCGTTGAACGCGATGACTACTTCAAAGCAGAGAACGGTTATGTTTACTGCGACGCGGCCTCAACAGCAGCAACCGTTTGGGTTCTCGAGGAGGTTATCCCTTCTAACGAGAAGACGTTGACTGTTACATACTCAGGTGCTACTTGGGGAAATGCAGAAAGTGACTGGTATGATTATGTTACGACAACAAACACTCCTGCAGTGACTGTTAAAACCACGACCTCTGAAGGAGCTAAAGCTATCGGTTTCAGCACAGTCAGCGGTGTAAAACACCCATATCTGCTCGATGGTAACAGTTTTACGATCTCTCTTCCAGCGAATTGCAAGATTGTCGGCTACAAACTTACTTACTTCGGACACAATCTGAATACAAAAACATTCACCTACACCAGTAACAATGGAAGCACTGCTACTGAGACCGTTGGACAAAACAGCGTGGACAAGACTCTGACTGTTACAGGACTCAATAACAGCGAAATTGCCATCAGTGTAAGCGACCAAACATCGCAAGCCGGTGTAATTATCAAAGCACTTGAGATTACATACATTGAAGAAGAATTCGTGCCTGTAATGTTCAAGGTAGAGGTTGATGGTTGGAGAAATGACAACCCAAATACTCACCTTGGTACAATCACCATTGGCGGAACACCAATGAAACTCACCCCTGAGCACCGCACTGCAAGCGAGCTTACAATGCCTGTTGTTGAGGGTACAGCACTTGCATTCACACGCAAGTACCGTGGCTTTGAGTTCCAGGGCTTCTACATTGGTGCGACATCACTGGGCACAAACCCAACACTCACAGAGGACCAAGTTAATACGATCAACGAGAATACTCCACTTGTTGCTAAGTTCACTGCGACCGACGATGTGACACTCTTCTACGACGACGATGAATTCTCGTACCGCATCCCTGCTATTGCAAAGACCGGTACAAACCGTCTTGTGGCAGTGAGTGACTATCGTCATAGCCACGATGATATAGGCCGTGACAATCACGGCACCGGTACATTGCAGGTTGACCTTGTAATGCGTACAAGTGAGGACAATGGTGCTACCTGGAGTGCAAAACAGACAATTGCCGAGGGTACATCGACATTCGGTTACGGCGATGCTGCTGTTGCCGTCAACGGCGAGAATATCCTTGTTATGGCAGTTGCCGGCAATGTATTCTTTACAAATGCAAATGCAACTAATAAACAAAAAACCTATCGTATATACAGTACCAATAACGGTCAGTCTTGGGAAAAACAGGAAGTAAGCAATAACTTATATACCCTATTCCCCAACGCAAACGGTATGTTCTTTGGTAGCGGTAAACTTGTTGTTGACCCTGACTTTAACGGCACTGGCAATGCACGTGTTTATGGTGCAATGCTGTTGAATGACGGTAACAACTATGTACTTTATTCTGACAACTGGGGTGAAACTTGGAATATCCTTGGTGGCAAAGCTGCTGCATCAGCTAATGAGCCAAAGGTTGAGATTTTGCCAAATGGACAGATTCTTCTCAGTTCACGTCGCAGTGGTGGCCGCACATTCAATGTGTTCACTTATACCGACAAAGCAAACAATGCTGGTAATTGGGATTCTGCTGCTAACGGTTGTAACAATGATGGTAATGCAACAAACGGCGAAATCATCTGCCTCGACGCTAAGTGCACAAACGGCAAGCCCACAAAGATTCTGTTGCAGTCACAACCTTCTGCCAGCGACCGCAGAAACGTATCAATTTGGTACAAGGAACTATCTGGTGACAACTTTACAGCATCGGATATTGCAACCGGTTGGACAAAGGGCTTGCAGGTGAGCGACCAGCTTAGCGCATACAGCGCAATGTGCTTGCAGGCAAACGGCGAGATAGCACTCTTCTTTGAGGAGGCACCTTGCCACAACGACGACGACACATATGGTTACTCTATGGTTTATGTTCCTTTGACAATAGAGGAGATAACTGAGAACAACTTCCTTAACCCAAATGCAGATGTTGAATATGTACCTATTGAGTTCAACATTGAGTTGACCGATGCCGAGGGTAACATCTACCGCGAGACACTCGACTACATCCCTGACGATGTAGCTACAGCATTGACAGCAAAATATCCATTCATCACATTGGGCGATAATGGTGTTAAAACAGAAAACGGATACACCAACAACGTGACATTGCCATTCAAGGTAAGCAACGCCAACACAACTGTATGGCACAATATTTACTGGCCGGCAAATGATACAAGTGCGGGCAAGTACTACCCCATCTATTTGCTATCAACAGCAGAGGGTGATACTTATGTAGCAAAGAAAACCGAGACAAAGCATTACGGTGAAAGTTCATACAACACACTTAACTGGGCTGACGAACTAAGTTGGGCTGTATATAGCGTTGACGGTACTTTGAACTTCAAGTTCAAGAACAAGCTAACTGGCAAGTTTATGGCTGTTAATGGTGTTGTAAGCACCAGTAGCGCAAACAATGTCATTTATACAGATGAAGCAAATGCAACAACATTCACTCTCGAGAAATATACCGGCACAAACACCTATTACGGTAACTATGCTATAAAATCGGTATATAATGGTACAACCGGTTATGTATGTAATACATCTGTCGGTCATGCAAATGCTACCAACTACACAGGCACAAATCACGCCGGTGCTTGGGCTAAGTTCGTTGAAGCTCCCGACTACCAGGCAATTGTTGATGCTTTGACAGAAAATGTTGCCAAGTTTGGTGCCGGTGATGGCAATTACACCGACAATAACGACATCGATGCAATAAAGGCTATTATAGAAAATATTGCGAATACGCCTCTCAATACCCTTAACACACACACCGAGACTGTGCAGATCGTTAAGGAGAGCTACCGCGAGGTTGTGTTGACTGTGAATGATACCGAAACAGCAACTGTTCCAGGTACTATATCAATTACAGTAAATGGCAGTACTGCCGAGACTGTTAACAACAAGTTTGTACCAGCTAATGCAACGGTTTCAATTCTTGCAACAGCCAACCCCGGTTACCGTTTTGTCAACTGGACAAGACCTGCTGCCGCAGCAAGCGCAGCTGCAAGAACAGCCGAAGCAAGAAACAGCAATGTTGTAAGTGACCAAAACCCATACACCGTTACTGTGAGCGAGGCACTGAGCCTTGAGGCAAACTTTGAGCAGATTGTGGTAAACGCAACCCTCACCGATGCACAGGGTAACACATACGAAGTGCTGTTGAGCGACTTTACCAACGGCGTGACAAAAGATATTGTTGCTGCTAAATTGCGTGAGGCTTATCCTTATATCACCTTGGGCACAACCGACCAGGAAGGAAATGTTATCGATTTTGGAGTCCTAAACATTGATGGCACAGCATACACCTACACAAACAGGGTTGAATTGCCATTCAAGGTGACTAACACTACATATCTCTGGCACAACATCTATTATCCATCAAATAACACTGTCGGATCAAAACCTGGATGCCCTAACTACATTGCTGCATTGAATGAAGATGAAGTTGTTGATATGGCAGCATCAGAAGGTTATTATTACGGTGATAACCCGACATATAACACAAAAGACGGTGGTAACAGCATCTGTTGGGCAATCTACAATGTAAACAACAGCTTTGAATTCATCTTCAAGAGCAGAGTTACCGGTAAATATATTAAGGTAGAAAGCGTTTCGTCTTCAACAACAAACAATGTAAAATTTGTTGAGAACGCCGAAGATGCAACAGCATTCACTTTATTGAAGGATGCAGACTCATACAACGGTGATTATGCTCTTGTTGCAAATGTTAACAATGCAACAGACGGCGAGAAGACAGGTTACCTTTGTGCAGCATCATCCAGCAAAAACTATCTTACACACTTTGACCGCACCAACCACCAAGGCGCTTGGGTTAAGTTCGTTGAGGCTCCCGACTACTTCTCAAAGATAATGGACCTTGGCATAGTACTTGGTCTGAAGTTCGGTGCCGGTGATGGCAAGTGCGTAATTGCTGGTACTAACATCGAGGAGGTTGATAACGCAATGCAAAACAGCGGTAGCATTACTCTTAACAAATTGAATGACTATGCTGCAAGAATGGAGGCTGCCTTGGCAACCGAGAACCCAACTTGGTTCAATGTAACAACCTCTGCCGAGAACGGTACTGCATATATCACTTTGGAGAATGATGACCCCGAGTTGACAAGAAAGCGCGTTCCTGGCGGTTATGAGCTTACAGTAAAAGCAACTCCTGCCACAGGTTACCACTTCACAGGCTGGACAATGAACGGCACTGCTATTGAGGGTGCTACCGAAGAGCATACATTTACTGTAACCGAAGCTACAACAATTGTTGCCAGCTTTGCTATCAACACCTACACCGTAAATGTAACAGCCGGTGAGAACGGTAGCGTAACCGTAACAAATGACGTAAACGGAGAAACCGTTGACATAAACGGAAAAACCGTTGACTTTGCTACTGTAATAAAAATCGAAGCCACACCAAATGATGGCTATAAATTCATAGGCTGGTACAATGGTGAAGAACTTCAGCACAGTATTAACCCCCACGAATTCGCGATTAATCACGACATCAACTACACAGCACGTTTCGAAAAGAATGAGGCTGGTTCAACAACGAATAAATATGTTATAAAGATTGACGCAATTTTAACTGACGGAGAAACTGCTGCAAACAACGCAGAAGGTAATGTTCAGGCTATCATTCACGGCATTGGTCTGGATTGGGCTACATCTGCCGAAGTTGTTGAAAACGCAACAGTAGAACTTGTTGCAATATCCGACCACAATCGGTCTGCTTATTTGTTCGAAGGATGGTACAAGAATGGCGAGTTGGTTAGCACAGCCTTGAGCTATAAGGTTGCTGTTACCGAAACGGTAACATACGAGGCGCGTTTTGCTAAGGGTAAGGTTATTAAATTGACATCTAATAACAAACCACTATGTCTCCCAAATATGCCAACTTACACCGATGGCTCAGAGGTTGCTGGTACTATAACAGACCTTAGAGCTGTTGTTAGAGATGGTGAAGAACTACTTATCAGTATTGATGACAGTTATATAGCGAATTTTACTGGAGAAGGATATAGAGTAGCCAACTGGACCGACAAGGATGGTAATGAAGTTGCCGGTAAGAATGTCTATAGCTTTACCATAACAGTTAACGGTGATAACACATATAAAGTAAATCTTGAAAAGGATACATACACTCTTACTGTAAGTACAGAGGGTACAATGGGTACTGTACACATTGGTGACGGTACAGAAACATCTGTTACTGTTAATAACGGCGGAACAGCTAAAATCACTGCAACACCAAGCAGTGGTTACAAGTTCGTAAACTGGACTTTGAACGGTGTGGTGGTAAGCACAGAGAACCCATACAACGTTCCTGCTATTACAGATAATGTTCAATATGTGGCAGTATTTGCCGAGGCTGCAGCCCTCAATGCCGGCTACTACCGCATTGCATACGACTTCCCTGAAACTGCAACAAATGCACCCGCTGCAAGAGCCGGCGCAACAAGAGCTGCAGGAGATACTTACACTTATGCAGTAAATTATGGTACAGGTACATCGGAAAATGTAAGTAGCAGTAGAGCTCAAGAATGGGTATACACAAATAACACAAATGAACCTACATTAACCTTGAGTGCTACTTTTGGTGATACCCCTGTTTATGCTATCAACATGGGTGCAAATGCAACAGCAAATCCAAAGTTATATACTCATAATCTTAATAGTAACACAGAAACTCCTGTAAAATACACCCTTGCAGTTTCTGAAGACTATATCATTACAAACTATAGTTTCGAATATTATGTATATCATAATAACTATGGATTTACTATGAACGGTACAAGTCCGGCAACAAAGACTTGGTTGGAATTTTCTTCTGGCGATGTAAATGCTCAGACTGCAGAATTTACAATTTCTTCAACGCATAACAGCAGTTATATGATTGTCAAGAACTTCACCGTTACAATCCAACCTGTTGGTGGTGAAAGTGAAGGCGGTGGTGAAATTCCAGAGCCAGAGCCAGAGCCAGGTACTCCTTCGATTGAAAGATACTATATGCAGAGCGTGGCTTGTGGTGTAAGCGGTGAAAATAATTTGCAAAACGCATTGAAGATGACACAGGAGACCGGTGCCGCATCAATCTTCTACTACGCCGACAGCAAGTTGCTCTCATATGACAAGGGTACATACATTAAAGAAGATGGCGGAACCCGCGGTTTGCAGGAGGTTGGTGAATACGGAAATGTAGAGATAAAGATAGTCGATACCAACGAAAACGAAGAGAATATCTGTACTATTAAAGCACCAAGCTACTTGCACGCGATGAACGGCACAACATACTATGTTGACCACTGCGGTAGCAATGAGGGTACAAATGCCCACGCTAACCACAACTTCGCCATTGAGGAGGTTGATAAATTGCCTGTAACCATTGGTACAGCATTGCACGCTACATTCTATGCACCTGTTGCAGTTGAAATCCCCGAGGGTGTGAAGGCATACGTGCTGAATGAGAAGAACATCACTGCCGGTTCTTATGTTACAATGACAATGTTGCAGAACGGTATCATCCCTGCAAACACAGGTGTTATCCTAAAGAGTGAAGAAGCAAAGACATACTACTTTGACATTACTGAGAACATTGACGATGCAAGAGCCGAGGCTGTAGACAATGTACTCACGGGTACTGTTGCAAAAACCAAGATTACCCAGGATGCTTATATTCTTGCAAACAGAAATGGCAAGATTGGCTTGTACCCGGTTGCTAAGAATTCATACCTCGACAATAGTACCAACGGAACAACTGTACGTTTCACCAACAACAGCCACAAGGCATACTTGCCTGTTGAGGGTAACTTTGCAGCGTTGTTGCAGCAGGGCGTAGGTTTCCGCTTTATATTCGACGATGATGCAACCACAGAGATTGAGGATGTTGAGACTGAGAATATTGATACAATCTATGACCTACAGGGTCGCAAGCTTAGCGAGATTACCGAGCCCGGCATCTACATTGTCAATGGCAAAAAAATATTTGTAAAATAAATAACACTGCAAGGACAGGAAACTGTCCTTGCAGATAAAAGAAAATATCACTACTATGAAACGATATATTAAACCGACAAGCGAAATCATTGATATAGAGACTTCTCTAATGCTTGCACAATCAATGTATGTGGGAGAAAATGGCGAGACAGTCGATCCCGATGATGAAAATTTTGAGCAGCTTTCGAACGGACACCGCGGCGACTGGGAGAACATCTGGGGCAATATGTAATATTCCCCCTACCCTAATATTGACGTTGCAGGCCTTGAAGGCTTGCAACGTTGTTTTTTTGTACACGACTTTTTTTATTGTAATTTCTTTGAACCTGCTTCGTTCGCTGTACAACCGGCTGAGGAGTATGAATAACAACCATAGACTTGCCTTTTGTTCTTCTGTCTAAATAAAAATATGTATATATGTAACTTGTATACAAAAACAAAACTTTTCATTACCTTTACAAAAATTTTATTTATATGAAAAAACTGATACTCACCTATTTTCTTTTGATTTCGGTCTTTGCACAGGCACAGACATACGAAAACAGACAGTATGCAACCGCTGCGCAGACAGGCGGCAATGTTGTTGTGCAACTTGAAACAGCAAGTTGGGGACAAGGACACCCATTCAACAATCAATGTTGGACAACGTATGGCGGCACAACACACGCAAAGACAGGTTGCGTTGCAACGGCATACGCTATTGTGCTGCGCTACCACAAATATCCCAAGGAGGGAACAGAGAACAAGTTGTACAACTGCCAGGCACCTATTTATGTAGAGCTCACCGACAGGGTGTATGACTGGGATAAT
The DNA here is from genome assembly GCA_017546505.1 of Bacteroidaceae bacterium. GTDB lineage: Bacteria > Bacteroidota > Bacteroidia > Bacteroidales > Bacteroidaceae > HGM04593. The sequence goes on from JAFYWV010000099.1 coordinate 15,382, forward strand.
ATGCCGCTTGTATATGACGGCAACTGGAGCGAGGAGCAGATATATGAGGTATCAAAACTGATGGCTCACCTTGCACACGCGAATTTTTCATCGTTCGGCAGCGGTGCTACAACCGCCAATGAGGAGCGCGAGACAGCAAGGCTTAACCGTTACTTCAACTACCCCAAAATGGCGGCATCATACCAACGCGACTATACACAGGAGCAGTGGGAGGCCAAGATAAGGGAGAGCCTCGACAACGGTTGCCCCGTGCCATACGCAGCAAACAACAGCGGAACAGGCGACAGCCGCCATATGTTTGTGATTGACGGCTACACCGACAACGGCTATTTCCATTTCAACTTCGGCTGGAACGGCAGCGGCAACGGATGGTTCAAACTCGATGCCATAAAGCCATATCAGGGTGACGACTACTCTTGGAAACAGAACTCGGAACACTATGCAAACTTCAACCTGAAGCCCGAAGTAACCGAGGAGGAAGAGGATAAAGATGAGGAGACACAAATATCCACAACAGAATACTACATCAAACCAAGCACCGGCTTGGATTACGGCACATCGAAATTCAGTGTGTGGCAATCCGTATCTACCGAAGAAAAACCCGCTGTGCTGAAAATTACCGTAACAGATGCCAACGGAAATGAAGTGAATGCAATATCGCAATACAACGACAGCCACAAGTTCTACACATTAGGGTTCATATCGGGCACCGAGACTATGGCAACAGCCCCGGTAACATACACACTGTCTGTTCAGGAGGGTTATTTCATAACCGGATATAGTTTGACCTATTACCCAAGTGTTGGCGGCAAGGTTACTGTTGAAAACGAATATGGATATAGCGAGACTCCGGCAAGCACAAAGAACGATTATGTGATGAGTGCAAGCGACTTGCACACCAATTCAACGACATTCACCGTTACAGGAGCTTCGGCATCGTACGCAATAACCACACTGGATTTCACCGTCACCGTAGGGAGCGAAGTCAGCACCGGAATTGACAAGGTGAGTGACGAGGTGAAAGGTGAATCAACGATCGACGCAAGTCAAAACGGAGAGGTGAAAGCTATTTACGATTTACAGGGCAGAAAAGTTGAAACCCCAAGCAGAGGCATATACATCATAGGCGGCAAAAAGGTGCTGGTGAAATAGCGCTCCTCTAAGATAGAGGAGCTGCCCAAAGGGCTGAGGAGTATGAATTAAAACAAAAATCAATTACCATACCCCTCAGTCACAAAGTGACAGTTGCTTTCAGCGAACCTTGGTTGCGCTCGTTGCGAATGAAAATAAAATTTTCATTCACTCGCTGACACAAGCTTTCCCCTACATTAGGGGAGCACCTTGAAACAAACAAATTTTGCATATATCAATTATTTTTAATACCTTGCATACGATTTTGGATTATTATGCAAAATCACAAAGCAATAGATAAATAACCAATTTATTTTTATATGAAAAGACTATTTAAAGCTGCAGTTGTTGCAATGGCTATGTGCCTACCGACTGCAACAATGGCAAAGATTACGCATCTGTTGCCAAAGCCACAACAGATTGAGGCAAAGAGTGGTTCGGCGTTCGCACTTGGACGCACTGTAACCATCAGCGACCCCACAAACAGCACTGCATTGCAGAAGTTCTTTACCGACAACGGCTGCACCGTTGCCACAGGCGGCGCACAGGTGACAGTGACACTCGTCGGCAGCATCGAGGGGGCATACGACTACACCCTTGCCGGCTATGAGAACGAGGCTTATGCGCTTGAAATAACAGCAGATGCAATAAACATAAAGGCTGTGACAAAGACCGGTGTTATTCGCGCGGCACAGACCTTGACACAGCTTGCCGAGGGATACGAGGGCACTCCGGCGTTGGAAGCACTGACAATGACAGACTGGCCGGCATTCAAACTGCGCGGTTATATGCACGACGTGGGCCGCTCATTCATTGAATTCGAGACTCTCAAAAAGCACATTGACCTTCTTGCGCGTTTCAAGGTAAATACCTTCCACTGGCATATGACCGAGAACCAGGCGTGGCGCTTTGAGGTGAAGGCATTCCCACAGCTCACAAGCAGCGCGTCAATGACACGCTTTGCCGGCAAATACTACACACAGGAGCAGTGCCGCGAGCTACAGGACTATGCCAAGGAGCGTGGCGTCATCGTCATCCCCGAGATTGATATGCCGGGACACAGCGAGGCATTCGTGCGTGCAATGGGCTACGATATGCAGACCGACAACGGTGTTGCAGCCCTGAAGACTATCCTTGAGGAGGTTGTAGCGGTGTTCCCCGATGCGCCATACATCCACATCGGTGCCGACGAGAAGCAGATTACATACAACAACTTCCTTACAATTATGACCGACAAGGTACACAGCCTTGGCAAGAAGGTTGTTGTTTGGAACCCTATCAGCGGCGTGACAATCACCACAAGCACAGGTGCCGATATGACACAGATGTGGAGTTCAAGCGGTAAGGTAATCAACGGCCTGCCCAACATTGACTGCCGTTATAACTACACCAACCACTTCGACGTGTTTGCCGACCTTGTTGGTATCTACAAAAGCAATATCTACTACGAGCAGAAGGGTAACGCCAACGTTGCCGGTACAATTTCTGCACCTTGGAACGACCGCAAGACACCGACCGAGGAGGACATCATCATCCAGAACAACTTCTATGCCAATGTGATTGCAAGTGCCGAGCGTGCTTGGATTGGCGGTGGCAAGCAGTATATTGAGAAGGGGGGCACTACCCTGCCAAACAGCGGTAGCGAGTATGACGAGTTCGCCGACTGGGAGCGCCGTTTCCTGTTCCACAAGGCAAATTCATTGAAGAACGAGCCTATCGCTTATGTGAAGCAGACAAATGTACGTTGGAACATCACCGACCCATTCCCCAACGGTGGCGATATGAACGCTACATTCGCCCCTGAAACCGATGGCAAGAGTGCAACTGCCGATATGCAGGAGAGCTACACTGTTAACGGCACAACATACAAGACAACGATGGCAACAGGTGCAGGCATCTATCTGCGCCACACGTGGGGCAACAACACTGTGCCGACATTCTATGGCAACACAAACCACAGCAACAGCACTGCATACGCGTGGACATACGTCTACAGCGACAAGGCACAGACTGTGGGTGCACAGATAGAGTTCCAAAACTATGGCCGTAGCGAGAAGGACACAGCCCCCGATGCAGGCAAATGGGACCGAAAGGGCTCAGACATCTGGCTCAACGGCGAGAGAATAGCTCCTCCCACTTGGGAAAACACCGGCGTTAGCATAAACAACGAGGTTGACCTGAAGAACGAGAACTTCACAGCACGCAAGCCTGTACAGGTGACATTGAAAGAGGGTTGGAACAAGGTGTTCATCAAGCTACCATACGTTGGTGCAAGCGGTGTACGCCTCAACAAGTGGATGTTCACATTCGTGCTCACCGACCTTGATGGCAAGAATGCCGTTGAAGGCCTCATATACTCACCAAACAAGAGTATGAATGTAGTGGGTGACCTTTTGGTTTCGGCCATTGGCGATGCAAAGAAATACATTGCCGACAACACAGGAGAGGGCATCGGTTATTACAGCCCTGCATTGGCAAACGACTTGAATGCTGTAATTGCAGAGATTGAGGCGACTCTTGGCGATGAAAAGAGCGAAGAGGAGCGTGCACAGCAGACAGCTGCGCTGAACATTGCATTGGACGCTTTCAAGGCCGCGCTTGCAACAGCAAAGGTAAACCAGCCAAAAGCCGACACATACTATACAATGTGTACTCCGCAACGCGATAACCGCTATGCAACATCAAACGGCGCAAATGTTGATATGACAGGTAATGCAACTGTTTCCGACGCTTCAAAATGGAAGTTCGTGACAAGAAACGATGGCAAACTTGACATTGTGAACTATGCCGACGGCACATACATTTCACCAGCGAGCAGCAACAACACTGCATTGCGCACACAGGCTGCATCACCAGCAAGCGGTTGGGAGATAAAGGCTGCCTCAACTGAGGGCTTGTGCATCATCGTGAGCGGTAATGTACAGTTCAACCAGACACAGAGCGGCCTGGGCTACAAGGTATACAACTGGGGCGACGGTGCAAACACCACCGATACCGGTTGCCAGTATCTCATTGAGGAGACCGAGGTTGCAGAACCCGGCAACGGTGGCGAGACTGTTGAAGGCGAGAAGACAAATGTAGAAATCACAGCCGCTAACGGACAGTTCACTGCCAGCAATTCAGCAGGCACCTGGCACTCACGTTGGGAGAGCAGCATTGTTGCTGGCTTTTCACTTGGCACAAGCGCCAACAATATGACTACTTCGGGCGGTTACATTGCCGGATATTCAGGTCAGTCACAATCATCTACATACACCATCACTGCACCCCAGGGATGGATGGTAACTTCGCTTCAGGCAGACTATGTGAACACCGATACAGGCACACATACCATCAGCCTTTCAATTGACGGCAAGTCATACACAAGTACATCGACAAAACAGTCGTTCAAAGTGAATGTATCGGATCCACAACGCTCTTTCCAGTTCGTGCAGAACGGTGTGAACAAGGGTATAACATTCAGCAATTTCATTGTTACAATTGAAAAGGACACAAGAGTGCCCGAGGTTTCACAGGAGATTTTCGTGACACAGAGCGGTGGTATCCCCTACCGCATACCAGCCATTGCAATGGCAAAGAACGGTGACCTGATTGCGGCTGCCGACTACCGTCACAGCGGCTCGGACATCGGTGTCGTGAGCTATGGCCGTATCGACCTCCACGCACGCATAAGCAAGGACAATGGTGCTACTTGGGGAAACAAGTTCTCAATCGTTAACGGACAGGGCGCAAACTCACCCGACTTTATGCACGTTGGTTTCGGTGACCCTGCAATAGTTGCCGACCGCGAGAGCAACCGTGTACTTATGCTCAGCTGTGCGGGTAACGTGTCATTTCAGGCCGGTACACGCAGCAACCACCAGAACATCGCGCGTTTCTACAGCGAGGACAACGGTGCGACTTGGAGCGAGCCTGTTGACATTGCCGAGGCAATATACTCAATGTGGGACAACAGCAGCAATCACGGACAGGCGAAGGCTATGTTCGTAGGTTCGGGAAAAATTCACCAGAGCCGCTACGTAAAGGTAAACAACTACTACCGTCTATACTGCTCGGTATTGTTGAGAAACAAGAACAACGCATACACCAACTTTGTGCTCTACAGTGATGATTTCGGCGGCAGCTGGAAGGTTCTTGGCGGCGTTGAGAATGCGCCAATCTCAAGCGGTGGTGACGAGCCAAAGGTTGAGGAGTTGCCAAACGGTAATGTTGTCATCAGCTCACGCATCAACGGAGGACGCTTTTTCAACATCTTCACCTTCACAAATATGGAGGCTGCGACAGGTTCTTGGGGCAGCGTTGCAACATCAAACAGCAGCAACAACGGCGTTGTAGCACAGGGCAACTCAACAAACGGTGAGATTATGATTTTCCCCGTAGTACGCAATGAGGACGGCGCTAAGATGTGGATGGCTCTGCAGTCAGTGCCATTCGGAAACGGACGCTCAAATGTGGGTATCTATTACAAAGAACTTGCATCGGGAAGCGACTACAGCACCCCTGCGAACTTTGCAAAGGACTGGGACGGCCGTCATCAGGCATCATTTATGGGTTCGGCATATTCAACAATGTGTTTCCAGAAAGACTCTACAATTGCATTCCTGTACGAGGAGAGCACATACGGCGCCGACTACACAATTGTGTACAAGAAATACACACTTGAGCAGATTACCAACAACCGTTATTCTGTCCTGAAAGGCGAAGACCTGGAAGAACTGCCCGACCAACCAAGCGACGCTACAATCGCATTGGTAGCCGAGGCAAAGAACCTGTTGAAGAAGAAAGGTGTGGGTTACCCCAACGCAACTCCACGCGAAGTGTTACAGGCAGCCATTGAAGCAGCCGAGGAGAACCCCACTGCAACAGCCGGTGCGGCGCTTGAGACTGCACTTGACACATATCTTGGCACTACAGATGTGCAGTTGCCGGCAGACGGAGAAAAATACACAATCACAATGGTGGCAAAGAACGGCAACCGCTTCTATCTAAACTATACCGGCAGCGACATTGCAATGGTTGCACGCGGCGAGGAGGAGTTGCCCGAGAGTGCACAGTTCCTTTGCGAGGAGAATGGCGACGGCACTGTTTCACTGACCACCACAGATGGCAAATATCTTGTTTACCACTCGAACTATAATGGTGTGAGCTGGTTGCAGAACAGTGGTGACACTGATGGTTTGCAGGATACAAAGGATGCAATGGCAAACATCACATTTGCCAAGATGAGAAACGGCGGAAATGTATCGGCCGGCAGCAACGAGCAGATTTTCGGTTTGCTCACCTGGTATGGCAAACGCGGTTATGACACAAGCAAGGGCGAGGATTGCTACGGTTATATGGTATTGAAAACCGACGGAAGCAATTACGATGGCGCAAACGCTCCATTCTGGAACGACAGCTACTCATCGGCTTTCCTTGTTGAGAAAGTTGCAACACCTGCGGTACAGTACCGCATAAAATCGGTGTCACAGAACAAATACCTGAACATAGAGGCTTACAATATGAATTATGCTACAGGCCCGAAAGGCTCTGTCGGTCTTGCAGATTATGCCGATGACAACAGGCAGATTTTCACACTTGAGGCAGCCGATGACGACAAGGTATATATTGTTTCGGTCGAGGGTTACTACATCGTTTGCCGTCAGTGGAACATCGATGCAAGCAACCAGGGCTCAAAATCACCGCTCGGCATTGAGTACAAGAACGACACTGAGTTCTACATCACAAACGGCTCACAATACTTCAAGGTGGGCCCGGTAGACGGTGACGCCAACAGCTACTACCCCTACTGCGATGCACCATTCAGCGCAGCAGAGTTGTGGGTGCTTGAAGAGGTTGGCAACGCAACAGGCATTGAGGAGAGAACAGAGCAAAGAGCAGAGAGCAATGAGATTTTTGACCTCCGCGGCCGCAAACTGAATGAGATTACAGCACCGGGCATATACATTGTAGGCGGCAAAAAGGTGCTGATAAAGTAATTTTATTGTTTTTTGGACAGGAGAACAAAGCCGCGCCCTTATGTACTTGTAACTTCTTTGAACCGGCTTCGTTCGCTGTACAACCGGCTGAGGTGTATGAATTAAAACAAAAATCAATTACCATACCCCTCAGTCACAAAGTGACAGTTGCTTTCAGCGAACCTTGGTTGCGCTCGTTGCGAATGAAAATATATTTTCATTCACTCGCTGACACAAGCTTTCCCCTACATTAGGGGAGCACATTGAAACAAAAAAGGATTTCGCCAAATAGCGCTCCTCTAAGATAGAGGAGCTGACCAAAGGGCTGAGGAGTATGAATAAATATCTATGGAAAAAGAGAGGATATACAATAATAAAAGCGTTAAATGTTTGAGAAAAGAACTACGCAATAACCCCACTCCCACTGAATCGGCTTTATGGGAATTACTTAGGGCTGGAAGGCTTGATGGTACTAAATGGAGAAGACAATACTCCATTGGCAAATACATAGTGGATTTCTACTGCCCTAAAGCACGACTTTGTATAGAACTTGACGGAGATGCACATTATTCTATGCAAGGTGATTTATATGATTTAAACCGGGATGAATATATAAATTCATTAGGTATATCAATTATTCGATTTGAAAACCGCGAATTTTGGGAGGCACCGGAGCGTGTTCTTCTTGCTATCAAACAAGCTCTCGGTAATCTCTGATCCTTGTTATTCATACCCCTCAGTCATAAAGTGACAGCTCCCCTACATTAGGGGAGCACCTTGAAACAAAAAAGGGAACCGCCAAATAGCGCTCCTCTAAGATAGAGGAGCTGACCAAAGGGACTTTGGAGTTAACATAAAATACATAAAAAAGTGCAAGTGCTACAGGCATTTGCACTTTTTTGCGTATTTTCGCAAAGATTTGTAAACAACCACCCCCAACTATGATAAAAAGAGCCATTACATACATTATCGCCATTTTGTGCAGCGTTGCAACAATGGCGCAGAGCCACATAGACAGCATTGCCTACAGAGCCATACAGGTGGGCCGGGTGATGCAACAGGAGCGCGTGTACCTTCACTTTGACAACACGGCCTACTATCTGGGCGAGACAATGTGGTTCAAGGCATATACCACATTCGGCACAAACGACCGCCCAAGCACGCTGAGCAAGGTGCTGTATGTTGAGCTTGTTGCCCCCGAGGGGTATGTTGTGGAGACCAAGAAGTACAAGCTCGACGACGACGGCACGTGCCACGGTGAGTTTGAACTGAACCCTTTGCTGCTGTCGGGCTACTATGAGGTGCGCGCCTATACCCGTTATATGCTCAACTGGGGCAAGGATGCCGTGTTTACAAGGGTGTTCCCGGTGTTCGACAAGGTGAATGCCGACAATTGGGACTTCAAGAATATGCTTGACCGCCGCAGAGGATACAACGAGCGCGGCGAGTGGAAGAGCGCGGATTTGCCCGATGCCACACTTGACTTTTTCCCCGAGAGCGGACACCTTGTAGAGGGCATAGAAAGCAAGGTTGCCTTTGAGTTACGCGGCGAAGAGGGTAACTTCGGCGAAGAGAAGATTACAATATTTGAAAACGAGGTAAAACTACTTGAATGCACGCCGGTACACGAGGGCAAGGGTGTGTTCTGCATAACTCCCAATCACAAGTCAAAATACCGTGCCGAGGTGACCATCACCAACAGCGAGGGAAAGGCAAGGACTCACAAGTTTGCCTTGCCCGAGGTGAGCAAGGAGGGTGTGGTGCTGAGCGTTACGGAGAGCGGTGACAACATAACCATCACAGCCACCAACAACCTTGCCGATGAGGGCGAACTTGGCATTGTAATACTCTACCGCGGTGCAATGGGTTTCTTCAAGAAGTTCGCATCGGGCAACAGGACAATGAGCTATACCATTGCAAAGCAGGAACTGCCCGAGGGTGTGAACCGCGTGGTGCTATACAACAATGAACACACACCGCTTGCCGAGCGTCAGTTCTTTGTAACACACGACACGGTGGCGGCAAGCGACCGCGAGACGGTGAAGCTGCACATCACAGCCAACGGCTACCACACGCATAACCTCTCGCCAAAGCCGGGCGAGAAAATCACGCTGAAGGTTGCACGCGATGACGGCAAGCCCATTCCGCCGACAGCAAGCCTTTCACTCTCGGCAAGTGATGCAATCGGCCGACAGGCGACATCTTACAGCCACAACCTCTACAGCTATCTGTTGCTTGGCTCGGAGCTCAAAGGTTATATCCCCAATGCCACACAATATTTCGACAGCAAAAACAGCAAGCGCAAGGAACAGCTCGACCTGTTGATGCTCACCCACGGATGGACATCGTATAACTGGCATATGCTCACACGCAACAAAATTGAGAATATGCAGCCCATTGAGCGTGGCATTTCGCTCAAAGGCAAGTTCTACCAGAAGCAGTCGAGCAGCGAGTTCGGCAACTATGGCAGTGCAAAGCTCACACCGCAGGCCAACAACCTCACACGTGTGGACATTGAGGGCGACAGCGGAAGAATAGAGGCCACAACGTTCCGAACAGACAGCACAGGTGGCTTTATGATTGAGTTCGACGATTTCTATGGCACACGCATTGCCTCGCTGCGCCCACAGACAACATTCAAGCACAGCGAGAATATATCGTACCAGTTTGCGCTCGACCGCTACTACTCGCCCGATTTCCGCCTCTACGACTATTGGGAGCGGCATCTGGGAGCGGCAATGACAAAGAGCACGGCCGACAGCCTTGTAAAGATGAACCCGTTCGAGTATATGCTGTCGTCGGTGGATGTGGTTGAGAAACGCAAGAAGGATGTGAACGAGCGCCCGCCACACAGCGAGATGAGGTTCAACTACCTCGATGAGTGGGAGTATGCACAGGATGTAACATTCCTCAATGATTTCAACACCTACGAGGACGAGATTTACCAGAACATTAAGGACGATGCTTTGGTATATGAGACACCGGGAACAGTTGATGACAAAGACGCTGTTTTAGGCGAAAGGACCATTGTACACGACATTGGACAGATTATAACAATTGCCGATTCGGAGCGTGTAATGACAAAGTATCTTGGCAATATGCGCATTGGCAAAGAGGCTTTCCCAATAACAAAGAAACAGGAGTATGACCACACGCTCACTGCTGCCGACGTTGTGACAAGTGCTATGAAACGCCACAACTACAACTGGGCATACTGGGTGCAGCTGATGGTGGTGCTTGGCGAGTACAGCCCATATACCGTGCCACAGCCCGACAAGGAGTATCTGCGCGGACTGCCCGATGCCGACAAGATGACAAACTTCAAGGAGATTGTCATACGCAGCGACATAAAGACACGCGAACAGTTCGAGAACAGGGATACCCATTGGGCTCCTCTATCGAATATGCTCGACAACAAGACTGCAATGCAGAAGTTCTATCTTGGTTTCCTATCGCAGATGTACCTGTATGCCGGCAATGGCATTGACGGTTGCCCCGAGAGCCACCGTTTCCACAGCGCCATAAGAGAGGCCGGAGGCGGGGGAATAAGCTACCCGATGCACCCCAACTATGTTGCCTGTCTGATACCATACAAGGAGGGTGAGCGAGACAGGACCATTGTGCCAGAATTTGCGGCTACAGGCAGCTCACTGCGCTACACGTCGGTACAGGGATACAGCGAGAGCAAGGAGTTTTACTCACCCGACTACAGTAGGATGCAGCCACGACAGGATGATTACCGCCGAACACTCATCTGGGTACCCGAGATTGAGATAAATGACAAGGGAGAGGCTGTGATTGAACTGTACAACACAAACAACTGCAGCAATATCGTTGTTGACGTTGCCGGGCGCGACGGAACATCGCTCTACTGCAATGACGATGTGACGACAACCAGAATAAATGCAAAGGCCCGGCAAAACAAAGATACACAGGTGCAGAACAGGCCTGCCGAACAGAAAGAGCGGACACTGAGCGCCGAGGAGGAAGCTGCCTGTGCCTGGGAGCACGAGAAAGGTGTAATATACTTCAACAAAGGGAATTACAGGGATGCCGTAACCATATTTGCCGAGCTTGTGCAATATAAGTATCCGCCGGCAATGTATTACGTATCGCTATGCTACCGTGACGGCAAGGGTGTGAGCAAGAACCCCGAAGCATCAATGAAGTTCCTGCTGGAAGCAGCGAAACGCGGATATAACACTGCACAATTTGACCTTGCAGAGGCTCTTGAGCGTGGAGATATAATAGAACGCAACGACTCCCTTGCACATCATTGGTATGAAACGGCTGCTGCCAACGAAGAGCCGCGTGCACTGCTTGAGATGTCGCACCGCTACCGCGATGGCAGGATTGTGGAACAGGATAACGGAAAAAGCAAGACGCTGCTGAAACGCGCCGCCGAGCTGCAGGAGCCCACCGCCCTGTTTGAGTATGCCGAACTCCTGATTGCCGACGGCGAAGATGCCCGCCAATATATGGAGGCTGCGGCCGAGCTTGGCAATGAAAAGGCTATGATTTATATCTTTGAAAAACTTGACGCAGAAAAGAGTTACAAGGAGGCATATAAATATGCCAAAATGTTGTCCGAAGCAGGCAACCACGAGGGTACAAGACGTATGGCCGATTATTACTATGAAGGAAAAGGTGTGTCGCGCGACAAACGACTTGCAAAAGACCTCTACTACGAAGCGGCAAGAGCCGGCAACAAAGTAGCGAAAGAGATATTAAGAAGTTTATAAAACGGAGTTAATTCGTACAATAAACTTTGAAAGCCGATACATTTTTTGTTTCTTTGCAAACGCAAATAGTAAAAGGATGGACAAAAGCAACGACATACAGAAGAATGCCCTGCATTTAAGATGCGAACCTATAGAGTGTGTGAGAATAGGTTTCGTGGGGCTTGGCGTGCGCGCAAAGCGTGCCGTGCACCGTATGATGCACATCGACGGATGTGAAGTTGTTGCTTTGTGCGACCTTGTAGACGAGAACATAAAAGAAGCTATAGACATCGTGACGGAGTATGGGTGCACAACACCCGCGACATTCACCGGAAGGGACGGGTGGAAGCAGCTGTGCGAACAGCCCGATATTGACCTTATATATATTTGCACCGATTGGGCAAGCCACGCCGACATTGCTGTATATGCTATGCAAAAAGGCAAGCACGTTGCCACCGAGGTTCCCGCAGCAACAACCGTTGCCGATTGTTGGAGACTTGTCGACACCGCAGAGCAGACAAGACGCCATTGCATTATGTTGGAGAATTGTTGCTACGACGAGTTTGAGCTATGCACTATCAATATGGCAAAGCAGGGTGTTCTGGGTGAGATAATACACGCCGAGGGCTCTTATCTGCACGACCTGCGCGAACGCATATCATCCAACGACAACGGCGAACGCAAATGGAGCAACTGGCAGGTAGAGTTTATGAGCCGGCACAACGGAAATCCCTACCCCACACACGGCCTTGGCCCTATTGCACTTGCAATGGACATCAACCGTGGCGACAGGATGAAGAGCATTGTCTCGGTATCATCAATGCGCGTTGGCGACAGAGAGGGATTGAACGGTACAATGAACAGTTCGCTAATCACTACCGAAAAGGGAAAGACTATTCTTGTGCAGCACTGCATCTCGTTGCCACGCCCCTACAGCCGTGCGTTCCTTGTGAGCGGAACAGAGGGGTTTGCACAGAAATATCCTGTACCAATGTATGCCTTTGCGCCGGACAGCGAACAAGTGTTGACAGGTGGTGCCTGTGAGGAAATCACAGAAAAGTACAAGCACCCGTTTGTTGCCGAATATAAGGAGCGCGGTACAGAACTTTGTGGCCGCCGCTGGATTGACTATGCTATGGACTGCCGCCTGATACACTGCCTGCGCAATGGATTGCCATTGGATATGAATGTCTATGATGCTGCACTATGGAGTTGCCTTGTAGAGTTGACAGATACATCGGCAAACAATGGCGGGGCACCTGTTGAAATACCCGACTTCACCCGCGGCAAATGGAGAGGATAAATCAAATTCCGGCATTCACAAGCCAACCTCTCTTGTAAAAATCCGAACAAAAAAGGTTAACCGCAATAAATCAGCAACAAAAAGTTATAAAAACCGTTCATTTTATAACTTTTTTCATCAATTATACATATTTTCACGGCAATCTCTTTGCAATATTGTTAAAAAGAAGTAATTTCGCGCTCCATTAAAAAAATAAACGTTTTTTAACGTTTGAAGAATATACTTTTTAACAATATATAAATAATTATGAAATTTAAATTTTTGATGTTCGCGTTGGTTGTTGCTATCGCCGCAACAGTTAATGCTCAGGATGCTACAGAGAAAGAAGTAAAGTGCGAGAAATGTGTAAATGCTGCTGCCGGTCCAAAGGCTGCTGTTAAGGGTGCCGGTGCAAAAGAGGCTGTTAAGCTCGCAGGTCCTAAGGCTGCAGGTCCAATGGCTGCAAAGAAAGAGGCTTGTGGCAAGGCTGCAAAGAGAGAGGCCGGTCCAAAAGAGGCTATAAAGCTCGCAGGTCCTAAGGCTGCAGGTGCAAGAGCTGCCGAGAAAGAGGCTTGTGGCAAGGCTGCAGGTGCAAAAGCTGCTCCAGGCAAGGCTGCTGTTAAGGGTGCCGGTGCTAAGGAGGCTATCAAGGTTGCAGGTGCTAAGGGCGCAGGTGCTAAGGCAGCTCCAGGTAAGGCTGCTGTGAAAGAGGCTGGCGCTAAGGGTGCAGGAAACAAGGCGCAGGCTAAGGCTGAGGCAAAGGCTGCAAAGGTTGCAGAGAAAGAGGCTAAGGCAACAGCTAAGAAGATTGAGAAGCAGAACAAGGCTGCTGAGAAAATGCGCGAAGCAAACAAGTAATTGTACTTTTAAAATAAAAAATGACATCAACCCTTTTGCGGTTGATGTCATTTTTTATTTATTGCAATCGGGAAAGGAGTATCACCGAAAGGAAGAGTTTTCAATCTGTTCCAGCAAATAGGACAAGGTATATCTCTTCCCATTTACTATATATATTCCCGGGGCGGTTGGAATTCCGTCTATCTTTTGCCCCATAATATTGTATATACCATCGGAGATATCAATATCACCCGGCATTACATCAACACCCGGGCCTGCGACCGACGTATTGTCAAGATATTCAGACAATAAGGAATCAAGCCATTTATAATGTGCAATAAAAAACTTTTTAGAGCACTCCACCTCTTTTTCCCAACTTCCTAAAGGATGTGTTGCAAGTGCTATCGGCTTATCCAATATATCCCATCGTTTAAAGTTTTCTGCCTGGGATTTCCTCAACGAATCAGACAATATATCATAATAGGAGATTATCTCAGAGTATATCTGTTCGCCATATTTGGCGTGAACCAAGGCAACCCGACCCATAAAAACGTCATCCTTGCATATCTGCTCAAAATATAATTTATTTTCAAGATAGTGAGTTGGGTACATACGATTACCGGCGTTTGCCAAACACCATTCGAAATCCCACAAAGGCCCCATTTTCAGTTTTGTATCTTCGGTATCATCGTTCTTCAGATAGTATCTGTTACATTCATCCATCTGCAGGAGGTTCTTGTGATAGTACCATTTGGCAAAGGATTCCTCATCTATGAGATTTGTATAGGCGCGCGACACGGCAAAATCACTTGAATAAAGGACAGACTCAAACCTATTCATAAAATCTTGCATCATTGAAATTACTTTCAAGCATCTCGTCATCATCGGGGTATTTGAAACTGAAAAACCAATTGTTGTAATCGGTGGAAAAATAATTAAGGGAACTTTTATAATCAAAATCAAATTCTATGAGGAAACCACTGGCATCAACATCGACCCTTGATTTTCCCCGCCTTACATCCTCGGCCAATTGATAATTGCCAAGGTACTCTCCGTTAATGACAAGCTCAATAAATTCGCTATCGGGAACCCAACCGTTATCAAGTATAGTACCAATCTTGAAACCTATAGCGGTATTCATCAATGAGCGATCGGTGTAATTAGCCAAAAGCACGAATGACTTATCTTTACTCATTCCCAGAAGTGGAGATATCCTTCTATTGAATTTTATTTTGTATGGTTTCTTGGGGTAATTGGATGTTGCGTTGCCCCTTACTCTGATTTCAATTTCGGTTTCGGGCAACAGTTGTATTTCATTATGGATTATCTTGATTGAAGCAGGCAGATAATGCTCTTTAGAAGAAATGACAGCCCCATCCTTTGTGGTTATATGACAGACCGGCAACCCTGTACCTACATAATCATAATCCTGGGCAAACAAATCTGCTCCAAACAATAATGCAGGCAAGAAAATAGAAAGTATTTTCAGAGTTACCGTAATTTTTGACATCAAGATAAATCCTTTACAAAATATCAATATCTACGCATCCTGATGCACGCTGCCACTGCTATAACCACAGTAAGCACACCACCAAAGAGATAAGCCAAAATGCGATTTTCCATACCGAACATCATTGGCGAAACAAAAATATATGAGGAGCAGACGTATGTCATTATCAACGCCGGCACAAAGCCTATGATAACCGGTTTTTTAATGCGGAAAAGATACACTGTAATGCACCACAGGGTGAGCACAGCCAGTGTCTGGTTGCACCACGCAAAGTAGCTCCAAATTGTCTGGAACGGCAAGGCGAAGATAATGAAAAGCGCCACTACAAACAATGGCAGCGACACAAGGACCCTCTTCATCAGGTTCTTCTGCGAGATGCCGAACATATCCGAGACAATGAGCCTTGCGCAACGGAATGCCGTGTCGCCCGAAGTGACAGCACACCCCACCACGCCAACAAGAACGCAAGCTGCCACCGCCGAGCCAAGTGTTGTTTCTGTTATAATATCGACCATTTTTGCTGCACTGCCACCATACTCGGCAATGGCAGCGTTGAGTCCCTCTACTCCACCCCAGAATGCCATACCAATGGCAGCCCAGATGAGCGCAATGATACTCTCGGCTATCATAGCGCCATAAAAAATGCTGCGCGCCTGTTTCTCGTTAGTCATACAGCGTGCCATCATTGGCGATTGAGTAGCGTGGAAACCCGACAATGCACCACAGGCAATGGTGGTAAAGAGCATCGGTACAATGGGAAATCTCTGCGGTTCGGCAATGCAGTTGTCGAGTGAGGTAAGCTCCGGTATCGGATAGACAGCGCTCTTTGTCAACAGTATAAAGAGAATGCTCAATGCCATAACAAGCAGTGCAATACCGAACAACGGATAGAAACGGCCTATTATCTTGTCAATGGGCAACAGTGTGGCAAGTATGTAATAAATCAATATGACACCAAGCACGACAAACAGCTCCCACGTTGTTGTACCAAAAGCTGTGACCTCGAGCGCCGGCAGCGATATATTCGACGCAATGAGCTCAGCCGGCTGAGACATAAACACAGCACCCACAAGCACCATAAGCAGGAAAGAGAATATGCGCATAAACCGCTTTGTGCCGTTGCCAAGATACTTGCCTATGATTTCGGGCAGGCTCAGACCGTTATTCTTCAACGAAATGACACCTGCGACAAAATCGTGCATAGCACCCATAAATATGCCACCAAGCGTAATCCACAGGAACGCAACAGGGCCATAGGCCGCACCAAGCAGAGCACCGAAGATTGGGCCAAGGCCGGCAATGTTGAGCAATTGGATTAAAAAGACCTTCCAACGTGGCAGGGGAAGGTAATCCACGCCATCGTACATTGTCTGCGATGGTACGGTATTGCCGGGATTTATGCCACATACTTTTTCAAGGTATTTACCGTATGTAAAATAGGAAGCCACAAGTGCCGCAAGGCATACAAGGAATGTTATCATAGTTGTATCATTTATTCAGTTTTATTTTATCACCATCGATGGTTATCTTCTCTTCGTCACACAATTCGCGCAACAGGGATTTCATCTCGGCGCGGGTGAGCCCCAAAGCATCGAGTTCGCCAAGTGAATGCATCCCGCCATCGGCAAGTATGCGCATAATACCCTCTTGTGGCACTGACTGTTCTACTGCTGCGTCACGAGCACGTTCATTCACACAGACATCACAACAGCCACAAGCCGTTGAGTTTTTCTCACCAAAATACTCGAGCAACACCTTGCTACGACATTTGTCGTTGCCTGTGGCATACGCAATGACAGCATTCAGCCTGTCACCGAAGATTGCTCTACGCTCGTCGTACACAGCACGCTCAAAACGTAAATCGCTACCAAGGACACGATGACGTGTAAAGGTTATTATCGGACACTTTTTTGAAGGTGCATACTGCACAAGACGCTTGCTGTGAAGCGACACAAGTATTTCATACATTCGGTGACGCGAGAGCTTTGTCACGCGCGAGAGGTAACGTTCGTCAATGAAGGCAAAGTCGCTGAACAAACCGCTATAATTGCGCAATATTGCATTTATCAGCAGTTCATAGTCGGCCGGAAGCCCTTTGAAACGATAGAGAGCATCCTTGTCGACAACGAAGCGAACACGCGAAGCATACTCCATCTCCTCGACATACTCGATGTACCCCATACGGGTGAGCAAGCGCAGGGCACTGTCGGTCTGCAACGTGGGACGGTGATACTTCTTGCAGAAGTCGCCCAAAGAGAACTCGAACGTGCAGTCGAGCCCATCGCCCAACGCCATATTATAGTAGTAGCATATCTCGTCATAGACCTCGCGAATGAAATCCTGTGGCGGATAGTTGTCGGAGAGGCGGCGCGAGACTATCTGCTTGTCGATTCGACTGAAGAGCGTAACAGCGTAGGCCTTTTCGCCGTCACGACCGGCACGGCCGGCCTCTTGAAAATAGGCCTCGATGGAGCTTGGGAGGTCAATATGCACCACCAGGCGGACATCGGGTTTGTCTATTCCCATTCCGAAGGCATTGGTTGAGACCATCACACGAGACTTTCCACTCTTCCACGCCTCTTCCTTGGCGTCCTTGCTCTCGGGCGAGAGCCCGGCGTGATAGTATTCGGCAGTTACACCATTGGCTGTGAGGAATTCACATACCTCTTTTGTTTTCTTGCGGTTGAGTGTGTAGACGATTGCCGAACCCGGAACACGCTGCAGGATGTGCAACAGTTCGGCCGGCTTATTCTCGGTGTTACGCACAACGTATGCAAGATTCTTGCGCCCGAAACTCATACGGTAGCAGTTCTTCTCACGGAAACGGAGCTGTTGCTGTATGTCATCGACGACCTCGGGGGTGGCGGTTGCCGTCAGCGCAAGCAAGGGTGCATTGGGAAAGAGGTCGCGCAACTCACTTATGCGCCTGTAGGCAGGGCGGAAGTCGTGCCCCCATTGTGAGATGCAGTGCGCCTCGTCGACAGTTATGAGCTGCACATTGACGCGTTTTATCTTTTTGAGAAAAAGTTCCGAGCCAATGCGTTCGGGTGATATATAAAGGAATTTATAATCGCCAAAGATGCAATTCTCGAGCGCGGTGACAACCTCACTCGTCTTCATTCCGGTGTGTATGGACAGGGCTTTTATGCCACGGCTGCGCAGGTTGGCAACCTGGTCTTTCATAAGGGCAATGAGCGGTGTGACCACAATACACAAACCATCACCGGCAAGTGTGGGCACTTGAAAGGTTATACTCTTGCCACCACCGGTGGGCATAAGGCCGAGGGTATCCTGCCCACGGCCTATGCTTTCGATTATATCGCGCTGTATGCCGCGAAAATCGTCATACCCCCAATACGTCTTGAGTATCTCGCGATATTTCATCAGCAACTATCGTGTAATCTTCGTGTTGATACTCTCAATCTGCAACTGCACCTCGCCGTGCTTGTAGGCATTATCCTCGAGAGTGTAACAGATATCGAAAGACTGCTTCGATTTTATGTATTTTGCCTGACGGCTCTGTCCGAAAGCAATACCGTTGAGAATGGTGTTCGATTTGTTGTCTACAAGTTCGAGCTTGATGTGCTCCTGACGACGGCCCACAACCTTGCTTGTTCCATAGTCGCACACATTGCGTGTGCAGAAGATGGGTTTGGCATTCTCGGGGCCGTGAGGTGCAAACTTCTTGAGTTCGTTGAAGAAACGACGTGTTATCTGCTGAAACTCCAATTCGGCATCAATTTCAATGACAGGTGCTGTCTGCTCGGGCAGTATATTGTCGGACACAAAATCCTCGAAACGCTTTGCGAAAGCCTCGATATTCTCGACTTTGAGCGAGAAACCGGCAGCGTATGTGTGACCACCGAAATTATCAAGCAGGTCACGGCAGCTCTCCATCGCCTTGTAGACATCGAAACCTGTTACGGAGCGTGCCGAGCCGGTTGCAAGTTCACCGGTGCAGGTGATTACCACCGCCGGACGGTGATACACCTCGGTGAGACGGGAGGCCACAATGCCAATCACTCCACGATGCCAGTCGGGATTGAAGATTACGATTGCACGACGCTCGTCAAAACTCTCAAGCCCTTCTACAATGCGATTGGCCTCCTCGGTCATACTCTTGTCAAGCTCCTTGCGCGCCTCGTTCATCTCGTTTATCTGATAGCTCATCTCAAGGGCCGCCTTGAGATTGTTCTCAATGAGCAAATCAACAGCAACTTTTCCCTGCTGCACTCGCCCTGATGCATTGATGCGAGGCCCTATCTTGAATATTATATCATTGATGCCAATCTCTTTCTCGTTAAGACCGCAGACATTGATAATGGCCTTGAGACCGATACTGGGGCTGTGGTTGAGTTGCTTTATACCGTGACAGGCAAGAATGCGGTTCTCGCCCATTATTGGCACAAGGTCGGACGCTATGCTCACTGCTACAAGGTCGAGCAAGGAGTATAGTTGGTCGGCAGGTATGCCGTTATCCATAGCAAAGGCCTGCATAAACTTGAAACCGACACCACAACCTGACAGGTGCGGATAGGGATAGGTTGAACCGGCCAATTTCGGATTCAATATAGCAACAGCACAGGGCAACTGCTCATCGGGAACGTGATGGTCGCACACGATGAAATCGATACCCAACGACTTTGCATACGCAATCTCCTCGACAGCCTTGATACCACAGTCAAGCACAATAATGAGCTTAACATCGGTTGAGTGGGCATAGTCTACGCCACGTTTGGAGATACCATAGCCGTCCTCGTTACGGTCGGGGATATAATAGTCTATATTAGACGAGAACTGTTGCAGAAACTTATAGACCAAAGCTACTGCCGTGGTGCCATCGACATCATAATCGCCATAGATGAGTATGCGCTCTTTTTTTCCTAGAGCTTTATTAAGGCGCCGCACGGCAACATCCATATCATTCATCAGGAACGGATTGTGCAATTGGCTAAGCTTGGGGCGGAAAAAGTTCCTTGCTTCGGCAACAGAAGTGATTCCCCGCTTCACCAACAACGAGCACAGCACAGGGCTAAGTTCCAGCTCGGCCGACAGCCTTGCAGCAATGTCGCCCTGCTCGGGTGTTAGAGGTTCATATTTCCATTTCTGTCCCATATATATTATTTTATTTTTTCTTTGAAAGGCGAGAACCATCTCCATTAACAGTTGCAATGTCCACACCGTTCATAAACAAACAGCCGTTCACAACGCAACACAAACCGTCTCAGAACAGAGTTGCGGGCATACATAGGTGCAAAAACGCCACACCTAGCGCAAGATAATTCTCTCAATCTGTAAAGATACGGAAAAGTTATTATAAAAAGAGCATTGATTATGTAAAAAATATGCAAAACGAACATTTTCCATAACAAAAAAAGAGGCTTGCTATTTTTTAGCAGCCCCTTTTGGTAAGAGATGAATAATATTCACCTATTAGTGAGAAATTTTACTTGATACCCAATTTCTTGCGGATTTCCTTTGGAATTGCATTCTTGTGAACAACAATATTCATTGTCTTGTAGCGTGCAAAAGCCTTTGAAGCATACCAGATACCCTTATAAGTACCGGCCTCACCCCAAGAGTTCTTCACCATATAGTACTCAACACCATCCTGGTCCTTTGCAATACCGAAAATCTGCATACCGTGGTCGTCTGTTGTTTCCCAGTTATCGTATGCAATCTGACGCTCCTCCTGTGTACACCATTTCTCGGTCGATGGCTTTGGAGTGTTCTTCTTCTCCTCCTCGCTCAACTTGAGCCACTTTGCCATATCGGAACCCTCGAGGTCGGCGCTCTTTGCAGCATCGGGCATATAAGCCTTACCGTCGCGTGTAAAGCCCTTCTCGCTCACGTCGCTACCCCAAGCAATGGTATAACCCTCCATAATGGCATTGTCAAACACCTGCATAAACTCATCGATTGGAAGGTTATATGACTGGGCCCAACGCCAGTTGTCCTGAATCTCAAGAACGAATGGCTTGTAGAATGGGTGGTGTGTGTAAGATGTCAAAGAGATATAATCCTCTGCATTCAAACCCAAAGACTCATAGAATGATTTTGGAGTGTACTCCTTGCCGTTGTATGTAAACTTCTCGGGACGCTTGCCAAGATAGATATCGTGAACAGCCTCAACAGCCTTCTTCCAGAGTGGCTGACCCTCGGAGTCTACCTGCAAACTGCGGTGCTTTCCCTTGGCAATAGCAGCAACTACAGCATCGCTCACTGCTGAAAGCTCGTTGTGGTTGCTGAGTTCCTTGCCATACATCACACCGGGACGCATCTCAGCCTCGGGAACAAGACCGAATGTCTCCATACCGTAGATTACATCGTAGAACGAGCCACCCTGTGAAAAAGAGATATCACCGTGAGTGCGGACAGCCTTGTCGGCGCGGTCGAGGTAAGTGTTGTGAACGATGAACATTTCAGAGAAATCATACTCGCCCTTGCCCATACGCAAAAGCTCTGACTCGATGAAAGCCAATGATGAATAGCACCAGCAGGTACCTGCCTGGTTTTGGTTCTTGATGCTTGTGATAGGGTTCTCCTTCACAACGGTAAATTCAGGAGCAGCCTCCTGTGCCACTGCGCCAAAGCCCGCAAAGGCAAGCGCTGCCAATAAAAGATTTTTCTTCATAGTATAAAAATAGTTTTATTATTGTTTTTACTCTGCCACAGTCTCCAGATTACCCTTGATAGCCTCGGCAATCTTTGCCTCGAGTTCCTCGGCAAGTTCAGGATTATCGGCAATGAGTGCCTTTGTGCGGTCGCGTCCCTGGGCCAGCTTGGTATCATTATAACTGAAGAACGAACCGCTCTTCTTGATTATGCCATACTGTACACCCAAGTCAACGATTTCACCTGTACGTGAGATACCCTCGCCGAACATAATATCAAACTCGGCCTTGCGGAACGGAGGTGCCACCTTGTTCTTTACAACCTTCACGCGGACAGAGTTACCGATGGCATCCTCGCCATCCTTCAACTGGCTCACGCGACGGATATCCAAACGGACCGATGAATAGAACTTCAATGCGTTACCGCCGGTTGTAGTCTCGGGGTTACCGAACATTACACCAATCTTCTCACGCAACTGGTTAATGAAGATACAGGTTGTCTTTGTCTTGCTGATTGCCGATGTGAGCTTACGCAAAGCCTGTGACATAAGACGCGCCTGCAAACCCACCTTGTTGTCACCCATCTCGCCCTCAATCTCGGCCTTTGGAGTAAGCGCCGCAACGGAGTCGATTACGATGATATCGATAGCCGATGAACGAATGAGCTGCTCGGCAATCTCCAGAGCCTGCTCACCGCAATCGGGCTGCGAAATCAAAAGGTTGTCAATGTCCACACCGAGTTTCTGTGCATAGAAACGGTCAAAAGCGTGCTCGGCATCAATGATGGCAGCAATGCCACCCATTCTCTGTGCCTCGGCAATAGCGTGTATTGCAAGCGTTGTCTTACCAGATGACTCGGGACCGTAGATTTCAATTATACGTCCACGTGGGTAACCGCCCACACCAAGCGCCGCGTTCAAGCCGACCGAACCGGTTGGAATGACATCGACATCCTCAAAATTATCATCGCCAAGTTTCATAATAGAACCCTTGCCGAAGTTCTTCTCTATCTTGTCCATCGCAGCCTGCAAGGCACGCAACTTTTCGTTGCCCGCGATGTTGTCAAGTTCTTCTTTCTTTGCCATTTTCAATTATTTTTAATGGAGGATGAATAAAAAGATGAAGTCCAAAACTTGTGCCAACGAGTGAAACACAAAGTTCTTTAATGTTCTACAACAGGCACAACCAAGTTTGGTATTCACCAAATTCACCTTTTAGTCATTCTCTAATTACAACTCCAAATCCTTATCAAATTCCTCGTGCCAAGGCAATCCCTGCTTATTGAGCTGCTCCATAAACGGATCCGGGTCGAACTGCTCCACGTTCCAGACACCGGGCTTGCGCCAGATGCCCTTGAAGAACATCATCGCACCAATCATTGCAGGAACACCTGTCGTGTAGCTCACGCCCTGCATACCGGTCTCCTTGTATGCCTCCTCGTGGCTACAGTTGTTATATACATAGTATGTATGCTCCTGGCCATCCTTGATACCACGGATGCGGCAGCCGATAGATGTCTCACCCTCGTAGTTCTCGCCCAAATCCTGTGGGTTGGGAAGCACAGCCTTGAGGAACTGCAAAGGAACAATCTTCACCACCTCTTCGCCGGTACCGTCGGCCTTTGGCGCCTTGTACTCAACCTCATCAATGCGGCTCATACCTATATTCTGAATCACATCCAAATAGGTCAGATACTGCTGGCCGAAGGTCATCCAGAAACGGGCACGCT
Organism: Bacteroidaceae bacterium; assembly: GCA_017546505.1. GTDB lineage: Bacteria > Bacteroidota > Bacteroidia > Bacteroidales > Bacteroidaceae > HGM04593. The sequence continues at coordinate 39,163 of JAFYWV010000099.1, forward strand.
TTATGGTCGGGAAGTTGATTACAAGACTTTCAATCTCCTCGTGGTGCAAAAGATAGCTTTCGCGCGGACCGATGTTGGGATAGTTCAATGGCTGATGAATCTCCATTGGTTCAGTCTCAATATACTTTCCATTCTCATAATAAAGTCCCTTCTGGGTAATTTCACGGATATTGATTTCGGGATTGAAATTGGTAGCGAATGCCTTGTGGTGGTTACCGGCATTGCAGTCAACGATATCAAGGTAGTGAATCTCGTCGAAATAGTGCTTTGCAGCATAAGCGGTAAACACACTGGTCACGCCAGGGTCGAATCCACAACCCAAAATGGCGCAAAGACCGGCTTTCTCGAAACGTTCGCGATAAGCCCACTGCCAACTGTACTCGAAGTGAGCCTCATCCTTGGGTTCATAGTTGGCGGTATCCAGATAGTTGCAACCGGTCTGCAGACAAGCCTCCATAATTGTAAGGTCCTGATAAGGCAAGGCCAGGTTCATCACGATATCGGGTTTGTATGAGCCAAGCAGTTCCACAAGCTGCTCCACACTGTCTGCATCCACCTGCGCTGTCTGCACGTTTGTTCCGTACTTCTTGTTGAGCACGTCAGCCAAAGCGTCGCACTTCTTTTTTGTACGGCTGGCAATCATTATTTCGGTGAACACTTCCGTATTCTGGCACACCTTATGTGCCGCAACAGTAGCCACGCCTCCGGCTCCTATAATCAGAACTCTTCCCATTTTACTAAACGATTAAAAGTTGATAAATATCTTAATTATTACTATTTCATTTCACCAGCACACCGCACGGCGTATACTGCGCAATGTACATTATTAGAAGTTGTTTTAATTTCTTTCAAAAACAATATTACATTATACGCGAGTTGTGCTTGCCTTTTTATGCTCTATTTTGCCTGTTTTTCCCTTTTTCGCAATTACATAGCCCGCTATGCGCCTTTGAAAAAAGAAAAAACATTCGAAAAAAGACCTATAAAAAGTTCAAGGACATAAATTCAAAACAACTTCTTACAAAAGTAATACAAAAAAAACAGAAATGCAACGGTGCGCACACACCTATAATTACTTTTAATAAAAAAAGTCAAAAAAGAATCGGCAAAAGAAAGGTTCTTTCTCCATAGTCGGACACACTCAAACACACGACACAGACAGGGAAAGCTGCAAAATATGACACAATGTCACACAATTCCTTTTCATTTGGCAGAAAACAGTGTCACAAAAGCAGAGTGTGACAAAAGGAATTCATCCAAAACCCTTTGGCACGCACTTTGTTTAATATTTAGCAGAAGCGGCTGCAAGGCAGCTGCAAGTAAACACGATTAATAATAAATAAAAAAATAAGAATTATGGGAAAAATTATTGGTATCGACTTGGGTACAACAAACTCTTGTGTTGCAGTTTTTGAGGGCAACGAGCCTGTAGTAATCACAAACAGCGAGGGCAAGCGCACCACTCCGTCAATTGTCGCTTTCGACAACAACGGCGAGCGCAAAATCGGCGACCCTGCAAAGCGTCAGGCTGTGACAAACCCACAGCGCACAATCTTCTCTATCAAGCGTTTTATGGGTGAGAACTGGGCACAGGTAAGCAAGGAGATTTCACGCGTTCCTTACAAAGTAGTTGAGGAGAACAATATGCCACGCGTTGACATCGACGGCCGTCTCTACACTCCACAGGAGATTTCGGCAATGGTTCTTCAGAAGATGAAGAAGACCGCCGAGGAGTATCTTGGTCAGGAGGTAACAGAGGCTGTCATCACAGTTCCTGCCTACTTCAGCGACAGCCAGCGCCAGGCAACAAAGGAGGCCGGTCAGATTGCAGGCCTTGAGGTTAAGCGTATCGTGAACGAGCCTACAGCCGCAGCTCTTGCATACGGCGTAGACAAGTCGAACAAGGATATGAAGATTGCAGTGTTCGACCTCGGTGGCGGTACATTCGATATCTCAATCCTTGAGTTCGGTGGCGGTGTGTTCGAGGTTCTCTCAACAAACGGTGACACACACCTTGGTGGTGACGACTTCGACCAGGTTATCATCGACTGGCTTGCAAGCGAGTTCAAGGCCGAGGAGGGTGCAGACCTAACAGCCGACCCAATGGCACTCCAGCGTTTGAAAGAGGCTGCCGAGAAGGCAAAGATTGAGTTGTCATCAACAACATCAACAGAGATTAACCTCCCTTATATCACTGCAGTTAACGGTATGCCAAAGCACCTTGTAAAGACTTTGACACGTGCAAAGTTCGAGTCATTGGCACACAACCTCATCCAGGCTTGCCTTGAGCCTTGCAAGAAGGCAATGAGCGACGCAGGTTTGAACAACGCCGACATCGACGAGGTTATCCTCGTAGGTGGTTCAACACGTATCCCGGCCGTTCAGAAGGTGGTTGAGGATTTCTTCGGCAAGGCTCCGTCAAAGGGCGTTAACCCCGACGAGGTTGTTGCAGTGGGTGCAGCCATCCAGGGTGCTATCCTCAACAACGAGGGCGGTGTAGGTGACATCGTATTGCTCGACGTTACTCCACTTTCAATGGGTATCGAGACACTTGGCGGCGTAATGACAAAGCTCATCGATGCCAACACAACAATCCCTTGCAAGAAGAGCGAGACATTCTCTACAGCTGCCGACAACCAGACCGAGGTTACCATCCACGTGCTCCAGGGCGAGCGCCCGATGGCAAACCAGAACAAGTCTATCGGCCAGTTCAACCTCACAGGCATTGCACCTGCACGCCGCGGTGTTCCACAGATTGAGGTGACATTCGACATCGATGCAAACGGTATCCTCAAGGTATCGGCAAAGGACAAAGCTACCGGCAAGGAGCAGGCAATCCGCATCGAGGCATCATCAGGTTTGAGCAAGGAGGAAATCGAGCGTATGAAGCAGGAGGCCGAGGCAAATGCCGATGCCGACAAGAAGGAGCGCGAGAAGATTGACAAGCTCAACCAGGCCGACTCTATGGTATTCCAGACAAAGAACCAGTTGAACGAGCTCGGTGACAAGATTCCTGCCGACAAGAAGGCTCCAATCGAGGCTGCAGTGCAGAAGCTCGAGGAGGCTCACAAGGCACAGGACCTCGCAGGCATCGACGCAGCAATGGCAGAGCTGAACAACGCTTGGCAGACAGCAAGTGCCGAGATGTACGCACAGAGCGGTGCTCAGGGCGCACAGGGTGCACAGGGCGGTCAGCAGCAGAGCAGCAGCCAGCAGCAGAGCGATGACGTTCAGGACGCCGAGTTCGAGGAGGTGAAATAAAAAACATCCTTAAACGACAACAAAAGCCGCTTGCATTTTGCAGGCGGCTTTTATAATATCCATCACAGATTTTGCACTTAAGTTGCTTTTGACTACATTTGTAACTGTCAAAGAGGACTAAACCAGAATAAAGATGAAAAGACTACTGCTTCTACTAGTAACTATTTTTGCATCAGCAACACTTTTTGCCTGCACTCCAAAGAGCCCTGTCGAAAAGCTGAAGAAGTTGGCCGACAAGGTTGAAAAGAGCCACGAGTCATACACCGACGAAGATTGGGAGAAGGTCAACCAGGAATATATAAAACTTAAAGCAGAGTTCGAGAAGAAGGAACGTGATAAAGAAGAACTCAAGGAGTTTGCACGTCAGAAAGGCCGCATCAAAGGTTATATGACAAAAAGGACCTTGAACAAATGGGGCAAGAAGATGGAGAACTTTGCAAACGAACTGGAAGGTGGCATTGAAGGATTCTTTGAGGCCATTGAGACGATAGTTGAAGAATAACGGTAAAAAAGAACACTTCGTATATGGAACTGCCAAATGACCCGATGATGCTATTCAGCACTGTAAATATGTACTTGCGCGACCGATACGCATCGCTTGACGAACTATGTGCCGACCTTGACGTCGACCGCACAGAACTGGAAGAGAAACTACGCTCTGTGGGCTTTGAATATAGTGCTGAGCACAACAAGTTCTGGTGACACAGCAAAATTAATGGCGGCCACGTGGCCGCCATTAATTTTGTACTATGCCGTTACACACCATCAGCACTCGTTGCCAATCTCCACAAACAGCCTCAGACCCGATATCGTATTGCTGAAGCATATTGAACCGCCCGATGCGCGAAAAATCTTGTCGGTGGAGATTGAGAGGTTGCGTTCGTGCACGGGGTAGCGGTCATAATCGGGGCGCAACAGAGCACCGGCCTGCAATCCCGCAAGCATCTCGCAATAACAACAGGCCACCTCGTATGTATTGGTGTCATTCTCGGCACCATAGTTGTATGTGCCCGATGGCAGATTGAACGTCTGTGGCAAGAACTCAACAACCTCGCGCACCCAGGTGATTCCTCTATACTCACGCACCGGAAACACAATAGGCATACACTCCTTAATCGCCTTTGCAATATTCTGCACAAAATTCGCGTGCGACGGCATAGCCTCGCGCTCACGGTCATACATCCAGGTCGCACGCAGTACCACACTGTTAGGGCAGAAATAGAGCACACGCTCCTCGGCTTCAAGTTTATGGCGGCCATAGACATTCTCGGGCGCAACTGATACATCTTCATTAAGCAAACCGCTTTCAAGGTTGCCATTATACACCTGGTCACTTGAGAAGAATACCAACCTTGCACCACACATAGCTGCCGCGCGCGCAATATTAGCAGCACCCTCAACATTCACGCGATAGCTCTCATCGGGGTTCTGCTCGCAATAGCCTGTGTTCGACAACGCAGCAAGATGCACCACCACATCGGGGGAATGTTGTATAAAATAACCATCTACCGACTCGCGGTCTGTAATATCAAGCTCGGCGTGCGAAGGAGCAAGCATTTTAAACTCATTGCGCCACCGCGCAACAAAGCGGCTGCCCACAAAACCGCTTGCACCGGTAACAAGGATTGTTTTCATAGTATTCAGGTCGTATTTATTGCTCATTCTCTTTTCTTATATCATCAAGAACCTTTCCTTTATATGAAAAGAACTTTGCGCCTTGATATGCACCCGATGTATTACGTTGTTCTTCCGGCATATATGTTCCGACAAAAGGAGACAATTTATAAATACGGCCTTCATACTCAATACTATCATCTGTAGCGACCTTGACAATTGTCCCTGTTGGATTAAAAGTCACACTCTCACCAATCTTTATTCCGCACATTGAAAATTTGAAACGAGGACGCTTGACCTCACGCTTGTTGGACTCACCACATTTAGTTTCAACAACAGGTTTGTTACCTTCATAAAGAATGACCTCTGCATCATCCACAGTCTTAGCTATATCATAAAAAATATCGAGTGCAACCTGCGGAGCAACATTGAAGAACTCGCGATTTTGACGAATACGCAGGTCGGTGAGCCTGTCAATGGTTTTATGCACCAACTTTTCCACTTCGTTGTATTTAATAGTCTTCATTGTCGCGAATATCTCAAAAGGCAAAGGAACTGCAGTATTATCCAATTCCTTACTTCTAATATTCACAGGACGAGAACTTTTACCAATCTTCACCCAATCCTCACGAAAACTTGGATTGGTGAGGATATAAACATAACCAGATTCTTTATTGCTCATACTTACATATCGGATGTTACACAAGCAAAAGTAATAATATACAACGACAAAAAGAAGAATCTACTAAATTACTTTAAATCCTATAGCAGAAAATGCTTTTTCTGCTATAGCCATTCTGTCTTCACCTCAGAACCTGTACATCAAGCTCATTGTAACATTTCTTCCGGGGGCGCTGATACCGCTGCTGTAGGGGCGGTAGCGTCTGTCTGTGATGTTCTCAAGGGTTGCATTTAGTGAGAAGCCACGTGCAAGCAACAACGACACACGCAGGTTCAGTATGAACCAGGCCGGCGAATAGGCATTTCCGTCGGCATCAAGGGCATAAATCTCTCTCTTCTCACTCTCCTCTACCGGCATATCGGCAGCCGAGCGCTCGGCTTGGAAAGCTGTAAAGGCTTCAATTGTCAAGCGTTCGTTACTGAAGCCCACTGCGGCGCGCCCAAAGAGTGGCGCAGCGTGTCGCGATGGCGAGACATCGCCATTATCCATCTCCTCAAAGCCACGTTGCCAACTGACACGGGCATTGGCATAGAACCACTTTGCAAAATTGGCATCGACAGCAGCCTGAACTCCCCACACATTTGCCGTTGCAGCATTCTGAAGCGCCTGCACACGACACTCGCTGCCCTGATACTCCATTGTGGGGCCGCCGTTAAAGAGAAAATCACGTCGCACAATGGCATCGGTGAGGTTGGTATAATAGGCCGTCACATCAAATTTTAAAAAAGAGCCTATGTGCTTTGCAAAGCCAAATTCGACATTGTCGGCATACTCCGGTTTCAGCGCAGGGTTGGGTACTGTCACGCAACCGTCGGCGCTATCAAAGAGTTTACCCATATCATCGACATTGGGTGCACGGAAACCACGTGCATAGTTCAGACGGAACAGCCAGCCCGACGAGGGCCGCCAATTGAGTCCTATGTTTCCGCTCACACTGCCGGCCGATGATTTTTGACGAGACTCAAAAGGTATCTCATAGCCTACCGTAGAAAAATCATTGTCAATAAAATAGTGATTATAGCGCACCCCGACAGCAAGATTCAACCTGTCCGTAACGTGCCACTCGCCTTGTGCATAGAGCCCGGCACTGTACCACTCGGCATTGGGATAACGTGCCTGCATCGACTCGCTTGCTCCGGTGACAACATCTGTTGCCACACCTGTTGAACGTACATTATTCTGCACATACTCTGCCCCGTATGAGACAGTTAGCCCATCGGTAACGGATTTTATAAAATCGACATTCGCACTCCACGCATCGACAGCCTCGCTCTGCGTCTCACGCCTTGGTTTATTAAAGTCACGGCTTATGCGGCTCTCCTCAAAACGCTGCAGGGCAAGGTTCACCCTCATCGAGTCATACACTACATTTTCACCCACGAGCTCCACGCGCAGATGGTTCATCATCCAGAACTGCGGGCCATAGCTCCACTGAGCATAACGTGGCAAACCGTTCTTCAAGCGCTGATGACGGTCGTAACGGGCATATTCAGAGGTCTCGCTCAGATGGAAGGTATACTCAAAATTCCACCCTCTACCGGGCGCGTAGCGCACTTTCTGCATAAAATTGAATTGTGAATATCCACTCGGTGTCTGTTTGCGCTTGTCTACATTGTCTATGACGCGGTCTTCAACAGCGCCATCCTCACCGAAGCCGGGAACAACCACATAGGGCATTATATAATCGTCCGGGCCGTGCGCACCCTGTTCAAGGTCGGCAAACGAGGAGTAGGAGAGGCTGGTGAGCAAAGCCCAGCGCCTCCACCCCACACCGGCATCAATGTGTGCCGTGAGTTCATCTGATGCTGTCGCCGTGCGTATGGTCGCACTACCATACACCACAGGTTTTTTGCTTGCCGACAGGCGCGGTTTGAGTGTTGAAAAGAGCATAACACCACCAATGGCATCGCTGCCGTAAGATACCGCCCCGGGACCAAAAAGTACCTCGCTACCGGCAATGGCAAAGGGGTCGAGGGAGATTACATTCTGAATGTTACCCGAACGGAAAATTGCCGTGTTCATACGCACACCATCAACGCTGTAAAGAAGCCTGTTAGTGGCAAAACCGCGTATCATTGGGCTGCCGCCACCATATTGGCTCTTTTGGACAAACACCTCACCTGTAAGTCCCAGGACATCGGCAGCTGTCTGCGGATTAAAGACATTCGCCTCATCAAATGAAAGACGAGCGACCTTCACAGGCTGCGCCTGGCTCTCCCTGCACCAACGGCTTGCCGACACCACAATCTCGTCAAGTTTGTAGGAAAGGCTGTCCTGCGCAGCAGCACAAACGGCAAGTGGCAACCACAATAACGACAACAACACCCTTTTCATAAGCATTTACTCTTTTACAAGCAGTTTACCGGTCTTCTTGAACCCGGTTGCATCTGTTGCCATATAAAAGTATATTCCGGAACTATAACCGGCAGTGTTTACTTCTATCTTGCTTTGTGAAACTGTGCTGTATACAATATTACCTTTAGCATCATACACCACAAGCGACACATCACCCTCAAGGTCACGAGGAACAAAACTGAAACATTCGCCGGCAACAACCACATTACCACTCTCAAGCAACAGCTCCTTGCCTAACGGCAAAGCCTCTACAGAAGTTGTCACATCAGGCACAGGTTTGCTACCTTTAATCATTCCTTTTATACATTTGGTGTCACTTCCGACCGGTGTTGTCACCGTCAAGGCAATGTCGTATGTCTGGTCGGGTTCAATGAGCATCATAGGGTTGCGTGAACCGGCATCACCCATCGAGAGTGGCATAGGGTCGATTTTCCAAGACCATTCCACATCGTTCTGATTAACGATGCTGTAACTATCCAGTTGCACCTGACGTGGGAAACCGGCCTGTGTATTGTCGCCCGAGCCCGCATTGAGAATAATCGGTTGCGCAATGGGTTTGAACTGTGGGTCGACAAGTTCACGCTCCCAAATACCGTTGTTTGTTGCAAGGCGTATCACGCCCTCTTTATAGAATGGCAACATACGATTGAGGTTTGCCACATTCGGAAGCCCGTCACTGATGTTCAACCAACCGTCAGTAGTATCATCGCGATAGAGCACACGACCACGTGTGGTGGAGTAAGTCTCGTTGAGATAACCCATCGTAAAGGCAATGGCATAAGCCGCATTCTTCTCGTTGCCGGTGAGGAAGAAACGCCCCACGCTGTGTGTCTCTATTTTGCCCTCCCAATTGAAGATTGTGAGGCCATCATCAAGTTTTTCCCAACTTTCGCCATTGTTCACAGTACGCCAAAATCCGCCAGCATTTCCGTCGCTCACCCAAATTTCATCTTCATTTGTCGGGTGTATTGCTATTTTGTAATTTATGCTATAGGTCATTTCATCGGGAATTGGATACTCCTCGAACGTTGCACCGGCATCAAGTGAATAGAAGATACGTCCCCAAGTAGTAACCACAATCTTATCAGGGTTTGAACGCGACACTGCAATTGCACTGATTGGGTCATCGAATGTATATACCGAGGAGAATGAAGCACCATCATCGCGTGTGCGCCAAAGGGTGTTGGCATCCACCCGGTCACTCTCCTGCACAATGTAGAAGCACTGTGCATAACGCGGGTCGAACTCAAAATAGAAACCGTGCTGTGACGACTCTTTAGGATAGGTCCAAAAGTCGAGGAACGGTACAAACTCATCGTTCCAGTCATCGGGCATTATCACGTTCTCGGAATCACTGAAGGCAATCTTACGCGGGTTGGAGAGGAACACATAACCTGTCGGGCGCTCCGAGCCACGCATTGACAATGTCACACCATTGTAGCGGTCGAGTTGCGACATATTGCCATTGTGATTGCGCCCGCCAACCATTACATCCTCGTTCCAGCCTTGGTCAAATCCCCACATCTCACTGGCATAGAGACCATTGAGCTTGGGTTGCGCATCGGCAAGGAAGAAGTCGTTGCTGTAAATGACACCTCCGTCGGTCGAGAGCCAAGTATCACCGGCTCCGTTGGTCTGGATGGACTGCATATCGCAATGCAGGTCGAAACGGCCATAATAGCCGCCTACATTCTCCAGTATCTTGCCACCGTCGGTAGAGCGATAGAGCTGTATTATACCGACAAGCAGAACCTCGGGGTCGGTGGCCGATGCCGTGCATACAAGGTCATAATATCCCTGGCCGCCGTTCCTGTCGACAACCTCCATCTGCGGTGTCGGGTCGGTGACACTGAATGTCGCACCTCCGTCGGTACTCTTATAGAGCAAAGCAGGGCCACTGAAATAGAGAGGACCGGGCTGTGAAAGATGATTTCGGCGACAAGCCCAAAGATAAACATAATCCTCACCACCAGGAGCCTCGCTCAAACCGATACGGGCACTGATGAGCGGCTGCCCGTCGAGCGTGAGCAAATTCCACGATGCACCACCATCCGTGCTCTTGTACATCTTCACAGTGTTCTCCTGCTCAATGGCAACATAACAGACACCAGGGTTCTGCACCGAGTATTTTATATCGAACACCATACCACCGAGCATCCATTGCCACGACTTGCCGCCATCGGTCGAGCGCCACAGCTGGGCGCGGTCACCTGCAAGGATTACGCTGTCATCCTCGGGGTGGAAACAGGCATTGCTGGTGCGGGCATACGTTGCCTTTGCCGGAGTGATGTTCTCCCAATTATCGCCACCGTCATTGCTTATCCAAAAGACGCCACCTGCGCCAACAAGCACACGATTGGGGTTGGTGTTGCTTATATCTATGGTTGTGATTTCACCGGCCATCCACTCGCCGTCGTTGCACGGTTGCCACGACTCACCCTTGTCCGTTGAGCGGAAAACAAGACCTGTCTCCGAACCGCAATATAGAATATCGGGGTTGGAACGGGATGCCCTCATACGCTGTATATTCGACTGTGCCGGAGAGACCTTTTTTGTGAGATAATCGTATGTAATTATTGGAGAAATCACATTCCACTCCACAGGGGATGCGACATCGCGGCCGGCAGCACGCTTGCGCGCACGCTCCTGGCGCACCTCCTCGGATGTATTATCAACGTCGCTGTGATAAGCACTTGCCAAAGGCAATCTGATTATTCCGTCGGCCTGCACAAATGGCAGATAGGCCTTTTGAAAGCGACGGAAGTGGTTGACCACCTGTTTTGTATCGCGCGATTTGTATCGCGCACCGGGAGTTCTGCTGAGATATATCTCAAAACTATCGACCATTGCATTGTAGTCGAGCCCTTGCGGATTGGCCAGTTGCGCCATCCAGACAGGCGAACCGGCCGGCAGATAGTTCAATTTGTAGGGTGTAAAATATTTGTCATTTTCGACATTCTCCTGCGCTGTCGCACAAAAAAGCGACGATGCGCAAAGCAGTGAAAGCATCACTTTTTTCATAGCTGTTATTTTATTATGAATTGTCCAAAGAATTTTTGTGTAGCACTTCTTATAGAGTAGATGTATACTCCGGGTGTAAGGCCGTTCACCTCCACCGTCACACGCTCCTCGCCGGCAGGGATTTGTGCACTATGCAGCAATTCGCCCTTCATTCCGTGCACTGTAAAAGCGGCATTCTCGGCAAGACCGGCAGCCAGAACCACAAGCGGTTCGCCGGCAGCAAGCAGCGTGCGTTCAATTCCCACTTCGACCACCTTGGTTTCATCAATGGCTGTAGCGTTATCAATGGTTATCATATCTCTAATTGTACGCGATGATGTGCCTACCGGTGTAGTCACAGTCAATGTGACATCGTAGTTCCCGGGGTTACCAAAGACTACAACCGGGTTGCGCACCGTTGCATCGCTTACATATTGCGGTTGAGGCGAGAAGCTCCACAGCCAACGTGTATTCTCATCCTGACGTACAATGCTGTAACTGTCAAACTGCACGCTCTTTTGCGGATTTGATGTCAGGTCTCCACTGCCAAGATTCAATGCCATAGGTTGTGCTACCGGGATAAAATCCTGATGATACAGGGGTGCCTCCCACAATCCCTGGTCGGTAGCCATACGCAACACACCGCCTTTGTAGAAAGGCACTACCTTTGAAATGCGTGCACCCGGGTTCAAGCCACTTGAATAATCAATGAACTCGCTCATTGTATTGTCGCGGAAAAAGACACTTGCACCATCATAGCTTGTAACATAAGTGCTGTTGTACTCATCACCGACAAGAATAATCTGGTGTATCCTCCTGTCCGAGATGTTCGCAAGGTCGTATGCACTCCAACTCTCACCACCGTCAAAGCTCTCGCTCACAGCACCATAACGGTCGTTACATATTACCAACAAATGGTTTTCGTCGTTGGGGTCGACAACCACCTTTGTATAGTGTATATAGTCATCTACAATGGGGAACGGCTGCGCACACTCATAGAATGTCTGCCCGCCGTCATCGGAACGCCACACATTCCAGCAACCCGAGATATACACTCTGTCGGGATTTGAACGCGCGAACTCATAACTGTAGAAATCCTCGCCTTCACTGTCAAACACCTTCTGGAATGAAGCGCCCTCATCATACGATAGGTAACCACCCCAAGTATCTGTCATATCCTGGAGAAACACCTTCAATGCATAACGTGGGTCGGTTGCAATCTCACCGTTGATACGCAATGCCTCGTAAGGTTTTTTATCAGAGAACCAGGTGCGGAAATCCTCACCTATAGCACCATCCATCTCGCGCGGCATAATGCGCGTAGAGGCATCGGTGAAATATACCTTCCAAGGATTACTTTTCATCACATAACCTGTCGCAATCTCTACACCGCCGACGTGTACAGAGTTACCCTCGCCATAGCTTGCTGCGTGTACCACGTCGCCGTTATGCCAACGGCCTGCAGCCATAACGTCCTCGTTCCAGCCGACACCCAAACCCTGATAGTCCGATGCATATATTCCGTCATATCTATCCTCACCCTTTGTCTCAAAGAAGTCGCGCGAATATTTTATGCCTCCATCGTTGCAAATCCAAGTATCACCACAAGGGTGTATTGCAATATCCTGGATATCGCAATGCATCCAGTCACTACGTTGGTAGCCGCCGATTGCGTTGTTACGATAGTTTGCCACACCCTCCTGTGTTGAACGGTAGAGCGATGTAAGTCCAAAGAGCACGTGTGCAGGGTTCTGTGCCGACGCACCAATCATCATATCAAAGAAGCCCTGTCCACCGGCCGCATCCATAATGGGCGAGAATGTTATATCGTAATATTTTCCACCTTTATCGGTCTGGTCTTCCCAAGTGACACCGGCATCCTTTGACATAAGTATATGAGGTGTTCCCTTTCCGCCTTGTGGCCCGGCATCATACCCCCAGGAATCACAGGTAACAAGAGCATAGACGTAATCCTCGCCACCGGCAGCCTCACTCACCGCCAGGCGTCCGCAAATCATCATATCCACAGGGAGTTCCAGTTGTCGCCAGCTCATTCCGGCATTGTCCGAAACATATATACCGGCCCAGGGTCCCGATTCGCGACGTACAAGATATATCCTGTCGGGGTTACCGGGCTGCAGTTCGTGGTCGAAGCATATTCCGCGCAAAGTACAGGAGAAATTCGCACCACCGTCGGATGAAATGAAGAACCCTGCAGCCGAAGCACCTTCCTGTCTACTGCCCACAGAGGCTGTTATATAATCAGTATCATCGGGATTTATCCTTATCGAGTTGACACGGTTGCTGATGCCACCGCACCTGTCCCAAGTCTCGCCACCATCAGTACTTTTCCAAAGCCACGGGCCGCCACCCACATAAACGGTATTTTTATCTGTGGGGTGCACAGCGATACTGAATATAGAACCGCCGAAATTGTGTTGCGGAGCACAGGGCTGCCAACTAATTCCGTGGTCGGTTGTTTTGAAGACCACACCCGACTCAGTTCCACAATAGAGCGTTGCGCTGTCGCTCAAAGCTACAGCGATGCGGAACACGCACACTTGTGAATCCTTACGTTTCACTTCGCCATTCTCGTTGGAATATGTGCGGTTAGGGCCTATATTGCGCCAAACAGGTTCAGCGCCTGCTGCCCGTGTTGCCGCAACCTTGCGGTTCATTGAATCCACCCTCGCCACATACTGTTGCATCGACGGCAACTCAATGCTGCCGTCCGGAGCAACATAGTCGCGATAGGCAGCCATCCAACGGCGGTAATAGTTCACAACCTGTTTGTTGTCAACGGTGCGCACACGAACATTATCGTCGGCGGCACGCCACTCGTTGTAAAGACGCTGCATCTCCTTAAAATCAACCCCCGACGGGCTGTCGGCAATACGCTGCATCCACAATGGAGCATCCTGCGGTAAAACCTCAACAAAATAGGGGTCATATACCTGTTGCCTTGCAACTGCGCTGTCCAAAACAGTTTCGTTGGCAGCCAAAGCATTTACACAGAACATTCCGGCACAAAGAATAGCCGGTAACTTTATTCTCAGTTGTTTTTTCATTTTATCTATGGTTGTCATTAGTTTTTCAGCACAATTTTAACAAATAGCTTTAACATTTCACTAATAATATTCATAAAATTTGTTAACCTCTGTTGTATTTAACAAATGATTACAATTTTGGAATGAAAACAAACGCAAATGTAACTTACAAAAATATAATTTACTAAATAAAAAAATATTTGCCTCAACGGTAGATATACGACTTTGGGCGGTAAACCGCACTCCTCTGGGGAGATAAACCTCCCGCCGTCGCAAACGACGCTACTTCCGCGTCGTCGCTGTAAAAAATAATCAAGTAAACTTGTTATTTCTCGCTCGTTTGTTCAAATTTGCCTGAAGGCAGATATACGACTTGGGGCGGTAAACCGCACTCCTTTGGGGAGATAAACCTCCCGTCGTCGCAAACGACGCTACTTTCGCGTCGTCGCTTTGAAAAATAATCAAGCAAACTTGTTATTTCTCGCTTGTTTGTTCAAATTTGCCTGAAGGCAGATATACGACTTTAGGGCGGTAAACCGCACTCCTTTGGGGAGATAAACCTCCCGCCGTCGCAAACGACGCTACTTCCGCGTCGTCACTGTAAAAAAATTAAAGCAAGCTTTATTTTTTCGCTCGTTTGTTCGAATTTGCCTGAAGGCAGATATACGACTGCACTCGCTTTGAAAAATAATCAAGTAAACTTGTTATTTCTCGCTCGTTTGTTCGTATATTCGCAAAATGAATGTAAATAACCGGTTTTAATATAGTATTAAAGCGAATCACCTGTCACCAATATGAAAATGAAAGATTTTTTTAAACTATTTTTCTTGGTTTCATTTTTGTTGCCTGTTGCTTGCAGCGATGAAAAAACGGAAAACAACACTCCTGATTTACCAAGTAAACCAATTGTAATTCTGTACGAGAATGATGTACATTGTTCTGTCGATGGTTATCCAATACTGGTATCTCTTCGCAATGAATGCCTCACCGGTAACGGATATGTGTCAACGGTATCCTGCGGCGATTTTGCAAGTGGAGGCATTGTTGGGGCAATCTCCAAAGGAGAGCAGATTGTAAAAATTATGAATTATGTCGGATACGACGCCATTGCTCTCGGCAACCACGAACTTGACTATGGAATTACACAGATGTTCAACATTACAGATTCCTTGAATGCGCCTGTGCTGTGTGCAAATCTCAAGAACATACAGACCGATGAATATCCATACCCTGCCTATCACATTGTAAGTTACGGGGATGTTGACATTGCCTATATAGGCTTTACCACAACAACAAGCGGCACTGTCACAAGCCTGAGCGATGAACAGGGCAACCCACTTTATAGCTTTATGCGAGAGGATTTCTACGACAATGCCCAACATTACATTGACGAAGCACGTGGAAACGGTGCTGACTATATCATAGCCCTGTCACATCTGGGTGACAGCCAGACCGACGGGATGCATCCAAGCTCAACAAGCCTCATTGCCAACACCACAGGACTGGACGCCGTGATAGACGGACACGACCACCACACCATTGAGGAGCAGTTCATCAATGACAAGAACGGCAAACCGGTATTGCTCACCTCGTCGGGTTCAAATTTCCAGTATGTCGGGAAACTGACAATTGACACCGACGGCGGAATACGCTCCACTCTTGTAAGCACGGATAACGGCGGCATTGTCCCCGACAACAACACCGTTCAATTTGTCAACAAGATAAAAGACGAGGTTGAGAGCCTCGGCAATTTCGTCATTGGACACAGCGAGGTTGACCTTATGATATACGACGAGAACGGAAAGCGCATAGTGCGCAAACAGGAGACAAACATCGGTGATTTCTGTGCCGATGCGTTCCGTGCTTTCACAGATGCCGACATAGCACTGGTGAATGGCGGTGGCATACGCGCGAATATGAACCAAGGAGAAATCCTGTTCAACGACCTGTACAACGTTATGCCATTTGGCGATATGATTGCCACCGGCAGCGTAACGGGAGAGCAACTGCTTGACGTGTTGGAGTACGCCGTTTCGTATTTGCCGGCAGAAGCTGGTGTCTTTATGCAGGTTAGCGGTTTGCGTTTCAAGATAAACCCGGACATTCCATCCCCGGCAGCAATGGATTCTGTAAGCCAAATGTTCTCACACATTGAAGATGGGGAACGCCGCGTTTCGGACGTGGAAATATTGGACAAGCAGAGTGGAGAGTACAGGGATATTGAGTTGTCACGCGAGTACACAATGGCAACACTGGACTATCTGATTCTTGAATTGGGAGGCTCCGGCATATTCAAAGGAGTAGAGCCCCATTCCACATATTATGGTGCTGACATAGAGATTTTGCGCAGCTACCTTGAGAACAACCTGGGCGGTACAATCGGTTCAGAGTATAGCAAGCCACAAGACCGCATCATTTTTGTAAACCGGTAACAGACGTTACCACAATACTAAGAAGAGATTTTTTAGCACAAGAACTTATAACAACAATAAGAAACAAGATGAAATCACTACGTTCACTCTTCAGAATAGGTCTTGGCCCTTCGAGCAGCCACACGATGGGTCCCAACCGCGCTGCCAAGCAGTTTGCCGAGCGTTGCCCCAACCCCGACAGCTACCGTGTAACACTTTATGGCAGCCTTGCCGCCACGGGTGAAGGGCATATGACAGATGTTGCAATCATAAAAGAACTTGAACCGATAGCAAAACTCGAACTAATTTGGAAGCCCGACACATTCCTGCCCTTCCATCCCAACGGAATGCTGTTCGAGGGTATAAAGGATGGTAATGTCATTGACAGTTGGAAGATTTACAGCATAGGCGGTGGTGAACTTGCCAACGAAGAGACAACAAAGAACGAAGAGGACATATACCCGCTCACAACCATACACGAGATTATGGACTGGTGCGATGAGACCGGTTGCACATTCTGGGAGTATGTAGAGAAGTATGAGGGCTCGGAGATTTGGGACTACCTTGGCGAGGTGTGGGCAACAATGCAAAGCACCATCAAGCGCGGTCTTGAGAACGAGGGTGTATTGCCTGGCGGCCTTGGCATACAGCGCAAGGCACTAACCTACCTGAACAAGTCAATGTCGTACAACGCAGCTGTGAGCAGCAAGGCAAAGCTATATGCATACGCCCTTGCTACAAGCGAGGAAAATGCAAGCGGAAGCACCATTGTCACCACACCCACCTGCGGTTCAAGTGGCGTGCTGCCCGCGGTATTATACCACTTGTCGACAGCGCACAACTGCTCTGATGCACGCATATTGCGCGCTATAGCCACTGCCGGACTGTTCGGCAACGTGGCAAAGGAGCACGCTTCCATTTCGGGTGCCGATGTAGGTTGCCAGGGCGAGATTGGCGTTGCCTGCGCAATGGCAGCAGCTGCGGCCTGTCAGCTGTTCGGCGGCACAATCAACCAGATTGAATATGCTGCCGAGATGGGACTTGAACACCACCTGGGACTAACCTGTGACCCCCTTTGCGGCCTTGTACAGGTTCCCTGCATTGAGCGCAATGCCATTGCCGCATCGCGCGCACTCGACGCTTGCACATACTCGGCACTCTCGGACGGCAAGCACAAGATTGACTTTGACCGCATAGTACAAGTGATGAAAGAGACCGGACACGACCTGCCGAGCCTTTACAAGGAGACATCTACCGGCGGTATAGCCAAAATTGATATCAGCAAGCGCCGCGGCTTGAGAAAAATCCTCGACACACTGCACATTCACAAAAACGACGATAACACAAAATAATCAATAAATGAAAAAAGCACTATTACTATTGATTTTGCCTGCACTGCTGGCAAGCACGGCAATAAAAGCACAAGAAAATAGCAAAGTACATCCCAACTACGCACTTGCAGAGCGTTTCTCGCCAAAAAAGATTTCGCGTATGGTCAAGCAGACCAGGATACAGCCCGTATGGTTTGCCGACGGCAAGCAGTTCATCTATGCCTGGAGCGATACCAAAGAGCGCAACTTCTACATTGTAGATGCTGTCAAAGGCACAAAAAAGGAACTTTGGGATATGGAGTGGCTTGCAAAAGAGGTTACAATGCGCACCGGCGACCCTTACGATGCACAACATCTGCCTGTCAATATAAACAGGATTATCCGCGAGGGACGCTATGTACGTTTTGACATTGCATCAAAACGCGAAGTACCCAAACAGTTGCCACGCCACGAGCGCAACGACAGTACCAAGATTAAAGAAAACGAGGGCAAAAAAGAGAACAAGACCTTCTATTTTGAATATGACATAAAAACCAAGCAGCTCATTGAGCGCACAAAGGACGAGATTGAAGACCTCTACCCCGTTTACCCAAGTTGGGCAAACGTCTCGCCCGACGGCAAATATGCCATATATGAGAAGAACTACAACCTTTGGTATATGTCGCGCGAGGATCTTGAAAAATTGAGATATTGGGACAAGGACAGCACCATCACCGAGCATCAGCTCACTTTTAACGGCCGCCCCAACTGGTGCTATGCACACCACTCACTGGACGAGAAGCCCGACAGCACAAAACGCCACCGTGTGTATGCCCTTTGGAGCCCCGACTCACGTCACTTTGTAATGACACACCGTGCCGACTCGATACTCTCAAAGATGTGGGTAATCAACTCATTGAGCAGCCCACGCCCCACACTGGAGAGCTACCGCTACCAGATGCCCGGCGAGGAGACACCAAAGACAACCGTTGAACTGTTCGACTTTGAGAACAAGACAAGCAAGACAATCAATGTCGACAGGTTCAAGCAACAGCGCATAGGCCTGTTCAGCAAACCTAGCTCACATCTCACACGATACGAGAACCCCAGAAAGGCTGTTTGGCTTGGCGATAACAACGGTTTCTATTTTGAGCGCATCAGTCGTGATATGAAGAAGATTGAAGTATGCTACTATGATTTGAGCCTCGATACCACAAAAATGCTTGTACACGAGGAGATGAACACCAGCATAGAGAGCAAGCCGATATACCCTGTAAACAACGGCAAGCAGTTCATCCAGTGGTCCGAGCGAACAGGCTGGGCAATGCTCTATCTCTACAATGCAGACGGAACACTCGCCAACTCCATCACAGAGGGCGCATACCACGTTGAGGATGTTATTACCGTAAACGAGAAGGAGAAGAAGGTCTACTTCACCGCCTGCGGCTACAACAAGGAGGAGAACCCTTATTATATGCACCTGTACAGCGTGAACTTTGACGGCAGTGGCCTGAAGCAGATTGACGAGAGCGATATGAACGTAAGCCAATTCTTCCCGGCGGCTGACGGCGAGGCGTTTGCTGTTACCGCATCGCGTGTAGACACAACACCGGTTAACTATGTTTACAGCAAGAACGGCAAGAAGAGTGTCGAACTTGGCACAGCCGACCTATCACAGCTCTTTGCCGCAGGCTACAAGTTCCCCGAGCGCTTCACAGTGAAGGCGGCAGACGGCATCACCGACCTGCACGGCGTAATGTACAAACCGTTTGATTTTGACTCGACAAAGTGCTATCCGCTCATTGAATATGTATACCCGGGCCCACAGACCGAGGCCGTGAACGAGAGCTGGTCGAGCGGAATGAACCGCATTGACCGCCTTGCACAGATGGGATTTATTGTAATCACTGTGGGCAACCGCGGCGGACACCCCAACCGCTCCAAGTGGTACCACAACTTCGGCTACGGCAACCTGCGCGACTATGGTCTTGCCGATAAGAAGGTTGCCGCTCAGCAGCTCATTGCACGCCACAGCTACATCGACGGCAACAACATAGGTATCCACGGACACTCGGGCGGTGGCTTTATGTCAACAGCAGCCATACTCACATACAACGATTTCTTCAAAGTAGCCGTTTCCTGCGCCGGCAACCACGACAACCGCATCTACAACAACTGGTGGAGCGAGAAACACCACGGCATCAAGGAGAATATCAAGGAGAAGAAGAACAAGGATGGCATTGTCGAGTGCGACACTACATTCTCATACAACATAAGCACCAACCAAGAGCTTGCAGGCCGCCTCAAAGGACACTTGCTGTTGGTGACAGGTGATATGGACAACAACGTTCATCCCGCAAACACCACACGCGTGATAGATGCCCTCATACGTGCCAACAAGCGCTTTGAGATGCTCATTCTCCCCGGTGACCGCCACGGATTTGAAACAAAAGACGAGTATTTCTTCTGGAAGATGGCCGACTTCTTCAGCAAGCACCTGCTTGGCGAAGCAAAGGAGAGCGAGGTCGACATAAAGGAGATTAACAACGACTGAAAAAGTGACAAGAGGTTCGGCTTGCCGAACCTCTTGTCTTTATCTACAAACAATACATTTATAAAACCAACGGCCCGTATGGCAAGCCCCACGCCTCGGCAACCTCGCGATAGACAACATTGCCCTCGACAACGTTCAAGCCTTTGCGCAGCTCCTCATTATCGGCACAAGCCTTGCGCCAACCTTTGTCGACAAGTTGCAAAGCATAAGGCAGTGTTGCGTTGGTGAGTGCCAAAGTAGAGGTATAAGGCACGGCACCGGGGATATTAGCCACGCAATAATGCAAGATGCCATCTACATAATATGTAGGCTCCTCGTGCGTTGTGGGGCGCGATGTCTCGAAGCAACCGCCCTGGTCAATGGCAACATCCACCAACACACTGCCCTGCTCCATCAATGAGAGCATATCACGTGTGACAAGCTTTGGCGCCTTTGCTCCCGGAATGAGTACAGAACCGATGACAAGGTCGGCAGTTTTCAACTCCTCGCGGATATTGTATTCAGATGACATCAGTGTCTTTACATTGCGTGGCATTACATCGGCCAGATATGTAAGGCGAGGCAGTGATATGTCACATATTGTTACATCGGCACCCATACCGGCTGCGGTGCGCGCAGCTGCTGTGCCAACAACTCCGGCACCAATGACAAACACCTTTGCAGGCTTAACGCCCGGGACACCGCCCATCAGTTTGCCCTTGCCGCCACGCGGACGCTCAAGGAAGTAACAGCCCTCCTGCACAGCCATTCGGCCGGCAACCTCGGACATAGGTACAAGCAACGGCAACGAGCGGTCCTTGCGTTCAACTGTCTCATAGGCACAGCACACTGCCCCGCTCTTGACCATAGCTTTTGTGAGCGGCTCGCTCGACGCAAAATGGAAATAGGTGAATACAAGCTGCCCCTCGCGCACAAGAGGATATTCGCTTGCAATGGGTTCCTTAACCTTTACAATCATCTCGGCAATGGCATAAACATCCTCAATTGTGGGTAGAATCTTTGCCCCCGCCGCAATATACGCATCATCGCTGAAACCACTGTTAACACCCGCAGTAGCCTGCACATAGACAGTGTGACCGCGCTTCGTCATCTCCTGAACACCCGCCGGGGTCATACCCACACGGTTCTCATTGTTCTTGATTTCCTTTGGAACACCGATAATCATAGTCGTAAAGTTTAAAGGTTCGACAATTACGGGAGTGAAAGTACATATTAAACAAATAAAAACAAATATTTGAGTATTAAAATTTCTAAATGGGCGTTTTGCAAGAAGTTTACCTTTGGTAATTCTTGTATTCAAAGACACACAATGTTGAGGAGTGCAACAAAAAAATCAGGGCTGACAAAAGCGTCAGCCCCTACGGTTGTATTCCTAATTATCGGGTTTTATAGAACATCTTAACCGGTCTATAGCAGAAATGCTCGTGCTTCTCCAACACCTCACCGGTGTCGGTATCAAAGAGCCATACGCTGCCGTTCAGCCCCTC
This sequence comes from Bacteroidaceae bacterium, assembly GCA_017546505.1. GTDB lineage: Bacteria > Bacteroidota > Bacteroidia > Bacteroidales > Bacteroidaceae > HGM04593. Next base: position 60,884 of record JAFYWV010000099.1, read on the forward strand.
TTTCTGCGGGTCGTAGAAAGAGACGTATGTCACCTTGTGATCTTCGCTCATTTCAAAGCCTGTAATCTGTGCAGTGGAGCTGCCGACGGTGAGCAATGTCGGTGCTTTCGGCAAATCGGCTATGTTTGAGGTGTAGTTCCAACGACGCACCTTGTTACCATCGGCAAAGAACAATGTATAGTATGTCTTGTTGGCAATACAGGGTGTTGTAATCTTGACAGGGTTATTCATCATTGTTGTAACCTGCTGGTTGGCAACATAGAACAACGACATCTGGTTAACATAGTCATAACCCCAGAAATCGGTATAGAGCACCTCTGTACGGGTTGAGACTCCCGGTGTGCCTGCAAGTTTTGACATAGCGAGGAACTCCTGATGCCCCGTCTGATTCTTCTGTGTCGGGGTCATTCTTATCTTCACCATTGTTATGAGCTCGCGGTTTGTAAAGTGATTCTTGCTGGCAAAAAGTGAGTCACCAAGCATCATATTATATGGCTCGCCACAGTAATAAGGGCCATAACCATTATATATAAGACTCATACCCTTGTTGTCTTTGTCAAAAAGAAGAATATCGTAGTATCCTCCGCTCACATCTACAATACAGCTTTGTGCGTATGAGTATTTATGTTTCAGGGGCTCGGAAACGACACCTTCTGTCACGGAAAAGTCATAAACTTTACCGCTTTCGCAGATAATGGGATATACAGAACCTACGGGACTGACAGATGGCACACCAAGTATCGTTGGCTTGAAATCATCATACTCGGGCACAGTAAACATATTCTCTATTACCATTGTCTTTTCATTGAGATAATAGATAGTCGGCGCATCATTCCTTTCACCACCACCCTGACAGGCAATAATAAGACGTCCACCGCTTTGAACCACATCAACAGCTCCTGCCGCAAACTCCTCATCCGGGTTATTGCGGGAAAAACAGTCGTATGAAGTAAATTGGGCAACTGCATCCTCGGTCATTGATTCTTGCATAAAAGAGAGCATTGAGTTACCGTCATTGTCGCGGCTGAGCACTGTTATACCGTACTCATAATCAGAATTTACATAGAGCACAAAGGGAAAGAAAGCCTTGCCGTCCTCGTTCTCAACAATGAGACGACAGTTGAACTTGCCCAATTCGTTACCGACGAACTCAAAAACCTCATCGTGTGAATATGGTTCAAGGTCAACCTCCCAAGTATACGAGAGCGGTTTCTCGACATTCTCCTGAGTGATGACGGGATCAATAACAAGCTTTTCGAACTTGTATATATTGTACACAGAGTCTATTCCCTGCTCTATCGTAATATTAGAGAGTGGCTTGTCGGCCGGGGTTGACTTGTCCTCAAAACAGGCAACGAACAACGGAAGAGCAACCAACAACAAAAGCCATTTTAAAGTTTTCATATCTGATTATATCTTTGATAATACTACAATAGGTTTTTATTTCACAGCATAAGGGTCGGGAAAATCGAACGGGAAATCGGGAAAATCCGTCAGAATGTAATCCCTATTGGCAGGGTCGTTGAAATAGTCGTACATAGGTTTATAAATGTACTTGATAAACACCGTGCGATATTGGTAAGGGTCGCCGAACTCAATGTGCTCAAGATTCTCGCCATAGAGTTTTACCATTGCTTTGTATGTCTCGGGCTGAATATCCTTTACTGCGTGGAAAAACTCGACCATCTTAATAAACTTGAGCGGATGCCACTCGCCAAGATATTTCTTCTGCCACACTTTCTCGCCACTGGCATTGTACCACTCGGGCTGATTTACCGAATTGTCGAAGCGGAAGATGCGCACCTGATGCAGAGAATCAAGCGTTGGGGTAAAGTGGTCGTTCTGCGCAAGTCTTATACAAAGTTTATAACGGGTGTAACCTGTTATGGATGTACCCTCCAACTTATCGCGATAGATTGTGACCGGTATATAGCCAACAATGGAATCGGGCATCACACAAGCCTCGCCAATGGTATATTGTACCCCTTCCTCGGCAAATGTCGAGTCGGCATCGATATAATAACCTATAGGACGTTTTTCGCTGCTCACACTACCCATAACCTGCACCGGAATGTTATAAGTGTGGGTCTTTATATCAACCGGCGTTACACTGAACGAGTAGTTGAGTGTATCCTTGGTAAAGTATATTCCGGAGTTGGAGAGGTCGAACTTCATATAATTTTCGTCCTCACACGAGGCAAGGAGTACTGCAAGTGGCAACACTGCCGCCATCATTGTACACTTTATAAAATTCTTTATATTCATCATTTATTCTTTTTGTTACAGTTGATAAGTCCGGCTTTCAGTTTTCACCTTTCTGTTTATTTAGTTGCGGTTTTCCATCTCGGCATCGGGGATAGGTATTTCATAGATACCGCCCGATGGCTGATAGGTTGTCTTGCCGTCATAAGAAAGTATGGGGAGATTCTGACGTTTCATATTGAAGTAGGTCTGTCCCTCACCTATCATCTCCTTGTAACGCTCGTCATTTATGAGTTCAATGGTTAGCGGCTTGCCGGCAAGAGCAACTAGACCGCGGTGCTTTCGCACTGCATTGTAAAGTTCCAAGGCGCGGTCGTAGTCACTATCGAGCAGTGCTTCGGCTGCAATGTAGTACATCTCGGGGATGCGTATCATATTAATGCCCAAAATGAGGTCGGCCGGACGGTTTGCCGCGTTGTTGTTCAACTCATAGATATCGGTAAACTTACACAAACGGTATTTTGTACCGCTGCCGGTACCCGACTCGGAGAAATAGGCCATAATGCGGTAATCGGAACCTGCCGCATCCTTCTCGTAGAGTGACATAAAATCACCGCGCAAATCAAGCGAGTAATACGATGTCATCTGCTGCAATTTGGCACTCACATTTGCATAGAAGCCCGAATAGTAGATACCGAAAATCGTCTCTTTTTTTGAAAGCACGCCGGCAAGATCATTGATTACCTCGGTCTTCTCTTTCAAAGTATATTTGCCATCATCTATCACCTTGAATGCATAGTGTGCAGCGTTCTCCTTGTCACCCATTGTAAGGTAGACACGTGCAAGTGTTGCCTGCACGGCACGCAGGTTGAAATGTATCTGGCGGTCGAGCATAAAGTTACTCTCACCCTCATACTTATCCTCGTCGGCAAGCAGAAGCTCCGCCTCGTGCAAGTCGGCAAGTATATGCTCATAATTCTTCTCCAAGCTCTCGAAATCGGGAGTTTTTAAAGAGAATTCTGTAGCATATGGAATACCTTCAGCTGCAGGGTTTACGGTATATTGTTCAGCAAACAGGCGCACAAGGTCAAAATGCATAAACGCACGCAAGCCCAAAGCCTCTCCACGATAGATTGTATATGGATAGGTTGTAGCATCCTTTACTGACGGAGCGGCAAGAACACTGTTCACGTTAGAGATATTCTTGTACATTGCAGTCCAAGCACCATCAAAAACACCTTTAACCGATGAGTGTGTCCAATCATATTCGCTCATTGCAGTTACGCCGGCGCTTCCATTGCACCACATTGTCTGTGAGAGAATCTCCAATGTCGAGTAATAGAGTTCCTGGCCATACAGCGACTGACTGCGCATCTGAGAGTAGACGCCATACATCGCATCCTCAACACCTTGCTGTGTACTCAGGAGCTCGTCTCGCTTTGCCTGCCCGTCGGGGGTTACATTAAGGAAACCCTCACACGATGTTGTCGCGAGCAACGCCACAGACATCAATATATATATAATCTTTTTCATAATTGGCACGTTGTTTAGAGTGTTAGATTAAGATAGAACTCGAATCCCTGGCTGTAGAGGTAATCTGTACCGCGTTCAATCTTCACGGTAGAGAGGCGCAGGATATCGGTGAAGTTTATACCGACACGCATATTGCGTAACTTGATTTTCTTGCACAACCTGTCGCTGAACTCATAGCTGAGGTTAAGCGAACCCAATGAAAGGGTGTGCTCCTTCTCGGCAAAACGGTCGGTCTGCTCGGGACGCGAAGTGTCGGCAATATCCTTGTACATAGCGTGGTCACCCGGCTGTTTCCAACGGTCGTCAAAGACACGCTGGTCGGCATTGCGCATTGGGTCGGCACCCTCAACCTTTGTGGCACGTGTGGTATTGTATACCCAAGCACCGGTGCGGAAACTGAACAACGCATATACGCTGAAACCCTTCCAGAACACGTTTGTGCTGAATGTCCCGGTAAAAGCAGGCTCTGTATCGCCAATGAGTACCTTGTCGGCCGGGTCATAGTCGAATGTATACTCACCATTGCGCTTGATATACACCTCTTTACCAGTAGCGGGGTCGATACCGGCCGAACGCACAAGTTTGAGCGCGGTGACACTCTCACCCTCGGCATACTGTGGCAGAGGGGTGAGATAAAGGTCGGCATTCTCCTGGTTCTCCTTGTTTATCTCCTCAAGAGCCTTGTCTATCTTGGTAATCTTGTTACGGTTCATATAACCGCTTGTGGCAAGGCGCCAGTAGAAATCGTTCCTGCGGAAGATGTAGCCGTCAATCTGATACTCGATACCCTTGTTCTGCAGTTCACCGAGATTCGACGTAGCGCTTGTGACACCTGTTGAGGGCGCTTTTGCCTTGTCAAGAAGCAAATCCTCGGTATTGCGTATGTAAGCATCGACAGTAAGATTCAGGCGACGGTCGAACATACTCAAATCGAGACCTACGTTGTAGTTCATTGTACGTTCCCAGGTGAGGTCGACATTACCGATTGTCACCGGTATTGCACCAATTCCGTTCTTGTACTCATAGTCATTGAGGTACTGGTACATTGTCATCGCCTGGAATGGGTTGAATGTCACCTTACCCGTGTAACCGGCACTACCACGGAATTTGAACACATCAAAGTGTTTCTTTATGCTTTTCATAAACGGTTCGTTCATCACATTCCAACCAAGACCACCCGACCAGAAATGGCCGAAACGGTTGTTCTCGCCGAATTGCGAAGAACCGGTTGTTCGCCAAGTGGCATCTACAAAATAGCGGTTACGGAACGAAAGGTTACCGGTGGTAAAGAAACCGACATCGGCAGTCTCGGCCTGTGAGCCGAATGGTTTGCTATCTGTCGGATAGCCGGCAGCATTACCGATGTATGACATATCGTCGTTGAAGAAACCTATCACCTGCAAAGTCTCGCCACTGCTCTTTGAGCTATTGATTTCCCAACCGGCAGAGAGGCTTACAAGCGACTCATCCTTGAAGAACTTATTGAACGTACCCACAATGTTTCCATTGTAGCCGATAGCCTTGGAGATTCCTTTTGTATACTCACCCTTCTTAGAGAGGTCGGTAACATTTTTATAGGCCTGCGAATTGGGCGACGTAAAGATATCACTGTTACCGGCAGAAGTTGTCACGTTAAAATGTCCTGTGAGCAAAAACATCTTGTTTATATCCCAACGCAGGTCGGTACTGTTGGTCAATGTACGCTCTCCACTAGTAGAGAAACTGCCGAGAGAAGCCTCATATAAAGGATTGTTCAAATCCCACGCAAGATTCATATTGGGTGTACCATCGGCATTATACATCTTGTCATAAGGATTCATCTGCACATATTGCGAAAAAGAGCCGTAAGGCGAATTCTTCACAGCCACCTCCTGATATGTAGTTCGGTTTGAGATTGTCAGGTCGCCCACATAGTAGTCAAGCTTGAAACCGATACCGGTGCGCTTGCGGTAGTCGCCTTTCATAACACCGCGCGTATCGCCAAAACGGCCTGTCAATTCGTAACGCAGGTTCGACGCACCACCATATACACGCAGTGAGTGGTCGTGTGAGAACGCAGCGCGTGCAGGTTGTGAAAGCCAGTCGCTACTCTGCCCGGCAGCAATGAGTTTATATCGCTGGTTGTAGAGTTCGTCATACTCGTACTGCAACGGCAGACCTGTTGTTGCACTTATCGCTCCTTTTGCATCGTAAAGACCGGCAAGACGCTCATATTCGAGTTTCTCGGCAGCCGACAGGACATTGTAGTCGCTGAGCACAGGCAGCTGGAAGTTACCCGTAAAGTTATACTGTACACGCAGAGTACTCTCCTGAATTGGTTTACGGGTGATTACAATGACACCGTTTGCAGCCTTTGAGCCATAGAGCGCTGTTGCGGATGCATCCTTGAGCACTGTAATATTCTCAACCTCGTTAATATCCAGGTCATACAAATCCTGCATAGTGATTTCTGTACCATCAAGAATGATTGTTGGCTGGTTCACCTGCTGACCGCTATTGGAGAACGAGCTCATACCACGCAACACAAGCTCGGGAGTGTGATTCGGATTTGAGCCCTGGCTTGTATTCTGCACCATTGCCATACCCGGTGTGAGTGCGGATATCGCACTGATGAGATTCGTACCAGAGACCTGACGCAACTCAACGCCGGAAATTTCGGTTGCCGAACCGGTGAAAGTCTCCTTATTCTTGGAAACGAAACCAGTGACGACCACCTCGTTCAGGGTGTTGCTCTCCTCTGACAGCTCCACACGCAAATTATGCAACGCACCACTCAGGGAAGAATATTTCGCTTCGGCATATCCCACATAAGAGATACGCAACTCGAAATCAATCACAGGAGATATGATCTTGAACTTTCCCTCGAAATCGGTTGATGTTCCGGTGAGCAGACGGCCGCCCGACCACACCGCTACATTCACACTAATGAGAGGTTCACCACTCTTCTTGTCGACAACAACACCCGTTGCGACATTCAAATCATCAGGGCCGGCAGATACACCATCACCCATTCCAGCAAAAGCGCCCACAGGCATCAGAGCCATATAAGCAACAAGAATAAATATCGGCAACGCCCCTTTAATATTTCCAAAAAACTGCAATCTACTCATTTTTCAGTTCTATATTTCATTGTATTCAGATTGCAAAATTACAAAAAATTGGCGCTCTCCACAATAGGAAAGCGCCATATATTATGTTAAATATAAATATATACTAAATATTTAACTAAAGACAATCGATTATTACTTCACAAGCACCTTGTTTCCATTCACAATGTAGAGACCGGGAGCGGTGATGGCATCAATCTTGCGGCCCTGCATATCGAAGATACCCTTAACAACAGTATTCTCAACAACAGTATTCTCAATACCTGTAGCACATCTTGTAGCTTTGATATTCTGATAGAACACAGCACCACTGGTGATTGAATTTGTGCTCCATTCATAGTGTGCAAGGAAGAAATCGGCAATAGAAATTGTACCGTCCTCATTTGCAGTAAACACAACAGGACCTGTTGAGCCATTCATATCGTAAACCTTCATATACTTAGGATATGAACCGCCTACAAACGCATCTGTCGCCATCTCGGCGCTCTTGTTATCCTCGGCAATAGTAAAGAGAATACCACCATAGTTCAAGCCCTTAACATCGTTGCTCATAAACTGAGTAACGAATACATAATCGCCGCTCTCTTCAATTGTCATATAGAATGTCTCGGGATACTCCTCGCCATCGTAAGAAGTCTGATAGCCAACAGTCACCTCCCAAGTACCGAACCAGCTAAATGGTTCATCTTCCTCAGCGTCACCACCAACAGCAGGGATTGTAACGTTCTGGTAGTAAACGGCTGCAGTCTCTGAAGAATTATAGTTCTCGTCATACTTCAAGTGCTTGATGAAGAAGTTTGAAACATTCACAGAACCGTCCTCGTTGAGTGTAAACACGATTGGAGATGTAGATGCGTTCATATCATAAAGCTTGAGATACTCAGGAAATGAACCACCCACAAATGAACCTGTCTTCATCTCGGCGCTCTTGCCATCCTCGGCAATTGTAAAGGAGATACCACCATAGTTCAAACTCTTTACATCGTTGCCCAAGAACTCTGTTACAAGAATTGTACCATCTACATCGCTTACAGTCATTGTAAACTCAGCAGGATACTCATTGCCATCGTAAGAGTCAACCTTAGCTGCCTTAACAACGTGCTGACCAATCCAGCTGAATGCAGGAGCTTCTTCCTCCTCTTCACCCTCTGTAGCAGCCTTTGTGACAACAAGGTTAGAGTAATAAGCATTCAAAGTGTTAGTAGTGCTGCCATACTCTCCTGTAGCTACAGAAAGGCCCATAATAGACATTGTACCATCCTCATTTACAGTCATCTTGATTGAACTTGTTGTAAGGTTCATATCAAGAATCTTCATAAACACACCACCACCCAAAGAATAGAGGTTACCGGTCTTGATTTCTGCGCTCTTGCCATCCTCGGCAGGTGTCAACATAAGACCACCATAGTTGATAGAGTTGATGTCATAACCGAACACACTTGTCACACAATAGATATCACTTGTCTCGTAGTATGTTACCTCGAACTGGAACTCTGTTGGCCACTCGATGCCGGCAGTATCAGCAACATACAAATCACCAGCCTTCACGTTATATACACCGGCCCAGTCAAATGCGGGTGCTTCTGAAGGCAATTTCAAGGTACCGTCCATATACCACTGCTGCAATTCAGTAGCAGGAACAAGTTCGCCCTCAGCGTTCTCTTTTTCGGTATCAACAACGAATGAGAAACCGTTGTAGAGCGAGAAAGCCTCCTCTGACTGGCTTTTGAACTCAATAGCGCCTTTCTTCACTGTGCTACCGTTCATATTGGCAAAGCGAATACCATTTGTTGCATCGATATATGTGCTGTCGTATGCAATAGACAAAGTATTGCCATCGAATGTAGCAGGCAATGTAACAGTCTCAAAGCCCTCGATAGCAATTGTAGCATTGTAAGCACGGCCAGCGCCGTCGGTCTTTACAAGCGCAACAGCAAACTCTGTTGGAATTGTTGAACCCTCCATTGTACTGTAGGTGCTGCTGCCAGCCTTGAAATTCCAGTCGCCGCTGATGTCAGCAATCTCCACGGTTGCACCCTCAACAAGAGTCATCTTCACATTTGTATACTTTGCAATGATAGTACCCTTGTCGGCAGTGTAGCTTGACAATGTAACAACTGTAAAATCCGGGATTGAGATTTCCTTTGTAGTAGGGTCAAATGTGTAATACACAGGACCGTAGCTCTCTACCGCCCACTCACCTGCACTACTGTCCCAAACACCATAAGGGTTGTCGCCATTTTCATTAGCGAGCATAAGTCCATTGCTCCACAACGCAGGATTGTTGAGGTTGAGAACCTTGATCATACTCTGCTCAATGCTGATTGCGTTGATGTTCTGCTGTGTCTGTGAACCTGCGAAACCAACAATCTTGGCACTGTAAGTACCATCCTCTGAAATCTCAGCATCACATTCTGTAGGCAACTGGCTCTTATAAGCCTCGCCCTCTGCTGTAAACTCAATGTCTGCAGTAAACTTGTACTTACCGAACAAGTCCACAATACTGCTTACCTGAGCTGTTGCCTGTACTGCCATAAAAAGCATAAGGCAAACCAACATAAAGTAATTCTTTTTCATAATTAAAATTTAGTTTATAATGATTAAGATAAAAAATTCATATACCAGTCGGAGACGTTCCGTCGGGGCGACAAAGACAACAGGCTTTCAGCAAAAGAAGAAAGCCTTCACCTGATGTCACGACTCGGGAGCGACACAAATCATTTCAAACCACGGAGAAATTGCTTGAGCGGTTCACCTGTACTTGGGCGCTGTGCTCCGTATGTATGTAACTTACCCTCCTTGTCATATATTACAAAGAATGGTATGCCGCCTACGTTAAGCGCCTTGCCCAAGCTGCCGTCACGGTCGTGCAGTTGATTACCGTGCATATTGAGTTCCTTAAGCTTTGCTTTCCACGAGTCAGAATCAGCATCTGTAGAAATTGACACAAACACCACATTGCCACCCTCGAGCTCTTTCTCAAGAGCCTGCAAATAAGGTACTTCTCTACAGCAAGGACCACACCACGACGCCCAAAGATCTACATATACATATTTCCCTTTGAATTTTGAAAAATCCACAACAGCACCTTCAGGGTTCACAAGAACCACCTCCTTTGGAAAATCGGCACCTACAAGAGCAGACTTACGTTTCAAATACTCCTCGACATAGCTACCCGAAAGGTCAAAATCCTTTACAATCGCCTGCAAATACTTCAGACCGCCGTTAAAATCCATTGCATAATTATAGCGCGCAAGGAAACGGTTCAAAAGCATATCGGCAACACACACCCTCACAGCCGCACATTTATACCCACCATAGAGCACATCAAGCATTCCCCTTGTATCGAGTTTGGTGTCTGCTGTAACCGCTGCACACACAGACTGCATTGCAGACGGAACAAGAGCTGCACATTCATTGTCAAGCACCTCGGACATAGATGGCAGAACATCAGCCTCGGTAAACGGTATATCCTTCTGTTTACGTTTTTGCGCTCCTGGAATGGAAGAATAGAAATTCTTAGCATTCGCATAAGCCGAAGCCCTCATATATTTCGCCACCCTGGGAGAAGGGTTGTTAACCTTTATTATTGAGTCACAAGCCGTCATATAACCCTCGAACAACGAACGCAGAGCCGCATTCGAAAGCCCTTCATTCATCCACAACTTACGCCTGCTGGCATATACGATTGAGTTGAGTTCCGACATAGACCTGTTATCAACCGAAGAGGTCTCTTTGAGAGCAACTCCATCAAACTCAATATCAAGTTTCACTCTTTTGGCCTTTGATGAATAGACAGTCGTCAGCCACTGCCCACCGTTTATAACCATCACAACTTCGTAAAAGCCAGATACCGAAACCGGAACTTTTGCACTGTATACATTATCTTTCAAGCGCAATGGCACCACCTTGGAAGCAGTGGCATTACCCAATGGCTGAACATACACCTTTGACAAATCGGCAGCAACAGTCGATTTGAACGAAATCTCAAAACCGGCGCGCTGAGCCGATGCCGACACCGCAACGCAGATAAACAAAAGAAATAAATACAATCTATTTTTCATTTTTATACTTTATCATTAATAAAAAATGCATAACATAGCCCGCAATAAAATTTGGGGTGGCAAAATTACTCACATTCAACGTCACTTGCAAACAAAACGAAAGAAAAACAACCAACACACTGTTAAAAACACACATATTTATAATAAAAATGCACAAATATTCACTTTTTATAAAAAGAACGAAAATCATTATATCCACACAGAAGAGATACGAGAAAATAATTTACGAAATATTAACAGCTTTCAACACCAAATATAAAAAATATTCAATACATTTGCGAAAAGTAACATTACTAACCATATAAACCCAAGAAGACTATGAAACGTATATTCATTATTCTAGCGTGTGCATCCTTTCTGACAGCTTGCGGTGGAAACAAGCCACAGGACAGTAAATGTGGAGAGTGCAAGACAGAGTGTTGCGATGAGAAGAAAGAGTGCAACAAGCAGGAGTGCGAAAAGAAGTGCGATAAACAGGAATGTGAAAAGAAATGCGACAAGCAAGAGTGTAGTGCAGAGAAGAAATGTACAAAACAGGAGTGCGAGAAGAAGTGCGACAAAAAAGAATGCACACAGCAGACTGCAGGATGCATAACACTTGACACTGAGGGCTTCGCAAACAAAGTTGCCGATTTAAGCAAAGAGTGGAAATATCTTGGTGACAAACCGGCCGTGGTTGACTTCTATGCCGACTGGTGTGGTCCTTGCAAGGCCATATCTCCAATCCTTGAGGAAATTGCAAAAGAGTATGCCGGCGAGCTCTACATATATAAGGTAAATGTAGACAACGACCCATACATTGCAGACGCATTCAACATCCAGGCTATCCCGACATTACTTTTCATTCCTATGGAGGGACGTTATAAAGTTCAGACCGGTGGCGTAGAGAAGGAGGAGCTTGTAAACTTGATTAAAGAAAATTGCTTCAAATAAAAGATTTTCTCTTTTTAACCAGAATCCCGCAGATTTTAAAAGTCTGCGGGATTTTTGGGCTATATTGTCCACCTGCAAAGTTGAAGTGAACCACAACATCCCGGGGACATCTTCTCAAAAAACATAAAAAAAAGAGATTTCCGCTAGGAAATCTCTCTGTTGGGCTACCCGGACTCGAACCAGGAAAGGCAGGACCAGAATCTGCAGTGTTACCATTACACCATAGCCCAAGGCTCAAATGCGTTGCAAAGGTACAACTTTTTTTCGTAAAAAAAATATTTTCGTCTTTTTTTTGCATAAAAAAATGAAAAAAGTTTCTTTTTTCCGTGTTTCCCATTAAAAAGCACCTGTTTTTATTTTAAAATCGACAAAATAAGAAATATCTTTGCAGTAATAACAGATATTCTCAAACATAAAGACAAAAGAGATAAAGCCCTTTCACAAAATTTTTATTTTATAGCAAACTAAATTATTATAATATGCAGACAGAAAAAATAGATGCACAAGACGTTATCAAGCAAATAATAGAGGGTATACAAGATAAAAAAGGCAAGGAAATTGTTATAGTTGATATGCTGAAGCTCGGGAACAGCGTTTGCGACTACTTTGTAATTTGCCAAGGAAACTCTCCAAATCAGGTAAGCGCAATAACGGATTCCATTGAAGATACAGTACGCATCAACTGCAAGAAAAAGCCCTACTTCATTGATGGCTTACGCAACTCGCAGTGGGTCGCAATGGATTACGGAGATATTCTGGTACACATATTCCTGCCCGACGTGCGTAAATTCTACGACATTGAGCACCTATGGGCAGATGCAACATTAACAACAATCCCCGACATTGACTGATAGACGAATGAACAAGAACAACAAAATACCCAAATTCTCATTCTCCTGGTTATATCTGATAATTGGCATTGCACTGGTGTCCATTTGGATGTTTGACGACGGCAACACCAACCAGAGAGTAAAAAAATCATACACAGAGGTCGAGGATTACATAAGAAACGGATATGTAGAGGAAATCTCTGTCATAAACAACAGGATACTCGAGGCGTATATTCTAAAGGATTCGGCTGCTAAAGTCTTTGACAAGCCTATAATAGATGGCACACGCCCGAAAGTAGAGACCACAATAGGCTCCATCGATAACTTTGACAACTTCATACGCCAGCAAAGAGAGAGTAAGGATGGCAAGTTCAAGGGCGTAGTAAATTATGAGGAGCGACAAAACCTTTGGGGAGAGCTGTTCTGGAACATAGCTCCGTTCATTCTCTTGATATTTGTCTGGATTTTCATAATGCGACGTATGAGCGGTGGCGGCGGAGCACAAGGTGGCGTTTTCAATGTCGGAAAGTCACAGGCAAAACTTTTCGATAAAGAGAACAGCAGCACACGCATAACGTTCAAGGATGTTGCAGGACAGGAGGGGGCAAAACAGGAGGTACAAGAGATTGTGGACTTCTTGAAAAGCCCGCAGACATATACAGAACTTGGTGGAAAAATCCCCAAGGGAGCACTGCTTGTAGGGCCTCCGGGAACAGGAAAGACTCTGCTTGCAAAGGCTGTTGCAGGCGAAGCCAACGTACCGTTTTTCTCAATGTCGGGCTCTGATTTTGTAGAGATGTTCGTAGGAGTGGGTGCATCGCGTGTGCGCGACCTGTTCCGCCAGGCAAAGGAAAAAGCACCTTGCATAATATTCATCGACGAGATTGACGCTGTGGGGCGCGCGCGAGGCAAGAACCCTTCAATGGGTGGCAACGACGAACGCGAGAACACACTGAACCAGTTGCTGACCGAGATGGACGGTTTTGGGACAAACAGCGGAATAATTGTGATTGCAGCGACCAACCGCGCCGACATCCTTGACAAGGCACTGTTGCGCGCAGGACGTTTTGACAGGCAGATACACGTAGACCTCCCCGACCTCAACGAGCGCAAGGAGATATTCGGTGTACATTTGCGTCCACTGAAGCTGGACCCATCTGTTGACGTAGATACTTTGGCGCGACAGACACCCGGTTTCTCGGGAGCAGACATTGCAAATGTGTGCAACGAGGCAGCCCTCATTGCAGCACGCAACAAGAAAAAAGCTGTCGACAAACAGGATTTTCTTGATGCTATTGACCGCATTATCGGCGGTCTTGAGAAAAAGACCAAAGTTATGACCCAGAAGGAGAAAGAGGCCATAGCCATCCACGAGGCCGGACACGCTACAATATCCTGGTTCCTCGAGCACGCCAACCCGCTGATAAAAGTAACCATTGTGCCACGCGGTAGAGCATTGGGCGCAGCCTGGTATATGCCCGAAGAGCGACAGATCACCACCAAAGAGCAGATGCTCGACGAAATGTGCGCCACACTTGGTGGCCGCGCCGCCGAGGAGTGTTTCATTGGGCACATCTCCACCGGTGCGATGAACGACCTTGAGCGTGTGACAAAGCAGGCATACGCAATGGTAGCATACGCAGGTATGAGCGACAATCTCTCGAATCTGTGCTACTACAACAATCAGGAGTTCTCGTTCAACCGCCCATACAGCGAAAAGACGGCTGAAATGATTGACACCGAGGTTCACAAGATGATTAAGGAACAGTATGAGAGGGCAAAGGAGCTACTCCGTGAACACAAGGAGGGGCACGCCAAACTTGCAAGAGTCCTGATTGAAAAGGAGGTGATTTTTGCCGAGGATGTTGAAAATATTTTTGGCAAACGCCCTTGGACATCACGCAGCGAAGAGATTTTTGGCAAGAACGACAAAGAAAACAGCGAAGCCACAGACGACACGACTGTTAACGGATTGCAGGAGAACAACGTTGCTGAGTGAGAGAAGAGAAACAAAGAGCCTCTTTTCAGAAAGACAAATAAAACACAACAATAAAATAAGGCAATATGAAAAAATTCATCGTACGCACACTTAGCGGTGCACTGTTTGCGGCAGTCCTGGTCGGCTCGATACTTTATGGGTTCAACACATTCAGGCCTCTGTTCCTTGTCTTTATGGCTTTGGCCGTGAACGAGTTCACAACATTGTTGCGCCAGCACAAAAACGCAACATTCAGCCCCGTTGTGACAGTTCTATGCAGTATCCTGCTATATATAGGATTTACGAGTATAGCCCACAGCGAGACGATACCGACATTATTGGTATTCACACCATATATATTGACAATACTATGCGTATTTATCGGTCGCCTCTTTTCCAAGAAAGGGAACAATATAGAAAACCTTGCCTACTTTGCACTCACACAGCTTTATGTGGCACTGCCATTCTCGCTGTTGCAGATTTTGTCGACAGCCGGAGCACCTGAAGGTGAGACATACCATTGGCTGTTCCCACTTTCAATATTCATCTTCATTTGGTGCAACGACAGTGGTGCATACTGTATAGGTTGCCTCATAGGCCGTCACAAGATGTTTGAGCGCATATCGCCAAAAAAAACTTGGGAGGGATTCTTTGGTGGAGTGGCTGTTGCTGTCGGAGCAAGCATTGTGATGGCACAATACTTTGATGTGATGAATATATGGCAGTGGATTGGTATGGCCGTTGTTGTTGTTGTATTCGGCACATTGGGCGACCTTGTCGAGTCGAACATTAAACGCGAAATGCAGATTAAAGACTCGGGCAACGTTCTCCCCGGACACGGTGGATTGCTCGACCGCTTTGACAGCACACTGTTTGCTGTGCCAAGCGTCATTGCCTACCTGACTTTTATCGGTATTCTTTAAGATTTACTTTTCAACAAAGAGACAATCTTTTGGGCAGCTCGTTGCGATGCACCCGGCTTGCCCAAGATTTCCATCATACGGCTATACTCGGAGAGCATAGCCGTTCTTTTTTCTCCATCGGCAGGCAATAGGGCACCCAGTTCCTCAACCACATTGCTCAGTTTCATATCTGCTGCAATCAGTTCACGGACCACCTCTTTGCCGGCAACAAGATTTACAAGAGAAACAAATTTAACATTAAGGAAGTTATTCTTCAGCCACGAATACAAGCGCGCCATCGGTGTCGCATAGCACACCACCTGCGGCACATTGAACAATGCAGTCTCAAGTGTTGCCGTGCCCGAAGTCACCAGTGCCGCATAAGAGTTGTTTAGGATGTCGTATGTCTGCCCAAAGACAATCCTTGCTCCGGCATTTAGATAAGGTGCATAAAAATCCTTGTCAATACCGGGAGCACCCGCAATTACCGGCTGATAACCGGGATATTTTTTCAAAGCCTCAATCATCACCGGCAGATTTGCTTTTATCTCCTGCTTGCGGCTTCCGGCCAGCAAAGCTATTATGGGTTTATCAGACAATCCGTTCTTCTCAAAGAAAGCGGCCCTGGACAAGGCCTTATTGCGCTTGAAATCATCAACGGCATCTACGCAAGGATTGCCGACATAGTTGATTCTGTAATTATGTTTCTTCTCAAAGAAATCCATTTCAAACGGCAAGATAGAAAACAGTTCATCAACATCGCGCTTGATATTCTTTATACGATACTCCTTCCACGCCCATATTTTCGGTGAGATATAATAATACACAGGGATTTTTGTATTCTTGTGGATATATTCGGCAATCGAGAGATTGAACCCCGGATAATCAACAAGTATCAAAGCATCGGGCATCCAGCCCTCAACATCACCCTTGCAGAGTCTCATATTGGCAAATATGGTTCTAAGGTGCATAAGCACAGGGATAAAACCCATATATGCGAGTTCACGATAATGCTTAACACGAGTACCACCAACGGCCGACATCAGGTCACCGCCAAAGAAACGGAATTCAGCATCCCCGTCAACACTTTTAATAGACTTCATCAAATTTGAGGCGTGCAAATCACCCGAAGCCTCGCCAACAATGAGATAGTATTTCATAAGTTCTGTTTTTTATCAAAAATTCCACTGCTCCATCTCCTTGAGCAAACGATAATCGGTCATATCAATCGTAGTTGGGGTGATGGAGACATAATTATTATCCAGAGCTACACGGTCGGCCGACAAAGAGTTGTCCTCAACAACAAAGTCACCTGTCAACCACCACCACTCTCCTCCACGCGGATGACAATGCGACTCCCACTCATTAACCCAGCGTCCCATTGCCTGGCGGCACACCTTTATGCCTGCATACGACTGAGTATCAGGAAAATTCACATTCAGACAACTGCCCGATGGCAAGCCACGTTCAAGAACAGCAGCCACAACCTTGCGTATAACATCGTATGTGGGAGTGAAATCGGCATCTGCATCGTGCGAACAGAGCGAGAAAGCCACAGATGGTATTCCCTTCATACACCCCTCGAGCACAATACCCATCGTTCCCGAATAGTGTGCATTTACGGCAGAATTGTCACCGTGGTTTATTCCACCCACAACAAGGGTGGGACGACGCTCAAGTACACTATGACAGGCCACCTTGACACAATCACAAGGTGTTCCGGTACAAGAGTAGACCTGCAGACCCGGTTCCGAAGTTACAAGTTCCACTTTCAATGGGACTTCACTGGTTATTGCACATCCCTTGCCCGAACGGCCGGTATGCGGCGCCACCACAACAACATCCCCGAACTCCATCAGCACTCTTGCAAGACAGTTGATACCTTTGGCACGATAGCCATCATCATTCGACACCAATATAAGAGGTCTTTCATTCATAATATCTGTATAGTTTTCACATTAATGACGCAAATATAACAAAAATTTGCGTATTTCACCCAAAACCGCTATTTTTGCCATATTACCAGCAAAATCGCAAAACGTTATAAACAATTGATTATATGAGAAAAATGTTCATTGGGCTTGCCACATTGTTTTTTATGGCACTCACATTAGGCGCAAGCGCACAGACCGCGAATGTTTACCCCACGCCACAAGAGATTGTATGGGGCAATGAGATTGCATTTGAGAACAATGCAAGCTACACCATTACAGGCGAATCTGACGCAGACAAAGACGCCATAGACCTTTTCAGGAAGAAGTTTGACACATCGAACGGTACAATCGAACTAATCATCGGTGAAAGGGGGGATGCATCTGTTGCAGAATATGAGAGTCTTATTCCACAAAAAGACGAAGGATACTACCTTGCCGTAAGCAAAGGAAAAGTGGTCATTGCCGGCAACGACGGTTCGGGCACCTACTATGGTGTACAGACATTCATACAGATGGCATCACAGCCGAATGTAATGTGCGCTACAGTAACCGATTTCCCAAGCGTACCACAACGCGGACTTGTCGAGGGCTACTACGGCAACCCATACAGCGAGGCTGACCGTATGGGACTCTTGAAGATGTTTGGCGAAATGAAGATGAATGTATACATCTATGGCCCAAAGGACGATGCATACCACAAGAGCAAATGGCGTGAGGAGTACCCGGCAGAACTCGGAAAGAAAATCACAGAATATGCAAACTTTGCAAAAGCCAACAAAATAGAATTTATGTGGGCAATCCACCCGGGCGAGGACATACAGTGGAACAATACAGACCGGGCAAATATAGTAAACAAGCTCAAGGCGATGTGCGCTTTGGGAGTGAGGAGCTTTGCCGTATTCTGGGACGACCTTTGGGGCGATGACGGCACACACGGCGACGAACAGGCCGAGCTGATGAACTACATTGCAGTAGAACTGAGAAAGGCATACCCAGATGTAAAGCCACTCACAATATGCCCCACGCAATACAACCGTGGTTGGGCAAACAGCATCTATCTGCCTGCACTCGGAGACATAATGGACAGCGACATCAATATTATGTGGACCGGTAACAGCGTTGTAGATATGATTAACTACAGCGATATGACGTGGATTAACAACCAAATCAAGCGCAAAGCATACATTTGGCTCAACTACCCCGTAAGCGACTACTGCATCAACCACCTGTTGATGGGCCCCACATACGGCAACGACCTGAACATTGCCGATATGCTCTCGGGCTTCGTTTCCAACCCAATGGAGTATGCCGAGGCATCAAAAGTTTCACTTTTCAGCATTGCCGACTACACTTGGAATATGCCGGCATACGATGCAGACAAATCGTGGGAGGCTGCAATGAAATATCTGATGCCCGAGAATTACGAGGCATTCCGTTTCTTCTGCGAGAACAATGTCGACTTGGGCGTAAACACACACGGTTTGCGTCGTATGGACGAATCACCCGAATTTGTCAAGGCCAAAGAGACCTTCAACAACAAGATTACAACAGACAGAGAGGCGGCATACGCAGCTGTGGGTGAACAGTTCCACAAGTTGGTGAATACAGCAGAAACGCTTTTGACAACCGACGAATATCCGGCATTGACAAAGGAGATAGAACCCTGGATACAATCAATGAAATACCTCGGACAAAGAGGTGTATGCATTATTGAGATGAACAAGGCCCTTGCAAACGGTACACCGGAGGCATTCATTGACAACTATTTGAAATACAAAGAGTATGATGAAGCCCAGGCTGCATTGCGTTCACGTGATTTTACAGGTTCACTAAGAGTTGCCACGCCGGCAGTAGGCACTGTACACATTGAGCCGTTCATAAAGGACATTGTTGGTACACTTGTTGCTGAATACAAGGAGGTATATGATTATCGCACCGATGTTTTCCCGGCACAGGCTTTGGAAAACGGCACATACTACATTATGTACAACGGCAAATATCTTACAAACAACAATAAGGCAGCAGGAACAAAGCCTGTATTCCAGGCCGAGCAGGATAACATACGCCCACAGCGACAGGAGTGGAAGATAAGCCTGGACCCAAGCACAAACCGTTACAAGATTATAAACCTTGAGGATAACCGTTACCTCAACGAAAACGGTAGCTTCACAGTCAGCGACGCAACCAACCCATACGAAGCCGTTTGGCACACATACGAAATAACACTGCTTGCAAACGGCAAATACGCCATCCAAAATGGCGGTAGCGCAGGCACTGCATTCTGGAGCGTAAGCGGCACACAGATACAGAAAGGAAATTCCACAGCACTGCCCGACAAGTATATTTTCGACCTTGTACCACTGGGCGGAACACCTAAAGAGGAACTTATTGACGGAGCTGAACTTTATTACATCACAGACGGCAAGCGCTACCTCACCAACAACAATGTAAATGGTAGTGGAGGCACACCGACATTCAAGGAGATCGACGACGAGCCCACCGCTGCACAGGAGTGGAAAATCAGCGTCGATACAAATGGAAAGAGATGTTACAAAATCATCAGCAATGCCGATGGCAGATACCTCAATGAATACGGAGTATTCGGAACAAACCAGTATTACAGCGACTGGAATACATACCTGTTGACTTTGATGGGTGACAAGTGGTCAATCCAATGGACACAATCGGCAATAAAGAATGGAGTAAGCTACATTGTAGTATCGGGTGACAGGCTCGAGTCAAAAGGTGTTGCACACTCTGAGAGTTACACTGTAAACATAATCAAGAAGGGCGAGAACACCTCCATCGGCAATATACACAATGACAGTTATGGTTTTGAGATAAACAATGACTTCATAGTGTGCCACCCGGAGATTGAGTCGGTTGCACTATATACCCCCGATGGCCGATTGATTAGAAAAAGCAATGGGAATATATTGTCTGTCAAAAATCTGGTAAAAGGATTATACATTTTAGCCGTAAGCAACGACAACAAAGAGCATAGCTACAAGATAATCATCAAGTAACGCCACAAATGCTTTCTGCACATAAAAAATGTTACTGCGCACAGGCGCAGTAACATTTTTTATGACTTATTATAAACCGCTGTTAATAAGTATAGGGATATTTTTTACCACCAACGAACTTTTTTTACTACCTTTGCAAGTGTAATATTTGAAATTTGTCACTTTGCCGAATGATGTTTACGGCAAAACTAAACAATTGAGACAAAATGGGAAAGATAATAGCATTGGCAAATCAGAAAGGTGGTGTCGGCAAGACAACGACAGCCATAAACCTTGCTGCATCGCTTGCCGCATTTGAAAAAAGAGTACTTGTTATAGACGCCGACCCTCAGGCAAACGCATCATCGGGATTGGGTATTGACATCAGAGAGATAAACAGTTCCATATACGAATGCCTTATAAACAAGTCAATAGCCGAGAAAAGCATCACCCCAACTTGTGTAAAGGGATTGGACATAATACCTTCACACATCGACCTTGTGGGAGCTGAAATAGAGATGCTCGACCTGCCCAACAGAGAGAAGATTATGCGTGAAGCCCTGGCGCCCATTAAAGAGAAATATGACTATATTCTCATTGACTGTTCGCCATCACTCGGACTTATAACGGTAAACTCACTGACGGCCGCCGATTCGGTGATAATTCCTGTACAGTGTGAGTATTTTGCACTCGAAGGCATCAGCAAACTATTGAACACAATAAAAATAATAAAATCGAACCTGAACCCCACGCTCGACATTGAAGGCTTTCTGTTGACAATGTTCAACTCACGTCTGAGATTGAGCAATCAGGTATACAACGAAGTGAAGAAACACTTTAGAGAATTGGTATTCGACACCGTCATACAGCGCAACATCAGATTGGGAGAAGCACCCAGTATGGGTATTCCGGCACTGATGTACGATGCCGAGTCTACCGGAGCAAAGAACTATCTGTCCCTGGCCGAGGAAATCCTAAACAGGAAGGGGTAAGAAACATTTTCTATGAAACTGTCAAATATCATTCAGCTCAGATATGCATAGAGCACACAACTTGGGCACAGAGAAAAACAAGCAACTTGTAAAGAGAATATAGACACTTTCTACTGAAGGAACAAAAAACAACAGTTTCTAAAAGGAAATATTTTATAGATATTTAAACTGTTACAGAAATGGCAAAACAGAAATTCACACTCGGACGCGGACTGGACGCACTCATATCAACCGAGGCAGTCCGCACATCGGGTTCATCATCAATAGGCGAAATTGAGCTTGACAAGATTGTAGCCAACCCCAACCAGCCACGCCACGACTTCAACGAAGAGGCACTGCAGGAACTTGCCGACTCCATCAATGAGTTGGGCGTGATACAACCCATCACGTTGCGAAAGATGGAGGACGACACCTACCAGATTATCGCCGGAGAGAGACGTTTCCGTGCGTCGCAGCTTGCCGGCAAGAGCACAATACCGGCATATATATTGAAAGCCGACGATGAGGAGACAATGGAGATGGCACTCATTGAGAACATTCAGCGCGAGGACTTGAATGCACTTGAGATAGCCTTGGCCTATCAGCAACTCATCGAGCAGCACAACCTCTCGCAGGAGCAGTTGAGCAAACGTGTAGGCAAGGGACGCGCAACCATTGCAAACTTCCTTCGTCTGCTCAGATTGCCGGCAGTGATACAGGTAGCGTTAAAGGAAAAGAGGATTGATATGGGACACGCCAAAGCACTGCTCTCATTAGACTCCCACAGTGAGCAGATAGCTCTTTTCAACGACATTGAGAAAAACAGCTACTCGGTACGTGAAGTGGAAGAGATGGTTCGACGCATAAAAGAGGGTGATGACACAAATGTTGCCGCACAGAAAAAGAGCACCGAAAAGAAACAGGATGCAATGTTCCATCAACTGAAAAAACAGCTTACAAACTTTTTCCAAGCACCGGTGCAGATGACCTGTTCTGCTAAAGGAAGCGGCAAAATCAGCATAAAGTTCAAAAACGAAAAAGAACTGGAGCGCATTATATCTATTTTCGACCGACTTAACAATTAACTCAGGCTGTGACCGTAAACAGACTTACATATAAGTTCATTCTGGCTGTCGCTATGCTATCAGCACTCGCGACCAACGTCATTGCACAGACGTCACACACCATAATAGGTGACACACTGCGCATTGCCGCGCCCAACGACACGCTGGGCATTGACAAACTTGAGCCTCTAATGCCGGACAAGCATCTTGTTGACAGCACATACAGGGAGATTACATTTGCAACCATTGGCGAAAAGCCCGACAGCATCAACCCTGACACGAATGTAAAGAAAGTGAGGAGCAGGAAGATGCAGTTCAGAAAGCCCGACCCCGAGACAGCAACCTGGCTTGCATTGGCAATTCCCGGCGGCGGACAAATATACAACCGCAAATTCTGGAAACTGCCCATTGTCTATGGAGGATTCGTGGGCTGTCTGTATGCCTACAACTGGAACGGGCAGATGTATAAGGATTATCGCCAGGCCTATCTGGACATTATGGACAGCGACCCGAACACGAACTCCTACAAGGACTTCTTCCATTATGGATATGACTACGAGGCCAATAAAGAGTATCTGAAAGACGTGTTCAAGAAAAGAAAAGACCGCTATCGCCGCTGGCGCGACCTGAGCATATTCTCTTTTATAGGAGTATATGTCCTATCTGTCATTGATGCCTATGTGGACGCGCAACTATCCAATTTCGACATCAGCGAGGATATAAATCTGAGCATTGAGCCACAAATTATCAACAGCAGACAGATGTATGGAAAGGATTTCTATGGCTTTAACTGCAATATCAGATTTTGACATACAATGAAGAATACAATATTCACAATCACCATATTTGCACTCATTGCCACACTGCACTCCTGTGGTATGTTCAAGAGTACAACAAACAGTGAGGCAGCCTCAAACAAAGGAGCTGCAGACAGTGATTGGATACAATATACCGAGCCACAGACGATTGCCACAGATGTCAGATACGAAATAAATCTCGACACAATGATTGGCAACGGGTACACATTCGAGCTGCCAGAGAGTATGAATGCCGATATTGACAGCCTGCTCAACAATTGGCAAGCGCGCAATATGCTAAAAAAACTGGCCTGCAAGAGCCTGGAGCAAGAGGTTGTTCCCTTGACAGACACAATGTTCGCAAAACGTTTGGCAGCACAGCCAACCATTGTAAGAATGCCATACAATAATATGGTTCGCGCCTGCATCGACCGTTATGTAAAGAATGGTCGCTCACAAGTCTCTTATCTGCTTGGGATTTCGGAGCTATACTTTCCTTTAATTGAAGATGAGATTGACCGCATTGGTGTTCCGAATGAACTGAAATATCTGCCAGTCATCGAATCGGCTATGAACCCTAAAGCAACTTCAAGAATGGGTGCAAAAGGATTGTGGCAATTTATGTTCACCACAGGCAAACTTTATGACCTGAAAGTAAACAACTACATAGACGAGCGTATGGACCCCAAAAAGTCCACCACAGCAGCACTGCTCTACTTGAAGGACCTTTACGGGATGTTCCAAAACTGGGAACTCGCCATTGCTGCCTATAATTGCGGCCCCGGAAATGTCAAAAAGGCCATTATACGCTCAGGTGGGAGCACCGATTTCTGGAAGATATATCCTTGGCTGCCACGTGAGACACGTGGCTACCTGCCGGGATTTATTGCAGCAAACTACATAATGACATATTACAAAGACCACGGTATATACCCAATGGAGCCTGCACTACCGATAGCCACAGATACCGTGCACGTGAACAAGAACCTTCATTTCAACCAGATAGTAGATATTTGCGGAACAGACATTGAGGAAATACGTGCACTTAACCCTCAATACCTAAAAGATATAATCCCTGGCGAAAACGAGACATACATACTGCGCCTTACCAACAAATCCATTACAAAATTTGTTGAGAATGAGGACACCGTCTACAAGCACAATGCCGACAAATACTTCCCTGAAGTAGATATTGAAAAGATGCTCAAGGAGGCTAAGGAGAACAATGGCGCAGGCAACCTCATTCGCCACAAGATAAAGAATGGGGAGACGCTTGGAGCCATAGCTTTGAAATACAGAGTCTCTGTAAAGCAAATTATGAAATGGAACAATTTGCGCAACTCCAATATACGCGCCGGTAAGTATCTGAAAATATACAAGTAACACAATGGACAATCACGACGAGATAAAGTACATTGATGAAGAGAGCATAATAAATGACTCATTCAAGGAACTCCTGGACATTTATTTGGCATCACAACACCGCAAGAAAGTTGAACTGATAACAAAAGCATTCAACTTTGCCCGCCAGGCACACAAAGGTGTAAGGCGACACAGCGGTGAGCCATATATAATGCATCCACTCGCCGTTGCCCGCATTGTATGCAAGGAGATAGGCCTTGGTTCAACATCCATTTGTGCCGCCTTGCTTCACGACGTTGTTGAAGACACCGACTACACTATTGAGGACATACGCAACCTGTTCGGAGACAAGATTGCCGATATTGTTGACGGACTCACAAAAATCTCGGGAGGCGTGTTCGGCGCACACGCATCGCAACAGGCCGAGAACTTCAAGAAGCTGCTGCTCACGATGAGTGAGGATATACGCGTTATACTCATAAAAATTGCCGACCGTCTGCACAATATGCGCACACTGAAATATATGCAGACAAACAAGCAATACAAGATTGCCGGTGAGACGCTATATATCTATGCCCCCATTGCATACCGCCTTGGTTTGAGCCGCATAAAGACAGAACTCGAGAACCTCAGTTTCCAATATGAACACCCCGAGGAGTATGCCCGCATAGAAAAAAAGATAGAAAAGACACAAAACGAACGCGACATTCTGTACAACGAGTTCACACAACCGATATGTGAACAACTGAACGCAATGGGGCTGAAGTTCAACATCATAGGACGTGTCAAATCGCCATACTCCATCTGGAACAAGATGCAGAAAAAACACGTGGCATTCGAAGACATCTTTGATATCCTTGCCGTGCGCATCATATTCACTCCACGCGAAGGAAAGGATGAGAACAACGAATGTTTCAACATATACATTGCGCTGACAAAGCTATACAATGCCCACCCCGACCGTTTGCGTGATTGGGTAAACAAACCACGGGCTAACGGCTACAAGGCACTTCACGCCACTTTTATGAGCCAACGTGGCGAGTGGATAGAGGTGCAGATACGCAGTGAGAAGATGAACGAAGTTGCCGAGAGAGGCATTGCGGCACATTGGAAATACAAAAGCGAGAACGACAACACCAATGACGACCAGCTTGAAAACTGGCTGCACACCATCAAGGAGATACTCGACGACCCGCAACCCAACGCCCTCGACTTCCTCGATACAATCAAGCTCAATCTCTACGCCACCGAGATATTCGTATTCACCCCCAAAGGCGACATAAAGACAATGCCACAGAACTGCACGGCTCTGGACCTTGCATACAGCATACACACATTCCTGGGCAACCACTGCATTGGAGCAAAAGTCAACCACAAGCTTGTTCCTATGAACCACCAGCTACAGAGTGGAGACCAGGTTGAGATACTCACCTCCAACTCATCGCGCATCGACGAGAGCTGGCTCTCATTCGCAACAACCGCCAAGGCTCGTGCCAAGATACAGGCAGCACTGCGCCGTCAACAACGCATACAACAAAGAGACGGTGAAGAAAAGTTAACAAAATTCCTTGAGAAAGAGGGGCTGAGCAACTATCTTGGCAATATTGAAAAGCTGTGGAAGCTACACAAGCTCAACGACCGCGATGAGCTGCTTGTTGCCATTGGAAAGGGCACTGTCATACTTGGCAATGAGGACAAGGATGCACTGCTTGGAAACAAAAAGTTCAGCCTGCAATCACTATTCTCATTCAGCGGTAAGGAGAAGAAAAAAGAAGATATAAAAGAGACGGTTAAACAATATGAAGATATTGACAGAAAGAACCCAATCAACCTCACCGATGAGAACCTGAAAAACGGCTACATCATTGCCGACTGCTGCCATCCCATCCCGGGCGACGATGTCCTTGGCTACTACAACGAGCAGAAACAAATAATAATCCATAAACGGAACTGCCCTGTTGCAAACACGCTCAAGAGCAGCCACGGCGACAGGATTCTGGCCGCAACCTGGGAGACACACAAACAGCTCTATTTTGTAGTCCCCATTCAAATAACAGGTATCGACGATATGGGCGTGCTGCACCAGATAACAACCATAATCTCGCAACAGCTCAATGCCAACATACAGAAGATGCACATAGAGAGCAACAACGGTATTTTTGAAGGCACATTCTGGGTTAATGTACACGATGTGCAGGATGTAAAAACCATCTGTGAGAACCTAAAAAAGGTAAGCAACATAAAGACAATTGCACGAATCGGATAACCAATTCGCGCAATAACACTTCCCGTCCGGGTCTACAAGGTTCACCGGGTCGCCGGCGCAGTAGGCGTAGGGCGAGAGGTGGTAGTACTTCTCGGCCAAGGGGTCGATGGTGGAGAAACGCGGTATGAGCGAGTATTGCCAACGGGCACCGGAGTCGTACAAGTTAACTTCGCTTTTAACAATACAGTCATTAGTAATGTGTTTTAATTTTATTTAAGTGAAAGAGTTTTTTCCCATATATAGTATCACAGTCTGGTAGCACATTAAAAAGTATTGTATCCATCATTTCATCTATTAAATAATGTCCAATAATTTTTATTGAATAAATTGTATCGTTACAAAAAGTTGAATATACTGTTTCAAAGTCTGCGCCATCACCGTAATCTCTTGCCACTAATATTATATCTTCATTGTTGTATTGGTCATAGCCTATAAGATATTCCTCAGCAGATTCATCATCGACACGTATAAATCCTTTATAATTAGAATTGTAAGGTAAATGATAGTAACGGAACCAATTACCGTATTGGTCTTTCAATTTTCCTTCTTTATTTATGTCTCCAATAATCTTAGCTATGCAGTGAATTTCATTAGAATCATTTATCAAGTTTCTCTCCTCAACAACATCTTCAAGTTTATATTTATCATTTACATACCCATCATCTAATGTAAAATACAAAATCGAAGAACATCCGCTAAAGAGCAACAACACAAATGGCATTAATACTATTTTCTTATTCATAAAATTACTCTACAATATTTATGTCAGGTCTAAAGCCTTGGATATGTAAATGATGGTGGTGTTTAATAACACTTCTTGTGTTTTGTAAAAGCCAGCCATCTTCATTTCTTTTAAATGACAATATATCCTTGAAACCAAATTTATTCAAACTATTAACAAAAATCTGATTGCTTTTTTCATCGAAATACATATCATCAACTGTTACTGAAGATAATTGTCTATCTGTCCTAATATATCTAACATCTACATTCCTTCCATTTACATGACTTGTTTTTCCTCCCGTGTGAGCTACACCAGGTTTTCCACCATCAAATGAACTCATATCACCAAATTGAATTATTATATTATTGTCATATTTATATATATCATTAACGGCCCCAAATAAAGCAGCAGCTGCTGAAGGTTGTATTGAATGGTCACCTCCTTCATCTTGTTCCCCATATCTGCTAAATCCAATTCCTGATGATGGGAATTCAACCAAATCAATACCATCTTTAGTCGTATATTTATCTAATTTAGCAACATATTCTAGTGTATTGTCATTATTTTCTATGTAAAATTCATCATACTTGTTGCTGTTAATACGTCTCGTTAATGTTCCGTTAGAGTGTATAATCCATTCATCATAAAATCTCCCATCCGGGTCTACAAGGTTCACAGGGTCGCCGGCGCAGTAGGCGTAGGGCGAGAGGTGGTAGTACTTCTCGGCCAAGGGGTCGATGGTGGAGAAACGCGGTATGAGCGAGTATTGCCAACGTGCTCCGGAGTCGTACATATCGAAGCCGTGCAGCTCTACCTCTTCCTTGCCGCAGAAACGGCGAGGTTGCATAGAGGGGTTTACACGATTGTATGGAACACCAGATGGAAGGTATTCAAGGCTCTGCAGCACCTCGCCGGTGTTGCCATCGCAGGTGAGGCGTACATTGCCAAGGTAGTCCTTGACAAAGAAATAGAGTTTCACATCGGGCTGTTGCGTGGTGTCATTCTGCAAAGAGATGTAACCGCCGGGAATGTCGATGTGTGACATTATACCGTTCTTGAATACTAACGGGCCGGTACGGGTCTCTGTGTAGAGGGTGATTGGGTCGCCGCTGTATATGTTGTTGGCGGTCGGTGACACAAGGGCGGTTTGTTGCACCAAGGCTTTGGTGCCGACGCGCCTGCCGTCGGCAAGATAATAGAACTGCAGGATGTTGCCGCCGGTGAAGGTTATGCTGTCGGGGAGGTTCAGATGGTTGTATCTTGCATAGAGCATATCACGCGTGAGGTCGCGTGTCTCGTTCCCGTTGAGGTCGTATGCATACGTATCGCTATCGAGGCTTTGCTGTATGTACATATATTCATACTCGAGGGGATAACGCTGACTGGCACAGTCGTCGGCTTTTACACGCTGGTTGCCGTTCAGGGTGAAATCCATTACATTGACATCGCCTTCGGGCATTGTGCGGCAGATGTGCTTGATGTTGCTCATATCGTCGTATCCGAACACCTCTTTGATATGTTTATAGCCGTATCCATTGCCATCATAAGCTTTAGCTTCGGTGTAACGTGCAAGGTGGTCGTAGAGTATGTCAAATCGTGTACCGGCGGTATTGCCGTTCTGGTAGGTTTCTATGGCAGAGATTCTGCCATTGTTGTATTGTGCGCCGTAGGCGTTAGCGGTTTCTCCGTAATGGAGATATTGTGTAAAACTGTCACTCTCTACCCCACGGTATTTCCCGTCGTTGTGGTAAAGGTGTAGCATGTTGTAAATGCTGTCAAGAATGTTTTCTGTTGTCTTGCGGCAGAACTCGTCATACGAGGTGGTGTGTAGGGTGTGATTGACACTTTTGGTTTCTGTTCCCAATGTATTAGTTACAGAAATCTCACATTCTGTTTCGCGCCCGCCGGTATCATAGTTGTACTCGTACGTAATGTCGAGCACGCCTGTTGCAGTGGTATATCTCGTTTCTTCTTTCAATAAGCGGTTGTTGAAGTCATAGCTGTAGTGGGTGCTTGTGCCGGTGTTGTTTATGTTTTCATATTCGGCTGTGTGTATATTCCTGCCGCGGTTGTCGTACCAATGGGCGGTGACTGAATATTTCTCGCTGTTGCCAAGCAAGGCTGTATATGTTCCTGTCAGCATTGTCTTGGGAGGGTAAAACGAGCTGGGTGCGGCATCGGCGGTCTCATAGAACTGGGGTTGCGTGATAAAATCGTATGTGTCGTAATAGTAGACCTTCAGTACTTGTGCTGAGGTTCCAAGGTTTATGTTATCGGTGTAGCCAAAAGGCTTGCTTATGTCAAATGTTTCCTTGACACAAATGCCGTTCAGCATTGCGGATAGTGTTGACGGTATGGCTGCATTTGTGATGGTTCCTTCTATTACGACTCTGCCAAGGGCGTCATATTTTGTATAACTCCATTCGTTACGGATATATTGTTCGGGGGTGCTGGTCATTACCGGGCGTGAGTCGGCATCGTATATGGTATAGTGCCAACCGGTTGCCGGCAGTTTGGCGCTTGTGCGGCGGTTGCGGTGGTCGTATTCGTAGAAGTAGGCGTATTGTTCAAGTTGCGTGCAGTCCGAAAGGTTATAATCCCCTGTTGAAGCTGTGGCTTCGGAGGCTATTGGAGGCAGAACACAACGGAGATTACCGTAAATGTCATAGATATGGTAGGTGTCGGTATTCTGACCGTAGGCTGTCACGCGACGTTCAAGTATAATTTTCTCATCATTGTCCTTGAATACTAAGATTGTATTGCCATCCTCGTCTGTTGTACGGGTATAGGAGAGTGCCCCCGGAAGGTAGCTGCCATTGTTGGTTATGGTTGTCCCGTCTATGGTATAGCGCGTAATGCCAGTACTGTTATATCCGTATTCGTATGTTACAGACTTGCCTGGTGTGTTTGCTCCGGTTGTAGATAACAGGCGCCCACCCGGCATTGTCTCGTATGAATAATCAATATGGTAAGCACTGCTGTATCCCGAACTCTCAAATGCTGACAACGGTACGTAGGAGCCTCCTTGTGTTCCTAGCGGCAATGCTGCCCAGTCACGTACTCTTCGGCCAAGGCTGTCATAGGCTATGTGGGATACGAGGTCTTTGCCTTGTGGGGTTGTTCCATGCAAGACGGTCTGCACTTCACGGCCTGCAACGTCATAGTATTGTGTCGTTGTCATTGAGTTGCTTTCCGATGCGCCGGTTGCCGGCGACACGGATTCTACGGGAATTCTCTTTCGTATGTGGTTCTGTTGTGCAAAGACAGTACTGCAGGTACACAGCAGAAGAGATATTGCAAAATATCCCGTTGTGTTTATAATATTATTCTTCTGTCGCATAATGGTACTCTATTTGCTCAATAATGTTTTCTGCGTCACCAACTACTTCTATTACTTGATGCAGGCGGTTGAACTCATCGTATGTGTAACGGGTCTCTACTCCACGTGCATCGGTCTGTGATACCATACCAACGAGCGGCTCGTATCTGCTTACTGTAACTTGTGCATTTGGCAATACATTGCGCAAGTTATGCAATTTATTCCAATCTGCATCGTCCGGAAAAGGTTTTTCGGCCAATTCATCGATATTTATGCCACTGTTGATAACATCCTGTAGGGTCGCGTTGTTTATTTGTGCTACAATATGTTGGTTTCCATAGCTCCAAAGCAGAACAACACGACGACCACCACGACTGATGAGTTCGGTCACACGTCCTTTGGCGGTGTAGCTGTTATATGTCACATCGGCAGTAGTGGAACTGTCCATCGAAAGCGTTACTGGGCTTTTGTCCAAGCCTTGGTTTCCTATAAAACTATATTCTTTATACGGCTTAACTATTGTAGAGTTGTGATGGGTCTTTACAATGGCCTTTTCCAATGTATTGCCGGTATAATATTTTTCCATTAGAGGGACTGTTTTTAATTGGCTGTCTTTGAACGTACCACCTAAATATGAGGGGTAGTCTACAGAGTATGAATATTCAATTCTCTTTGTAGGGTGCCCTGTTGCATAAATCCTTGCTGTTTTCAACTTGAAGATTGAATCGTGATAAGTGTATTTGAAACTCTTGACATTCTCATCCTCTTTAATACTCATACTGTCGAGGTATGTGTAAAAATTCTTAACATAGTAACATCTTGAGTAATTTGCATCACCTATTTTCAGACATTTTATTTTTTCAGTGGAAATAGTATCGTATTTGTATATGATATCTTTTTGAGGAATTTCATTGTAGAACTGAACATGCCTTGTCATAGTCCCATTCAATGGATTATGCGTGCCTTGATCATTGTAATAATAATAATCAGTCTCTGGTTTGTTAAAGAATGTGTGTGATTCCGTAATACTATCTCCTGAGCAAAGTGTCGTACTATATACTTTTGAATAACCAATATGATTACCGTTATATGGATTATAAGCACTACGAGTTGTAAATGAATTAAACGCAACTGTATAAAAAACAGCATTTACAATATAAAGCCCGGCACAATATGTGTAAAAATAATAAATTGTGGGATGCGAATGCCTCGGTTCTCTTAATAGCAAGCCAGTGCTATACCCATTTTCTGCATAAAAATAGTTGATAGTAGAGAGAGGGGATTTTATTTGGGAAATCCTCACACCTCCGACAATATCTTTTTTAAGAGCCGTTTCTATTTTTTGTATTGATAAGTTAATATATACCTGTGCGTTTCTGATAGACTCCAATTTGAGGGTAAAAGTGTCCAAATACGCGTTTTGATTTATAAGCCCTTCAAGAGTAAATGTTTTTTTTATACTATCTCCATTCGTTTCGGTAATTGTACTTTGTGGATAAGAGAAGCATCTTATATACCCTGGCAGTGTATATATTCCAATCTTGTTGTTTGTGTTATTAAAAACTTTATTTTCTTGGTATTCTAATTTAATACGGTATGCATAATTATTATCAATTTCTACAGGGATTTTTAAAATTGTATCACTGGAAATATTGTTTATTGTAAAGTCCTGCATCTTCGTTGAGGTATATACAGTATCAAGTTTTGTTGTGTATATATCATTACAATCATATTTAAAACGAGTTGATGCTCCAGTTGGAGTTGTTAGTCCTGTCAATATCCAAGTTTTTGCAGCAGTATCAGGTTTTGGATCATATTCATCTTGATAGTAATATGTTTGACCCTTAGGAACTACAATTTTGGTTTTGTCAATAGATATTCCACCGGCTGCAATGTTGTCTGTTTTATAAGCATACCAATTGTCTGTAATTGTACAAGGATAGAATGATTCCTTTTTGAAATTGTTTGTTGTGTAAAACCCCCATTTGTCAGTGAAATGGTCATTTTTTAGTGGCAGATTATTGCTCATATCATATTCCATCGTGTATTTTTGTGCGTTATTAATAGTGATAGAATCCAAACGTAACCTTGCTGCCAGATAATTTGTTGTGTCGTATACCACTTCTTGATTATATCTGTATTTCCCAACAAAATATGAATGGTGTAGTTTGTATGAAAGAATGGGTGAGTCGCCATATATAGGGTATATGTTAATATATTCAAGTGCCCTATTTTCACTTGGCACACGCCTACCTTTTTCATATCCGGTTATGTCAAATCTCTCATTTAAATTTCTTTTAAATTCAATAGTTCCTTGATTCCATGTAATTGAATTTAAAATATATTCGGTCTTGTTCAAATCCATACTCCAATAACGTCTGTCTTTTGGCTTGCACTCATCCTTGGATATGATTGGATCGAAAAAGAAATATTGTTCTTCCAATATCTTGTATTTTGTATAAGATTCATAAGCAGGGCTTAGGTATGAATTTGTCAGCATTACGTAGTTGAATTGTATGGAATTTCCATTTGGAAGGATAATCTTGCTTAACAACCAACTTGTGACTGTTGTAGGATATGAAAAAATTGTTTCATCGTATGGAACATAATCGCTGTCGTAGCCGAGGGTTTCACTACCTTGTTTCTCGTCTTCAAAACACATATTACAAGTCGCTCTTTGTTCTATGTCATTAAAAATGAACTTTGTATTGTCTTCTGCAGTGATTGTAAAACAATTGTCACATCCTTCTATGCGTAAATTGTCTTCTGGATTAAGCAACATAAATCTGCTTTCATCTTCTCTCTCATATTCGCCTTTACGCACGATGAATTTACCGGAATATCCGGCAAAGTTATAGTGATAAATATCTGATTCTGTGTCAAGTTTAGAGTTGCTGATATTATCTGTCTCTAATAATGGAGACTCGTAGTGGTCTGGAAAATCATCAGAACACATATAAAATCCGAATTCATCAAAATCATCTCTTTCCTGTATTGTCCTGCTTATACAGCCACCGGCATGTAAACTCCATCCAAGTCCTACACGACTTGCTTCTTGCGCGACTTTTATCCCGGAGGCATGGTATCTTAGTGAAATTGGCAAACTAAAATTGCCGACATTTATGGTATAAATGGGTATTGAAATGTCGGGAATACCAGTGTATAGCGATACCGGGATATCTGAGTATTGCATTAAAGCATGAGATTCCGGTGATGGAGCATGGTCTTTGAAAATTTCATTTGCACCGCTGTGAACAGAAGCTTTTGCCGGCAAAGTTAAAGTGTCTGATAATATGCATTTACTCTCTTGCTTGACAGATAGCATAGACTCCTCATTAAGAATCTGTGCATTTGAAAGCAATGCTGTAAAAACAAAAAGTAATGATAATGTTGTTTTATTCATTTAGGTTGTCCTCCATATATATTTTTTTACAAATTACCTTATTTTCATAGCTAACGATAAGCAGGTATGTCCCTTGTTGCAAATCGGTCAGGTCAAAAGTTGTTTTTATCAGATGACCTTCTAATGTTTTTAAGTGTACATTCTCGAACGCTATACCACCAATACTTGCCAATGCGATGGAAATATCAAGATTCCTGTCTGTCATTAGCTCAATGGCTAATGTATTATGATTATCCTGGTGACAACTCAGTCTTATATCATCGTCACCAATTTCTGAAATCCCGGTATTGCAAAGCGTGTTTTCTTGTGTAAAAAGATTTACATGACGAAGTGTGTCGGATTTATTTATCGTAATAGTTTTTTTCTCTTGCCCGTAAATTGGGTAGTAATATGAGTTTGTACTATGTAATGTCTTTTTGCCATCCTTTAGCAGATATGTAATTGTTGTCTCTATTATGGAATGTTTGTAGTCGGGGATATACCAATTATAGTTCTCTATAATCCAGGTTAATGAATCTTGCTTTAATCTATCGTATATTGATGAATTGGGGCTATGTATATCATCATAAATCTTGGTATCCGGTGTGAGAATCTGTCCAATATGCTTTCTCTTTAACGTTCGGTATGCACCGTACCTCACGCTGTCTCCCGGCAAGACTATTGAGCCATATGAGTCTATAGAATAGATAGAATTCCCGTACACATACATATTCAAGATACTGGAATATTTTCCTTCACCATATATATGCGAAGTGGTTGCAATGCCATATTGTAAGCTATTAATCTTATGAATTTCCGGCTTTATGTATTTCAGTTTTGTATTTTTGGTATTATAACCAATGCAATAAAGTGTGTCACCGGAATTTTTATAGTAGTTGTAACAGAATGGGGTTATCTCTACTGTTATAGAATCGTTTTGTGCTATATATTCATCTATATGCTCCTCATCATAGATGCACAGCTCTCCAAAATCCCAAAACTTACTCTCACCAGCTTCACCCGGATGTGCGAATTCAATAGTTTTCCGGATGATTGTTTCACTGTTATTTAGCATTGCACTTTGGGATTGTGGAGAAACGGCAATGTTGCTTAAAGTGAAAAACAAGAAAAATATAAAACAACGATATCTCATAAACAAGCTTTTTATTATTGTAAACCAAAATATACACTATAAAATTGACATACACATATCCTCATATAACGGCTACTCCTTTACTCAATTTCAAACTCTCCTTGGAAGCAGCGGCAGCCAAAATCAAATACTATCTTATAAATACCTACGGGCAGCAGCGGCAGCCACAATTCAACATCAATACCTTTTGGAAGAACAATTTCGCTTTGCTGCAGAACAGAACCAAAACCGTCCACAATGTAATATGTAACCGATTCGAATGTTACATAAGGGCTCGTTACTGTCAATCGAGTATCTGCAGCATTGTAGAACACTGTTGGCAGGATGGAATATATATCCAAATCCCTCTCAGGTATACCTATTCTATCAATATCACCATCACCTTCTAACTTTTCCAAAACAACTTGTTTTGTTTCATCTGACTGTGCGTAAAGGAAGCTACTCGAGGATAATAGAAATAAACACAAAAATACTTTGTTGATAATTTTTTTCATACTTTTTAAATTTTGTTTAAATTATTACAAAAATATAGGCTATAAAGTATTCTCCAAAGAAACCCGTGTCCGAGCTTGTCCGACTTTTTCAAGAAGTCATTTTATAGCCTTATATTATTAATAATAAACGTATTAAAACAGTAATATTTTTAAAAAGCCGAAAGGTATAAATAGGAAATCAGACACATTCGTACAAGTGACGCCTTAAAAACTCAATTATTTACATTATTTTAGCATACACAGAACAATAGAGAAAAACACTATGAGATATTTTATTCGGATATTACTGTTTTCATCGCTACTTTTTACAGCGTGCAGCAAACAGGAAAACGAAGTTCTATTAAAAGAGTTGAACGACATAAAGGCTATGGGCGATACATTGCCACAAGCTGCAATGCGAAGACTCGATTCCATAAAGCCACAGTTCGACAACGAGACGGAATATATGTGCAATAAACTGGCTTTGCTTGAAATAAGGCTACAAGACAAAGCGTATATTACCCACACAACTGACAAACAGATAAAAAACATCTGCCGTTTTTTTGAGAAAAACGGTACAAGCGTTGACAAACAGGAGGCCTATTATTATATGGGCAGTGTGTATCGCGACCTTAATGACTACCCGAATGCAGTGACATTTTTTCTGAAATCAGCAGCCATTGCAGAAGAAACGTCTAATGCCGAGTTGCATTATGGGGAAATTCTTATTCACAATTATCCCATCTGTATAGAACACAATTAAATTACACCGAGGCTTTAGATGTCGCACTTAAACGACTTGAAGTTGCAGAACGTAATGACAATGCCAATAATAGGACATATATGACTATTGCAAGCTGTTACTCTAAATTAAACGATACCATAAATTCCGTAAAGTTCTATAACCTAATTATAAATAATTTAAACAATGCAGTTATTGATAGAAAAAATGCAGATATAATCGCAACAGCAATGGGAGATTACGCACTATATGGATATAAAGACGAAGCTACACATTGCTATGAATTACTAAACAGGCTCAACAAAAAAGAACGCCCATTCAACTATCTATCAAACCTATCTGTCTATTACGAATGTTTCGTATCAATTGACAGCGCAGCAGGTGCTAGGTTAGAACTTTATAACACAACTTCACGAATTGAATCAAAATATGATGCTTCGCAATGGTTGACAAGGTATTATGCTTCCATTAAGGATTATGAAAAAGCTACAGAATTTGCCATAAAATTCATTGATGCAAATTTGGCGGTAAACAACAAAAGAAACCTTGAGCACACTACGAATGCAAAGAATTTCTTCCAATACAGGCGCGATAAGGAAGAGGAGACAAGGGTGATGCAAAATGCCGCTAAAGACAGGTATAACCTTGTAATTGGGGTTTCAATATCAATAATAGTGCTATTAGGAACTGTAACACTGCATTATAGACGAAAAAAACGTTTGCTCGACATCATTCTCAACAAGGAAAAGAATATAGAAAGTGCAAAGGTATTGATAGAAAAAAGAGACTTTGAAATTGAAAGAGAGAAAAGGTGCATTGAAGAGAAGGAAAAAGAATTGAGAAAACTGAACGCTGCCAATTCAAGGCTATCAAAAGAGTTGCAAAATGCAAAGGAAGATTTCGATATGCTTGTTGCGCAGAACTGCGAGTTGACGAAGCTGACCATTATGAATAATATGGCCAAAAGCAATGGCGATATCATTGAAAAGGTTAAAAAGACATCCAAAGGCAAATACCACCTGAGCGACGATGAGTGGAAGGAGTTGCTTGGCGCCATTGACAAACTATACCCCGAGTTCACTCACGAGGTACAGGCCAAGTTCAAGAAAATCAACGAGCCGCTGCTGCGTGTATGCTATCTTTTGAAAATAGGGTTGACCGGCCCGGAGATTGCGAATATAACGGATTACCCGCGCCAGACAGTTTGGGACAGGATTAAAAAAGTTAAGGAGACAATCAAGCTGGGAGCTACTTTTTCTCAAAGAAACTAAAATTCACACTGCCGTAGGCAACGTGGCGGAAGAAACAGGGATGCTCACTGAAGTCATTATCCTTTCCGTGCTCAAAGACAAGCATACCACCGCTCTTCAACAAGTTACTTTCAAGCACCAGGTCCGGGATACTCTTGAGCTCCTTGAGCGCGTACGGTGGGTCGGCAAATACAAGGTCATAGGCCGCAGGGCAGCGACGTATATAACGGAACACATCATCGCGCACAACGCTCCAGGCATCATCGCCAAGTGCCACAGATGTCTTTTTAAGATGAGCCGCGTGCTGTGCATCCATCTCAACAGATGTGACAGCCTTGCAACCGCGTGAAAGGAATTCAAGACTAATGCTACCTGTTCCGGCAAAGAAATCCAGCACTGACAGCTCCTCAAAATCCACCATATTATTGAGGATATTAAAAACATTCTCTTTGGCAAAATCGGTTGTCGGACGCGCCTTGAAATTGCGTGGTACATCGAAATGACGCCCTCTATATTTTCCACTAATTATTCGCATAGTATCAATGATTGTAAATCAAAAGGAATGCCATCCATTCTGTTCAACAAAGTCAATGGGAAGAGTTCATTCGCATTCAAACGCTTGCATTTCTTTATGAAACGGCCTATAGTCATCATATTCTGCTCCACACCCTTGTCACCACAGAGATAAAGAGTATTCTCCTCCTGCGACAATCCTTGCTCCTTCCATATACTCAACAGGTAGTAAACACTATCGACCCCACTCTCGCATCTGAAAGCGTTGACAAGACTCATCTTATCCTCTTTCATTGAAATATAGAAAACAAGGCCACCCTGGAAATATGCCAACATATAATTCTCCTCGCCAACAGGTTTACTATCCATCAAACCCAACAAAATACTTGGCGTTGAATAATAGGTAACATCACCCAGCTGCTGCAAGCGCTCATACAATGATTTTTCCACAGGGAATATGACTGTGAGCCCTTGAGCATTCAGCTTGTTTGCAACAATCTCGACACGAGCCTCATTCTTGGGGAAACAAAGACGAAAATAAGCCTTATAACTCTGCCTGTCATCAAATTCAACAGGTATTGTCGTAAACTCCTCGCTCTCAACAATTACCTTCACCTCATACTTCTCGTCCTTTGACACAAATGGACAAAGTTCCACACCTTTCTGCAAATTCATTGCCAGCGTCAAGCTCTTCTCCGGTTTGTAAAAGAAGTATTTTAGCGAATCGGGGAGTGATGAGGTGTAACTGCAAAAACAAAATCCATCCGTACTGATACGAATGGATAATGTTTTATTTTGAATGTTATCCTTTGCCATTCTATTAGGGCCAGTTTCCGGCGTTGTTGTTATTCTTGGTAACATCACCCACCTTGCGGCAAGGAATCAGTCTTTTAAGAACACCATTTGCACCCATCAAAGGCTCACCGTTCTTGTCTTTTCTAATCTCCTCTCTATACTCGGTTCCACTTGTGGTCACCTTCAAGAGATAGTTGTTGAGTTCCTGCTCGTTCAGGCCCTGGAGGTAGTCAGCAAAATCGGCACGTGCCTCAAATACCTGAATATAACCACCGGCCTTGCGGTTAGCCTGCGCATTAGGCAAGATACTGTCCGCCTTCAACCAGAACTCGATAGGCTGGCCAACGCTATCCTGGCTGAAAGGAATATATCTCAACTGCTGGATATCGTATGCCGGATTGTGATACAGCGTATCAACGTATGCAAGGCGGATTGTATCACGATGGAATGACTCGGCAATCATTGTAGCATCTACAACAGCCTGACGTGTTGTGTCATACTTTTCTACACCATCAACAACAAGAGTGTCAATGCTTACAACCCAAGTTGTGTCACGACGATACAAAGCGTCCAATTTCTCAATGCGCTTTGCATTCTTCTGAAGGTTCTTCTTGTTGTCATCTGTGAGAATGTTGAGCACAATCTGGTCAGCCTCATCCTCTGAGAATGTCATCTCATCGGCATTCTTTGGTTTTGTATCCTCAACCTTGAAATCTCTAACCAAC
Source organism: Bacteroidaceae bacterium (assembly GCA_017546505.1). GTDB lineage: Bacteria > Bacteroidota > Bacteroidia > Bacteroidales > Bacteroidaceae > HGM04593. The sequence continues at coordinate 100,908 of JAFYWV010000099.1, forward strand.
GCCAACTGCTTGTCATTAAGGATGTAGGTCTTGTTGACAACCTTCATACTGTCATCAAGGAAAGAAATCAGTTCGTCAAAGGTAGCTGCATATCTGCCGTTCTGTGCACGGTATTCCACCTGAGCCGTTCTGATATCAATAAGACGTTCTATAACAACCTGGTCACGCTCCAGACGCTGCTTGTCGAAATCGAGTGGTGCATTCACACTGCTGAAATTTGCATAGATAAGCGCAATGGCAAGACCAAGCAAAACTACATTTAATACTTTTTTCATTGTTATATCTTTTTATTTAATTATTTTCGTGTCACAAAAATAAGATAAAAAAACGAATATACCTTTTTTATATAACTTTTTTTACCATTAAAAGTGATAAATAAATATTTAGCCTCGCAAATTAAATTAAATTTTCCTTTCCATCCAACTATTGAACAGGAAAATGCAATAGATAAATTGTCTGATTATCTTTTATCGGGCGATGACCGCAAGGTTTTTCTGCTATGCGGATACGCCGGTACAGGAAAAACCTCGCTAATCTCTGCGCTCGTGCGGACAATGGAACAGCTTGAGCGAAAGACGATACTGCTTGCCCCAACCGGGCGAGCCGCCAAAGTATTCACCTCCTACTCTGGAAAAAGCGCCCACACAATACACAAATGCATATATCGGCAGAAATCCATTATGGAGAATTCCGTCTTCACACTCTCCGAGAACAGAGCACAGAACACCCTGTTTATCGTTGACGAGGCATCTATGATTTCAAATAGCGGCAATGCAATGACAGGCAGCGGCGGATTGCTCGACGACCTTATTGAATTTGTATATTCGGGGCGAGGATGTTCTATGCTTCTGCTTGGCGACACAGCCCAGCTCCCCCCCGTGGGCGAGCAGAACTCTCCGGCGTTGGAAGAGGGCTATCTGCGTTCAATGTTCCTGAACGTAACATCAGTCGAATTAAAACAGGTTATGCGACAGCTCGATGATTCGGGCATACTCTGCAACGCCACGACATTGCGCCAGAAGATAGAAGAGGATAATGTTTATACTCTGCCAAAGATTGATTTGAAAGGCTTTACAGATATATGCAACGTACAAGGCGAAGAGCTTATAGAAGCCATTGAGACAAGCTACAACAAGGCCGGCACAGACGAGACCATTGTACTTTGCCGTTCGAACAAGCGTGCCAACATATACAACGAGGGTATACGCCGTCGCATCCTCTACCGCGAGGACGAGTTGAGCCGTGGGGACATACTGATGATTGTAAAGAACAACTATTACTGGCCGGAGACCCTTGGCAAAGAGGACAAGACACTGCTCGAAAAACTCGACTTCATAGCCAACGGCGACATTGCAGAAGTTATCCGTGTCCACGGAACAGAGGAGATGTACGGTTTCCGCTTTGCCGACGTGACACTCTCGCTAATCGATTATGAGGATTGCGAAATAGATGTAAAGATTATGCTCAATACACTCACAAGCGAGTCGCCTTCATTGACAAGGGAAGAAAGCGAGCGACTCTTCAACGCCGTATGGGAAGATTACCCCACCATACGTTCAAAACGCAAACGTATGGAAGAGTTGCGCAAAAACCCCTATTACAATGCCCTGCAAGTAAAATATGGCTATGCCGTCACCTGCCACAAGGCGCAAGGCGGCGAATGGAAACGTGTTTTCATAGACCAGGGTTACATAAGCGAGGAGATGATTAACCCCGACTACTATCGTTGGCTCTACACTGCATTCACCCGCGCAAGCGAGAAGTTGCACCTTGTAAATTGGAAAACAGAATAATAACAGCAGGTGGTTTGTTTCAGAACCACCTGCTGTTATTATTATCTACTTATGACGTTTGATTATCCTTTTATAATCTCAAACACCTTGTCTATTGCAGCGGTCACACCGGCCGGGTTCTTTCCACCGGCCTGCGCAAAGTGCGCCTGACCACCGCCGCCACCCTGCATCTCGCGTGCAGCCTGGCCTACAATCTTGCCGGCATTCAACCCTTTCTCTACCAGGTCGGCGCTGACAGAGATTGTCAACTGTGGTTTCTCATTGTAAATGCTGCCTACTACAACAAGCAGATTTTCAGCTTGCTCCTGACGCAGCATAAAGACAATATCCTTCACTGTTGCCGGTGCCAAAGGAAGTACGGCACTTATGTAACGTATTCCACTGAACTCCTTGATATCCTTGAGCAGTTCGGTTTTCACCATAGCAGCCTTCTCCTTTGCGTATGCCTCAATTTCTTTCTTCAGCTCGGCATTCTCGGCAATAGACTTCACAATTGTAGCCTTCAGATTAGGCACGTTGTTGAACAATGCTTGAATCTCCTTCAGCAAGCCCTGCACCTTGTAGTTGTGATTTTCAAGAGCTTCGCCTGTGATAGCCTCAATACGACGTACGCCGGCTGCGACAGAGCTCTCGCTGATAATTTTCACCATACCGATGTTGCCGGTAGCTGCAACGTGTGTACCACCGCAGAACTCTATCGATGAGCCAAACTGTACAACACGCACGTGATCGCCATACTTCTCGCCGAACAGTGCAATTGCACCTAGTTTCTTGGCCTCCTCAATGGGGATGTTGCGGTAGTCGGTCAAAGGAATGTTCTCGCGGATGCGCGCATTGACAATGCGCTCAACCTGCTCAATCTCCTCGTCTGTCACCTTCTGGAAGTGCGAGAAGTCGAAACGTATGCCTTCCGGAGTAACAAGCGAACCCTTCTGCTCTACGTGAGTACCCAGTACCTGACGCAATGCCTGGTCGAGCAAGTGTGTACAAGAGTGGTTGGCAGCACAAGCCGCACGCTTTGCCTTGTCAACCTCGGCAACAAATTCGGCAGCAGGGTTTGCAGGCAACTGCTTTGTAATATGTATCGGAAGATTGTTCTCTTTCTTTGTGTCCACCACCTCAATGCGTTCGTCACCGCAAACAAGGTAACCGGTATCACCCACCTGACCACCGCTCTCGGCATAGAAAGGAGTCTCCTTGAGCACAATCTGGTAATATGTCTGATTTTTCTGCTTTGTCTGGCGATAACGGAGGATAGTTGTCGCGCACTCTGTGCTGTCATAACCCACGAACACGCTCTCGCCCTCGTTCACAGTAACCCAGTCACCGTTCTCAACAGCGGCAGCATTGCGGGCACGCGCTTTCTGTTTCTGCATCTCCTCATCAAACTGTGCCATATTCACAGCGAGGTCACTCTCGCGCAGGATAAGCTGTGTAAGGTCTATTGGAAAACCGAATGTGTCATAAAGAGTGAAAGCCTCGACACCGCTAATCTCCTTGTTACCGGCAGCCTTTGCAGTTGCTATTATCTTGTCGAGCATACCCATACCGGTCTCCAGGGTGCGGAGGAAAGAGTCCTCCTCTTCTTTCATCACCTTTGTTATAAGTTCCTGCTGCTGTTTGAGTTCGGGATAAGCATCACCCATATTCTCAATTAATGCAGGAACAAGCTTGTACATAAAAGCCTGTTTCTGACCGAGGAAAGTATAACCGTAACGCACTGCACGTCGCAAGATGCGGCGGATTACATAACCGGCCTTGGCATTGGACGGGAGCTGGCCATCTGTAATTGAGAATGAGATAGTACGGATGTGGTCGGCTATGACACGCATTGCAACATCAACCTGTGCATCGTTGCCGTAAGCCTTTCCCGATATTTCACCGATAGCCTTGATTATTGGTTGGAACACATCTGTGTCATAGTTCGACTGCTTGCCCTGGAGCGCCATACAAAGACGCTCGAATCCCATACCGGTGTCGATAACCTTTGCAGGGAGTTCCTCCAGATGACCGTCGGCCATACGGTTGAACTGCATAAACACAAGGTTCCATATTTCAATAACCTGCGAGTGTGAGCCGTTCACAAGGTCGCGACCGTTGATTTTCGCTCTTTCTTCGTCACTGCGGAGGTCTATGTGTATCTCCGAGCAAGGACCGCAAGGACCTGTATCGCCCATCTCCCAGAAGTTGTCTTTGTGATTACCGTTGATGATGCGCTCCGCGGGCAGATGCTTTTCCCAAATTGCAGCGGCCTCATTATCACGCTCAAGCCCCTCTGACTCGCAACCCTCGAACACTGTCGCGTACATACGCTCCGGGTCGAGTTTTACAACCTGTGTCAAGTACTCCCAAGCCCAGTTGATGGCATCTTCCTTGAAATAGTCACCAAATGACCAGTTTCCGAGCATCTCGAACATAGTGTGGTGATAAGTATCGTGACCCACCTCTTCAAGGTCGTTGTGCTTACCGCTCACGCGCAGACACTTCTGCGAGTCTGCCACACGCTTGCTCTTGGCCGGTGCATTTCCGAGTATGATATCCTTGAACTGGTTCATACCGGCGTTGGTAAACATCAGTGTAGGGTCGTCTTTAACTACCATCGGAGCAGAAGGAACAATGAGGTGTCCTTTCTCTTCAAAAAACTTTTTGAACGATTCTCTAATTTCTTTAGATGTGAGCATATTTTACATTTTTTTAATTTTCAAAAACTCTTGGTTTGCCTCGCGCGCAAGCAATGTACCCGCGAGCGCACAAACAGCGCAAATTTACAACTTTTTGACAAAAAAAACGACGACAATACAAATAATATTGACAACAAAGAGCATCTTTACCCTCAAAGTGCGCTTTAAATGAATAATATTTGGATTAAAAGCAGGCTTTTACTATTTTTGTCATAGCAAAAGAGAAGAATGCGAAAGAATTATTACATATTCAACCCCGACACAAGGACATACGAGCGTGTCTACCCCACTCCGGCACAGAAGTTCATCACAGCTCTTCGCCGTGCGCTGTTTTTTATAATATTCGGGGCAGGCTCATTCCTTCTGTTTCATATATTCATAGACAAACCTTCTGTCGAGGAGTTGGAGAATGAGAACTCGCAGATTCTTGCACAATACAAAATTCTATCGAAACGTCTTGACGAAGCGATGCTCGTCCTGCAGGACATACAACAGCGTGACGACAATCTCTACAGGGTTATGCTTGACGCCGAGCCAATTTCGGCAGATGCCAGAAATGCCGGATACGGAGGTACAAACCGCTATGACGAGCTGTTAAAAATGGACAATTCAGAGTTGCTTGTAGAGACGACACAGAAAGTGGACCTTCTTGAAAAACAGCTCTATATGCAGATAAAATCCTTTGACGAGATTGTCGCTCTCGACAAGGATTCAAAGACACGCTTGCGCCACATCCCGGCCATACAGCCAATTGCCAACCGCGACCTCAAACGCACAGCCTCGGGATATGGATACAGAATAGACCCCGTGTACAATGTGCGCACGTTCCACAAAGGAATGGATTTCTCGTGCGACAAGAAGACCCCTGTATACGCAACAGCAGACGGTGTCATAGAGAGCGCAAAATGGATGTCGGGATATGGCTACACGGTAGTCATCGACCACGGATACGGCTACAAGACACTCTATGCCCATCTCCTAGACAAGAAATTTCTCGTAAAGAAAGGACAGAAGGTCGTGCGTGGCGAGCAGATAGCATTGAGCGGCAACTCGGGCAAGAGCACAGGCCCGCACCTCCATTACGAGGTTATAGTAAAAGGCAACCACGTCAACCCCATCAACTACTACTTTATGGACCTGGATGCCGATGGATATGACCAGATGTTGCAGATGGCCGAGAACCACGGAAAAATATACGATTGATATGGCACTGAACACAAATAAAGACCTGAAGATGTACTACTCCATCAAGGAGGTTGCACAAGAACTCTCAGTAACAGAGACCACGCTGCGTTATTGGGAAAGTGTGTTTCCACAGGTGTCACCATACAAGGGTGCCAACGGCGTGCGCCGATACACAAAAGAGGACATAAAAACCTTGCGCACAATCTGCCATCTTGTAAAAGACTGCAAGCTCACACTTGCCGGAGCAAAGAAACAACTGAAAAACGGAGGCACAAAAGAGACCGCCGAGACAAACAGCGACGTAATAGACCGTCTGAAAGCAATAAAAGAGGAGCTGTTGGGCATCAAGCAGGAACTCGATGCGCTATAAAACAATAAAAATCAGGTACCGGCACTACAATAGCGGAGAGAACAGTTTAACGAACGACTCGGCACAACGCTTGAAGAAAGAGCGCCTGCGATATTCGCTTGCCGTCAATTGCCGGCACTGTTTCAAATCATTCAGAAAAGCCTCTTTAACATCCAAGGCAACAGCCTTGTCATAGACAAAAGCACTGACCTCAAAATTATAGAAGAAGCTCCTGAAATCAAGATTTGTCGATCCTATGGACGAAAGGTAATCATCACAGACAACGCTCTTGCAGTGCAACATCCCTCCCCGATACAAAAAAACCTTCACACCCGAATCCAGCAAATCCCCAAGATAGGACATTGAAGCGTAATCAGCTATTGTGCTGTCCGATTTTTCAGGTATCATAAGCCTAACATCCACTCCGGACATCGAAGCACACTTCAACGCCTGCAAGAAAGCCTCATCAGGCATAAAATATGGCGTCTGCATATACACATACCCCTTTGCCAAAGACAACACTTTTATATAACCGGCAACGATAGCCCTGACGTCACCCACCGGATTTGAAGTCACAATCTGCACATAAGAGCCTCTGTCCACATCAGCCAATGGAAAGTAGCGTTTGCCGCTTATCTGCGTACCATTTGCAAAGTACCAGTCGACCACAAACGATGTTTGCAACCCATTGACTGCCGCACCCCGCAACAGCAGCATCGTATCGCGCCAACAGCCACCGTTTACCCCTTTGAGATAACGGTCGGCAATATTACAGCCCCCGACAAGCCCCACCTTGCCGTCAACAACCACAATCTTTCTGTGATTACGATAGTTAACCCTGTTTGACAGCAATGGGAAAAAGACTTTAAGGAACGACTCCACATACACCCCGGCACAGCGCAGGCTCTCAAAAAAGCCTCTATCTACCCTCCAGCAACCCACGCTGTCATATATCATCCTGACCTCGACACCCTGCTTTGCCTTTGCAACCAACACATCGCGCAGACGGCGACCGAACTCGTCGTCCTCAACTATATAGAACTGCAAATGTATGTGGTCCTCAGCTGCCGATATAATCTCAAAAAGGCGCTCATAGAACAGTCTGGTATCAGATATCACCTCGGCCGAATCAAACGACAGCAACGACGCCGACGAAACATTCTCAAAAAAAGTCACAAGTGGTTGATACTCGGGCTGTACTCCACCGTTCATCCTGCCGCCAACCTTCAAAGAGCTACGTTGTTTTATCTGGGAAATAAGACGTTTGCCAGCCATTCTTTTTTTACGCGTATCACGGCCGAAGAAGAAATAGAGCAACAGCCCCAGGAAAGGCATAAAAACAAATACCATAATCCACGCCAGTGTCTTTACGGTATCACGTTTTCTGAGCACGACTCTGGTCATAATGAACAATGCCACAATCCAATACAACCAATAGAGAAGCCACATAAAAGAGGTATCACTCCACTCCATCCGAATCTCTGTTTTTTGCGAAGATAAACATAAAGAGACAAAAAAAGAGGCAAAAACAATCATTTTTCACCTCTTTTAACACAAAAACTGTTACAAGGCCTTACAGCGCTCTACAACCCCTTCAGACACTCCAGCAATTTGCAACGCCAATCCTCGCCATTGGCCACCTTGAGAGTCTTTATCCCCACCCTTGCAGCAGCCTCAAGATTCTTGTCGCTATCGTCCAGAAAGAGAGTCTCTTCGGCAACCATCGAACCCTCGGCAAGCATCTTGCGGTAAATCTCCCCGCCAGGCTTTGAGCACCCCATACAGTAGCTCAAGAAGAGCTTGTCAAAGTAATAGTCGAGCGACTTGCCGCAAGAGGTAAACTGCGGCGAACGAGCCCATCCTTGAATAAAGGGATTGGTATTGCTCAACACCGACAGACGGTATTGCGGACGTAAGGTCTGAAGAAATTCAAGATACTCTTCGTGCACCTCAGTTATAAACCCGCACCACGCGTGCTTTGCTTCATCGTAGCCAACCGTTCTTTTGCAAAGCACACCCAATTCCTCACAAAATTCATCGGCAGTAATATCCCCGTTTTCAAGAGCAAAAAAAGGGCCTTTCTGGCAATAAGAATTTATATATTCATTCGGATTGCACACCCCCAACTCCTTAAAACGCCCAAGCGCCCTATCAGTGTCAATAGTTGTGAGTACACCTCCAAAATCAAAAACAATATCCTTTATCATAATCACGTTGCATTATTTCCCGCGAAGATAGTCAAATCGTCATTAATAGAGCAACTTTTTTGTTTTATTAAACAATAATACATTAACTTTGCCGCCATAACCGAAAACAGATATTATGGACATTCTACTTGTTATTCTGGCTCTGGCACTTGCCATCATAGGCATCATCGGAGCCGTTGCGCCTGTTCTCCCCGGGCCGCCACTCGGCTTTCTCGCGCTGCTGTTGCTAAAGTTCTGCAGCGGCAACGACATCTCAACAACATCTGTAATTCTCGTCGGCATAATAGCCGGTTTAATCACCGTTATCGATTACATAGCCCCTGTGTGGCTTACCAAAAAGACAGGAGGGTCCAAACAGGGAACATTGGGTGCTACCATAGGTCTCATCATAGGAATGTTCGCCGGGTTGCCCGGCATTCTTCTTGGCCCGTTCTTGGGAGCATACATTGGAGAAATTGCAGCGAAAACACCGTCTGAAAAGGCGTTCAAGGTTGCAAGTATGTCATTCGTAGCCTTTATGCTGACAAGCGGACTCAAATTTGCATACGGCGCATACATACTTGTCAAAGTAATCTCCTACGGTTGGGGAATACTTTTCTGAATTCCACACATAAATACAGAAAGCCCATCACAGATTTGCAGTGATGGGCTTTCTGTATATTATACAAATTATCTCATCCTGGGAGGCATCATACCGGCCGGAGGAGTCATTCCTGCCGGTGGTGTCATTCCCGGAGGAGGCATCATACCTTCGGGCATATTATACTCACGCGCACCCTTACCCTTCTTGCTGTCACCACCTGTATTGTTGAACTTGTAGGTCAGGTTCAACATACCATAACTGTATATAGCATTGGTCTCGGAATCCCTACGGTAGAGAGCCTCAACAACGCGGCTGATATTGCTCTGCTGCTGCAGAATATCAAAAACCTGCAACGACACCGTCAGAGCGTTCTTTGGCAAAAAGCTTGCCGACAATTGGGCATTCCACAACAACTCATCGGTGTTGGCATTGGGGTCGCTGTAACCGCGGCGGCTGCTCATTGACAAATTTGTAGAGATGCGGATATTATACCACGGCAAGGTATAGTTCACACTTGGACCGTATGAGAAGTTGAACACATTCATCTTGTCCTCGGGCTGCGCAGTTGATTTCGAGTGCGAGTAGCGCAAGAAACCACTGAGCGAGATATCCCAGTTATCAGTACGATAGTTTGCCGTCAGTCTCTCGCTCACATTCACCGTCTTGGCCGTACTCTTCACACTGCCCTGCACACCCTGCATACTGATATATGATACCCTCTCGGAGTAACCGCCATCCGTAAAGGTACTATATGTAAACTTGGTATTTGCCGGTATTGCCGAGTTGAACACAAAGCCACCGTTCACATTCCAGTTACCGTTGATATTCTCGGGCTGTGTTGTTGTAGCACCGGTAACCTCATTGTATGTAGCCTTGCGTGTAATGGCATTTATTGTATTCGAATAGCCTGCAAACACATTAATACCACGCTGCGCCTCGGTGTTATACGTATTGAAATTCGCATTCACGCTGTTCGAGAACGAAGGCTTCAATCCCGGATTACCCTTTGTGATATTCAAAGGATTCGAGTCATCTGTTATATCCAGAAGGTCGGTCATCGATGGCTGCGATGTAGAACCGCGATAACGGATGTTCAACGTTGTCTGCTTCGACCACTTGTAACGGAAGCGGATGTTCGGCGACACATAATTGAGGACCTTGCGTGTGAGCAGCGTGTCAATGCCCTGATACTTATAGTCAAGAGCTGTCAATTGCGGCAACCAGTTGACGCCGGCATTAAGGTTCATCTTCTCTGTCACATATCTGAACGTAACGCCCAACTCGTGTTTCTGTGTACGATAGGTAGAGAAACGGCTCAAATCCTTGTCTAGATATTGTTCCAGATTTTCCGGCAGCTCAGGACGTGTAAAATCGGGGCTTACCTCAAGGATATAATCAACCAAATCATCAAATTTATATGTTGAACGGTCGGTGTTATTATAGCTGTAGTTATAGCTATAATTTATCTGCAGGAAGAGGTTTTTCAGCAAAGGCTCCGTATAGCTTGCATTGAGATTGTAGCTCCAGTTGTTACCCGGTGTTGCCGAATAGCGTCGTTGCTTTAGCCCCTTGTCGTCAACAGGCTGCTGATAGTATCTCACATCATTCTGCGAATAGCTGTCGTTCTTGCTGTAGGCATAGGAGTAGTTACCCCTGAAAGTCAAGTTACGTCCGGGCTTGTTCAGTTTGCGGTTAACCTGCAACCTTGCACTCACCGAAAGGTTCTCGCCCAAAGATAGCGACTCGTTCCTATTGTCATTTATTGCAATATCCTCCAAAGCCTCGGACACCTCGCCATATTTATCCTTGTCATAGTCACTCTCATAATCGAACGGATTTTCATTGAACGTTGCCGAACGGTTCTCGTTCCAGGCTTCATTGCCCGAATAGCTGAATGTGGGAGTGAATATGATGTTTGTCAACGTATCGGGTTTCCACTCAAGACGGAAGTTCGCATTCACCCTTGTCGTGCCGTTCAAGCCTTCGCTACGACTGTTCGAGAACTGATTTCGTCCAATCTGTGGCATAAAAGTCTCGGTCGAACTCCAGCTCCTTATGTCATTCTTCACGCGGTTGCCACGCACATTGCCACCCACTTCAATCTTGTCGTTCTCGTATGCAAAATTGAAACCGGCCAGCTTTGGCGAAGAGATACCGCTGCCGCCAAAACCACCAAATCCACGGCCGCGGCCATCAGAAAAGCCCTGATCGCCCAAATTGTTTGCCGACAGCACAAGAGTGTACTGGGCATTGTCGTTGTAGTAGCTTGTCGTGTTACGCAAACGGTAGAGCAGATGTTCGGCACTGAAATCAGAGCCGCCACCGACATCGGTATTGGAGAAGAAACCGTCAGTAACACCCTTTTTCATCTGCAGGTCGAGCACCGTCTCCTCCTCACCGTCATCAATTCCTGTCATACGCGTGAAGTCACTCTTCTTGTCATAGAACTTCACCTTGTCAACAGCATCAACCGAGATATTCTTCAATGCCACATCCTTGTCTGTGCCAAAGAAATCCTTACCCTTCATAAGGATGCGGTTCACTGTCTTTCCGTTAATCTTTATAGTACCATCCTCGGCAATCTCAACACCCGGATATTTTTTTATCAGTTCCTCAAGCATTGAGCCCTCGGGCACACGGAAGGCTGCGGTGTTGAACACCAAAGTATCCTCGGCCGCAGTAACAGGGGGCACCTCTTCACTCACGACAACATCGTCAAGCAACTTGCCGCTGGGCTGCATATCAATCCTGCCCAGTTCACACAACTTGCCACTTTCAATTGTCACATTCCTGTCAACCGTCTTGCACCCGACGTACGATATACGCGCATAATATTTTCCCGGCTGGACCTTCACGGTTATTTTACCGTCAAGGTCACTTGGTGCACCGACCTTAAAAACAGAATCGGGCAACGAGTACAGCTGAAGAATAGCCGAGGTCATAGCCTCGCCGGTCTCCTTGTTATACACCTCGGCAGAGAGAGTTCCATCCTTCTTTTGCGCAAATGCTAAAGAGGAAATGAACAATAAAAAAAGCAATAGACCTTTTTTCATAAATCTTTATCAAATACTTTATTTTCAATGTAAGACTGGAAATACGACCGAAAGTTTAAATATATTTTGCAAAAATCAGTCAAAATAAAATAAAAACAGCATAAAATGACTTTTTTTTACAATCATACACTACATTTGCATCAATGAAAACAGCAGGACACACACCAGGCACCCCCGGCATTGACGATGACTTCAAGAAAATCGTCGGCACCGCGCCGCCCGCCGGCTTTGGCGAGCCATTCATCACAGCCTTCAAAAAGTTGTACAACGGCAAGCCTGACGAGATATCGGCAGCAGCATATACCTGTTCGCTCTTTCTTTCGGCAATTTTCGAAGAGTTCCCCACTACAACACTCCACACCTTTGTTCACTACATTCAAGAGAATTACAAACGTTTCTCGTTCAACTGCAGAATGTATGAACACATTTTCAAAGAGATGAACACCGACACGCCGCAAGCAGTATCAGTCTGTTTGCTCAGCAACACCAACCTGCACACCACACGCAAATGCAGCAAAGATGATATTTTTGAAGCTTTTGACTTCTACACCAACCGATAACAGCCATCACTAAAAAAGCGCAAAAACAAACCACAAGACTAAAAGTTCAAATCTTTCACCTTTCTTAAGATTTTTTTTAGCATTTTATCCTCTTTTTTTACTATGTTTGCAAGATAAATACAACTTTATGTATTATTTGGGATAATAGAACCCATAAAAATCTTTTTAAACATTTATAAAAACATCATTAAAGTAAGGAATAGAAACTATCGACAAAAACCCCACTTAGAAGCTGTTTGGATTTAATCGCCAAGTTTTCATAGCGAGAATAGAATGTTTATCTATTTTCAAGTGCACATAGCGGTCTATGCAACTGCGAAAAAGAGAGAAACAGACGTTTTAAATATGAAAAACGGCGAAAATGCCGGCTTCTACAAGAAAATCTATTTTAAAAACTTAAACACACTCTTATTATGAACAGGATTTTTTTCAACATAGCTGCAGCTTTACTTCTTGTCGCTTTTGCATCATCTTGCAGCGAAGAGCCCACAAACACCTACAACCCTTTTGACGAGAACAAAAAGGGAGAATTCCTTTCATCCGATATCACCATCAACAAAAGCACAGACAATTTCACCTTGTGCGAAACGTGGTCAAACATCACCAGAGACAATGAAAACAGAATAACCGGTTACAAATACAAGTACGAATACAACACAACCACCGGTGACATAACCAACGAGGAGAGGGTTTGCAGGATAAACTACTTCAAAGACCACACCGGGAAAGACATCATCACAGCCGAGACCGATATTGAATACTATCAGAACCAGAAAGGTATTCAGAACCAATACACACAAAGATTTGACGAGTCTATTACGCTAAACGAGAACGGACTAATAAACAGGATTGTCACTACAATAAAGAATTTTGAGAATGACACCACCATTATGACCACAAGCGAAAGGACATTCTCATACCACGACGACTTCTGCACATCAAGCACATACAACGACAACACCAGCCGCATAACCTACACCTATAGCTGGAACGCATACCAGCTTGTAGACATCAGCATTCTCAAGGACAACACCGACGGAATAATCGAGTACGAGAAATACCAGTACACATACGACAAAGAGCTGTATCTCTATTCGGGAACAGAGTTGTTGCCTTTTGTACAAAGAGGCCTCCCCGAGATTTTTGCCTCAATGGGATATTTTGGCAAATGCACACCCTATGTGCTCTCCGAGGAGAAATTCAGCAGACGTATAATACACAACAACATCACAACATCTACCGAAATTGACAACAAATACAGTTTCAGCGACAACATAAATTTTGAGATGAGATACGCTGCACTCTCAAACATATATAGTGATTTTGATATTGTATTCAGAAAATAAAGATGTCAAACAATAACGATAAATATTCACAGCTTAGCGACCAGGAGCTGATAGAGAGACTGACCGCTACACCTGTCGACGAGAAACTGCACAACTACTTCTTTACGAAGAAATGTAAGCAGTTCTTGAGGTATATATCATTGAATATATACCAGTGTGAAAGTGAAAATCAGTTATGGGGCGAGTTCTATGAATTTCTCTCAAAGGACAATTGGGCTGTAATGCGTAACTGGAAAAACAGGAACGGAGCATCCCTCTACACCTACCTTGCCTACTGCGCAACAAACCATTTCATCCACAAGAAACTGACGGAGAAGAAAGAGCAGGAACAACTTTTTGTTCCATCGTCACAGGGTACGTACGAACAATTGGCAGGTTTTGTCGAAGAGGAAGAGGAGATTGAGACCTATCCAATCAGGGAAGCATTCAATATGCTCAGTCAACGCGACCAGACAATACTGCGGGCACTTGTCATTGACGGACACAGCGCACTCGAGGCAGCCCCTGTCATTTGGAAACACATCAAAAACAAAAAGAACCTGGACGAGATGGACCCCAAGCGAGTGCAATGCACCATTGCAATGGCCAAGCACCGCGCACAACTGGCACTACTCACAAACCTGAGAGAAATATCAAAGAACCATTAAAAAATATCGCCGACCTAAAAGCCGGCGATATTTTTTAATCCATATTCATCTTGTAAACATTCGTCTCCCTCTGCTCAAACCCGCAGGAGCGGTACAAAGCATTTGCAGCCACACGCGACGGACGCGATGTCAGCATCAGCGCCCCATTGCCAAGCCTCTGTGCATATTCAACCGCATACTCAACCATTGCGCGACCGAACGAACGCCCCCTGACGGCAGCGTCAACCACTACATCCTCAATCCACATCTTGCGACCGGTGGGAGCAAGATACTCACCCAACGTAAGCATTGCCACAAACTCCCCGTTGCATTTCCCCAGGAAAAGATGCGATGCAGCACTCTCCACCATCTCCTGCAACTGCCCGGCCGTAAAGACTCTCCCCGACGTCGACAACTGCGCAAGCAGGCGGTTCACAGACTCCACATAGCAGTCACAAGCCTCTGTCACCTCAAAAATCTCAAGTTCATCCATTGTCTACAGTTTGACTTTGTATTTATAACCTTTCGACTCGTTCTGCATACGGTCGAGCACCGTCACCACAAAGGTATATTTACCATCCAGCCCCTCGGGCAACTTATAGAAAGGTTTTGATGTTATTGCAACAATATTCTCCACCTTATCAAGTTTCACCTTCTCGCCCTTCCCGAAACAATAGACAACATAGCGATACGGTGCATTCATCTTGTCCTTGTCAGCTTTCCTATTCAGCAGCCACACAAGCACTTTTTCGCCATCCTCCTCAATGAGCCTTACTCCATCTACCTTTTCAGGAGCTTTATCATCAATGAATTCATATCTCGGCATCAATGCCGGATAGCCGAACAGTCCTGTTTCAAGATAGTCGCGATAACCGTCGACATTATTTGCCGCCGATGCCGCATCCCAAAAACAAGCCCCCTGCACATTGCCCTGCTCGCGCTGCAACCTGTACTTCTCGGCCTGTTGGTTACCGGTAATGCTTTCTTCATCCTTGGCCTTTACCGTGCGCTGCACATCCTGGCCAATATACAACGGACGCCCCGAAGCATATTTAGCCCACCATTTCACCAATGTATCATAGTCGGCTGCCTTGTGCCCAATCTCCCAATACACCTGTGGAATACAGTAATCCACCCACCCCTGCTCAATCCAGTAAAGCACGTCGGCATAGAGGTCGTCATAACACTGCAAACCGTTTGTCTTGCTGCCGAACTCCCAGCTGCCCTCATTGCGGTAAATACCGAACGGAGAGACACCGAACTTCACCCAAGGTTTCACCTCGCGCACAGTGCGGTGCAACTGATGTATCAAGCTATTCACATTCTCTCTTCTCCACTCGCCCTTGTCAGCTGCGCCACTGTTCTTGAACCACCGGCCATCGGCAAACTCCTTGCCAGCCACAGGATAGGGGTAGAAATAGTCGTCGATGTGCAAGCCGTCGACATCGTAACGGTTCAGTATATCGCGCACAATGCCGCAAATGTGGTCGCGGTTGCACTGCAATGATGGATTGAAATAGAGTTGCCCTTCGTATCTTATGAAATCACCTGGTTTCTTTGCACTCAAATGGTTTGCCGCCACCTTTGTCGTACCTTTTGTGCGTGCACGATAAGGATTAATCCAAGCGTGCAGCTCCATATTACGTTTGTGGCACTCATCGACCATAAAAGCCAAGGGGTCCCAGCCCGGAGACTGCCCCTGAACACCTGTCAGAAAGCGGCTCCACGGCTCGTAACGCGACTCATACAGGGCATCACCCTCCACGCGCACCTGAAATATCACAGCGTTCACATTCACCTTCTGCAAGTTGTCGAGCATATCGGTGAGATACTTTTTCATCTCCGGCTCACTCATACCGGTAAACTGTCCGTTCACCGCCTGTATCCAAGCACCACGGAATTCACGTTTGGGATGTTCGGGCACACAGTTGTCAAGGTTTTTCTTGCTTGCACAAGAGAGAAGCAGAAACGCCAACATCAAAAGAGAGAAATATTTCAGTCGCATATCTTTGATTTGTATTTGTTTTGAGATGCGAAGATAACCAAAATTTATCTCATATAAGACATTTAAACCATTTCTTGTAACAATTAACACTCCATATCCATCTATTTTGGACAAATACAAACAATATGCCCATTTTTTTTGTAAATTCGCGAGATTGATTTACGATATGAAGGATAGCAACAAGAACATCATAATAAAAGGCGCACGCGTCAACAACCTGAAGAATGTTGACGTAGAAATTCCGCGTGGTAAATTCGTTGTCATCACAGGCCTTTCCGGGTCGGGCAAGTCATCACTTGCCTTTGACACGCTCTATGCCGAAGGACAGCGCCGCTATGTAGAGTCTTTGTCATCATACGCCCGCCAGTTCCTTGGGCAGATGAACAAGCCCGAGTGCGATTTCATCAAAGGCATACCGCCGGCCATAGCCATTGAGCAGAAGGTCAACAACCGCAACCCGCGCTCCACTGTGGGCACATCGACCGAGATTTATGAATATCTTAAGCTGCTCTACGCCCGCATCGGCAAGACCTATTCACCCATAAGCGGCAAGCTGGTGAAAAAGGACACGCCGGAGGACCTTGTAACCTGTGTACAGAGCCGCCCTGAGGGGACAAGATACCTTCTTCTTGCACCCATTCCAAAACGCAAGGGGCGCACTCTCGAGCAACAGTTGCAGATATACCTTCAGCAGGGTTTCACGCGCATAGCACTGGGCAAGGAGATTATACACATCGAGGAGTACACGCCAAAGAAAGGCGACACCCCCACACTGCTCATCGACCGCCTGACTGTAAGCGAGAGCAAGGAGTCTGTCAGCCGTCTGCTCGACTCGGCCGAGACAGCCTTTTACGAAGGCAACGGCGCCTGCCAGCTTCAGTTTATGGACGAGGAACAGCCCCACAGTTTCAACATACGTTTCGAGGCCGACGGCATTGAGTTCGAAGAGCCAACCGAACAGATGTTCTCGTTCAACTCACCCATCGGTGCCTGCCCCGACTGTGAAGGCTTCGGCCGCATTGTGGGCATCGACGAGGACCTTGTAATCCCTAACAAGACATTGAGCATCTACGACGGAGCAGTCTTCTGTTGGCGAGGCGACAAGATGGGCGAATGGAAAACCGAGTTCTGCCGTCGCGCGCCACAGGACGATTTTCCAATCTTTGAACCATATTACAACCTCACACAGGAGCAGAAAGACTACCTTTGGCACAAAGGCCCTTATATCGAGGAGTATGGCGAGAGCATCTGCATCGACAATTTCTTCAATATGGTAAAAGCCAACCAGTACAAGATACAATACCGCGTTATGCTTGCACGCTACCGCGGCAAGCCCATCTGCCCCACCTGCCGTGGCACACGATTGAAGAAAGAGGCCACATACGTAAAAGTAGGCGGCACAAGCATCACCGAGCTCATTGAAATGCCGGTAACAAAGCTGAAGATATTCTTTGACAACCTCACTCTTGACGAGCACGATGCAGCCATAGCCAAACGCATACTCACCGAGATACGCAGCCGCATAGACTGCCTGATGGATGTGGGCTTGGGCTACCTCACCCTCAACCGCCTTAGCAACACCCTCTCGGGTGGCGAGAGCCAACGCATCAACCTTGTCACCTCATTGGGCAGTGCACTGGTGGGTTCGCTCTACATCCTTGACGAGCCGAGCATAGGACTGCACAGCCGCGACACCGACCGCCTTATCAAGGTGCTCTACCGTCTGCGCGACCTGGGCAACACAGTTGTTGTCGTTGAACACGACGAAGAGATCATACGCGCAGCCGACTACATCATCGACGTCGGCCCCAAAGCCGGCTCGTATGGCGGCAACATCGTCTACCGTGGCGACCTTGCCGACATTGCCCCCGGCAGCAACAGCTACACATTGAAATATCTGCTTGGCGAGGAGACCATTGACGTTCCAACGCACCGTCGCACGTCAAACAACAAGATAAGCATCAAGGGTGCCCGCGAGAACAACCTCAAAGGCATAAACATTGATATTCCGCTCAACACATTCACCGTTGTGAGCGGTGTCAGCGGCTCGGGCAAGTCGACACTTGTGCGCAACATACTCTACCGTTCACTGATGCGTCACTTTGGCAACGTCTGCGATGCCCCGGGGCAATGCGAAGGTGTTGAGGGAGCACTCAAGCATCTTGGCGGCATAGAATTCATCGACCAGAACCCCATTGGCAAATCATCGCGTTCCAACCCCGTGACATACCTCAAGGTATACGACGACATACGCCACCTCTTTGCACAGCAGCCCCTTGCCAAACAGTTGGGCTTCGGCGCAGGACACTTCTCGTTCAATGCCGACGGTGGCCGTTGCGAGGAGTGCAAGGGCGAGGGCACAATCACCGTGTCAATGCAGTTTATGGCCGATTTGAAACTCGAGTGCGAGGCCTGCCACGGAAAGCGCTTCAAGAACGACGTACTGGAAGTCAAATTCCACGGCAAGAACATATACGACATTCTGGAAATGACCATAGGCGATGCCATCAACTTTTTCCAGCAACACGGGCAGAAACGCATTGCCGAGAACCTGCAACCGCTGCAGGATGTAGGCCTTGCATACATAAAACTTGGTCAATCGTCATCAACCCTCTCGGGCGGTGAGAACCAACGCGTAAAGCTCGCCTATTACCTTAGCCGACAGAGCGACCGCCCCACGATGTTCATTTTTGACGAGCCCACCACAGGATTACATTTCCACGACATAAAGAAATTGCTTAAATCGTTCGAGCGCCTGCTTGCACGCGGACATTCATTGGTAGTCATTGAACACAATATGGACGTAATCAAGTGTGCCGACTACCTCATTGACCTGGGCCCCGAAGGCGGTGAAGAGGGTGGCAATCTTGTTGCCGCCGGTACCCCAGAGGAGGTTGCAAAATGCGAGGCGTCATATACAGGAAAGTTCCTGAAGGAGAAATTATTATAGCATAAACGGCAAGCAACGCTTGCCGTTTATGCTATATAATACAGCTACACATACAAAAGCATTTCACTTTAACCACACTTCGTGTGCTTGAACCTGCTTTCGCTCGCTTTGTGTGTAAGCAAGCTTCCACACATTAACATTGTTGATTTCTTTATCACTCGCAGTATAACATCAAACAAGTTTGTGTTAAGCTCGCTTAATCAAGAAATTCGCTTACCCGCAGCTTCCCACTTATATCAACCCATAGAACACCCCACCGAACACACCGGCAAGGAGAAGAATTAAAATTGGACTTACCTTAAAGAATTTCATTGCGACGAACGCAGCCACAAACAGTGCCACGCTAACCCAGAACTGCAAAGGCGTTTCCGTTGGCGAGCCGAAATTCTCCTCGGTCATCAGCAGCAGTGCAGCCGATGCAATCAAACCCACCACTGCGGGGCGCAACAGACGGAACACCGCCTCAACATTCCTGTGCTTGCTATATTTCATAAAGAAACGGCTCACAATGAGCATCAGCACAATCGAAGGCAACATCACTGCAAACGAAGCTGTCAACGAGCCAAGCACAGCCAACACCTCATTGCCTGTGGCATTGAATACGGCAGTATAACCTACGTAGGTCGCTGAATTTATACCAATGGGGCCGGGTGTCATCTGGCTCACCGCCACAATGTCGGTAAACTCCGATGCTGTGAGCCACGCGTGGCGCGTAACCACCTCGCCCTGTATTACCGAGAGCATACCATAGCCACCTCCAAAAGAGAAGAGGCCTATCATAAGGAACGAGCAGAGAAGTTCAATAAAAATCATTGTTTGCCCCTCCCAATTTTACCCCAAAGAAAACCGGCAACGCCGGCAACAAGAATCACAAACACCGGCGACACCCCGAATGCCACTATCAGCATTGCCGACAGCACCGGTATCCACGCCATTGTCCACCCCACTTTTGCACTCTTTGCCACGTTGAACACAGGCACGGCAATCAGCGCCACCACAGCCGGGCGCAAGCCCTTGAACACGTTGTTCACCACCTCAATGTGGCGGAACTGACGGAAGAACAGTGCTATGAGCAGTATTATGATAACCGATGGCAACACACAACCGAAAGCAGCCGCCAAAGCACCTGCGACACCGCGCAGCCTGTAGCCTATGAATACAGCCATATTGACGGCAAACACACCCGGCGCCGACTGCGCCACAGCCAGCAAATCCACAAAATCCTGTTTCTCAATCCAACGGTTACGCTCAACAACATCGCTCTCAATGAGCGGTATCATCGCATACCCGCCGCCAAAGGTAAATAGCCCAATGCGGAAGAATGTTGTAAAGAGTTTAAAAAGGGATGTTGGCATAAAATGTTGTATTATTAAAGAGAATTAAGGGAAACTAAGGTACATTAATGTTCCTTAATTCCCCTACAATTCCAATTATCAGTGGAATGAATAAAAAGATAAAGTTCAAGGCTTGCGAAGCCCGATAAACCGCAGTTTACTTTTGCGTAAATGAGGATTTAGAGGGCAAGCGTAACGCAGAAATTTACTTTTTAGTCATTTCACTTTACTTTTTCTGCAACCCAGTTATAAGCATTGCGGAAAATCTCAATCCACGGTGTAACATCATCGGCCAAGTGATTAGCAGGATATGTTGCACACTGCCAAGGGAAGATAGCACGCTCGGGGTGAGGCATCATTGCAACGTGACGTCCGTTTGCACTTGCAAGAGCTGCAACGTTGAAATCGGAACCGTTGGGGTTCGCAGGATAGCCCTCGTAAGCATACTGTGCCACGATGTTGTACTTCTCGGCATCGTAAGGGAGTGAGAACTTACCCTCGCCGTGAGCAACCCAAACACCAAGACGGCTGTTGGAGAGTGAGCCGAAGAGAACACTGTTGTTCTCGGGGATATTCACGCCCACGAACGACGACTCGAACTTGTGCGAGTTGTTGTGCAACATACGGCCACGCTCCTCAAACTCGGGGTTGATAAGGTTTAGCTCCATCATCAGCTGGCAACCGTTACATATACCCAGTGACAGAGTGTCCTCGCGCTGATAGAAACGGTCGAGAGCAGCCTTTGCCTTTGGATTGAAGAGGAAGCCACCGGCCCAACCCTTTGCAGAGCCAAGAACGTCGGAGTTAGAGAAACCACCGCAGAATACGATGAAGTTCACCTCGTCGAGTGTCTCGCGGCCACTGATGAGGTCGGTCATTGTAACGTCCTTCACGTCGAAGCCTGCAAGGTGCATAGCGTACGCCATCTCACGCTCGCCGTTTGTACCCTTCTCACGGATGATTGCCGCACGAACACCCGATTTCTCGCGACGGTCGGCCGACATACCGTAATCCTTCAGCATACCGCTGAAGCGTGAAGGCAGACGGAAACGCAAAGGCTGGTTCTTGTAGTTCTTCAGACGCTCGCTCGCGCAACCGTTGAAGCTCTGCTTCAAATCCATCAGGTACGAGCTGTCATACCATACATCGCGGTAGTGGTCGATATCGAACAGGCGTGTGCGCTTCTCCTTTGCAACGGCAATGTGACGTTTCTCGCAAGGAACACCAATCTTCACAAAGCAGATGCCTGCCTCGTCAAGAATCTCCTGCATACGGCACTTGTCCTTGTCGGCAACCTGGATTACCAACGCCGGGTTCTCGGCAAACAGCAGTTTAACGATATCCTTTTCTACAACGCCGTTGAGGTCAATCTCCATACCGCCTGTCGTGTTGGCGAAACACATCTCAAGCAATGTTGTGATGAGACCGCCGGCCGAAATATCGTGACCGGCCATTACAATACCCTCTTTCACAAGGCGCTGTACAGCGTCGAATGCCTCGGCAAAATATTCGGGATTAGCCACTGTAGGAACATCGTCACCAATGCAGTTGAGGGTCTGCGCAAAAGCAGAACCACCAAGACGCAAGTGGTCGAAGCTGAAGTCGATATGATAGAAAGCACTCTTTGGCTCGTTGACCATTACAGGAGAAACCACCTTGCGTACATCCGATACCTCACCGCCTGCCGAAACAATAACTGTTCCCGGGCTGATTACCTTTGTACCATCAGGGTATTTCTGTGTCATTGAGAGAGAGTCCTTACCTGTAGGAACGTTAATCTTCAAGGCGCAGCAGAAGTCGCTGAGTGCCTCAACGCCACGGTAGAGACGTGCATCCTCACCCTCCTGTGAGCGGCAAGGCCACATCCAGTTGGCACTGAGCGAGATGCTCTTGATGCCGTTTGCAAGCGGAGCGAGGGCTATGTTTGTCAAAGCCTCGGACACGGCAAGCACAGAGCCCTTTGCAGGGTCGGCAAGGCCGGCCTGTGGCGCGTGGCCGATAGATGTTGCAATACCCTGCTTTCCACGGTAGTCGAGTGTAACCACACCGCAGTCGCTGAGTGGCAACTGAATCTCACCCTGGCACTGCTGACGGGCAATCTTACCTGTCACCGAACGGTCTACCTTGTTTGTCAACCAATCCTTACAAGCAACAGCCTCAAGACGCAGAACATCGGTCAAGTAATCCTCAATGTTCTCGGCGTCGTACTCGGCATCCTTGTAGTGGCGCTCGACAGTCTTGTCAAGCATATATGTCTTAGGTGAAGAACCGAACATCTGGCTCACCGAGAGGTCGAACGGACGAACACCGTCGGCCTGCTCGAATGCAAAGCGGGCATCACCTGTTGTCTCACCTACTACGTACATTGGAGCACGCTCACGCTCGGCAACCTTGCGTACATACTCAATTGCATCTTCCTTGATGAGCAAGCCCATACGCTCCTGTGACTCGTTGGCAATGATCTCCTTTGCCGAGAGTGTGCTGTCACCTACAGGCAGGTTTGCCATATTGATTACACCACCGCACTCCTCGACAAGCTCGGACAAGCAGTTCACGTGACCTGCCGAACCGTGGTCGTGGATTGAGACAACAGGGTTTGTCTCGTCCTCGCAGAGCGCACGCACAACGTTGTATGCACGTTTCTGCATCTCGGCATTGGCACGCTGCACGGCGTTCAGCTCAATACCCGAAGAGTAACGGCCTGTATCTACCGATGATACCGAACCGCCACCAAGACCGATGCGGTAGTTGTCACCACCCATCACAATAACTTTGTTGCCCGGCTCGGGAGCGCCTTTGAGGCAGTCGCGGCGTGTACCGTAGCCCACACCGCCGGCAAGCATAATAACCTTGTCATATCCGTAGACCTCGTCGTTCTCCTTGTGCTCGAATGTAAGCACTGAGCCGCAGATAAGCGGCTGGCCGAACTTGTTACCGAAATCCGATGCACCGTTTGATGCCTTTGTCAAAATCTGCTCGGGTGTCTGGTACAACCACTTGCGCACGGGGAGCATCTCCTCCCACTTGCGGTCGTTATATGTACGTGGATAAGATGTCATATAGACCGCAGTACCGGCAATTGGCCAAGAGCCCTTACCGCCACCCATACGGTCGCGGATTTCACCACCTGTTCCTGTAGATGCGCCGTTGAAAGGCTCAACGGTTGTGGGGAAGTTGTGTGTCTCGGCCTTGAGCGAGATAACGGTTTCAATATCCTTTATTACGAAATAGTCGGGGATTGAGTGGTCGGCCGGAGCGAACTGCTCAACAACCGGGCCCTGCGCAAAGGCAACATTGTCCTTGTAGGCCGAGATGATGCTGTTGCGGTTCTCGTTTGTAGTGCGCTTAATCATTGCAAAGAGCGACGATGGCATCTCCTCGCCATCGATGATGAATGTACCGCCGAAAATCTTGTGACGGCAGTGCTCCGAGTTAATCTGCGCAAAGCCGAACACCTCACTGTCGGTGAGCTTGCGGCCAAGCTCGCCCTCAACACGGTGCAAGTAGTCAATCTCCTCCTTTGAAAGTGCAAGACCCTCCTGCTCGTTGTAGCTCTCCAAATCCTCGATGAACTCTATTGGCTTTGGCTCAATGTCAACAGTGAATATCTCCTGGTCAAGACCACGGTACATACGCTGCAACATTGGGTCATACTCGGCATCCTCATTCTCCACCTCGAAATACTCCTCAATGCGCTGAATGCCGCAAAGACCCATATTCTGGGTAATCTCCACAGCATTTGTACTCCAGGGAGTAATCATTTCACGACGTGGACCGACGAAAAAGCCATCGACCTTCTCGCCCTCGACCAAAGTTGCCTCACCATACAGCCAACAGAGCTTCTCAACATCCTCGGCTGTCAAAACGTTCTTTGTCTGGGTAGCAATTACAGAACCACCCTGTGTACTGAAAAAGTAAATCATATATATGATGTTTTGTTTTACATAGCATTTCGCCCAATACTATACGGGCACAATATGGAACAAAAATAAACAAAAAAAACAATATTACAGATATTTTCACAACATTTGTTTTTGTTAATGCAAGATTATTGCAAGAAGCATATTATTATGCGCCGTTTTTTATAACTTTGCTACAGAAATCCCCTCTACCACCAAAGCCCTCACTCTCACAGAGAGGAGGTGTCACAAGGTGACGGATGGGAGCAATACCGTAAAATAGAAATACAATGGAAACAATCATAGGACTTACAATCCCCTTCTTGGGAACAGCGCTTGGCGCAGCCATCGTGCTGATGATGCGTGGTGGCATAAGTGAAAAGACAAACAGCGCAATGCTCGGCTTTGCATCGGGCGTTATGGTGGCAGCCAGTTTCTGGTCGCTGCTGCAACCCGCATTGGAGCAGGTTGGCGATGGCATAGGCAACACCTGGCCTGTACTCACAGGCTTTGCTGCCGGCATCTGCTTTCTGCTATTGCTCGACACCGTCATACCCCACCAGCACATCGACGACAAGCGCCCCGAGGGCCCACGCTCCCGCTTGCCGCGCTCAATCAAGATGATACTTGCCGTGGCCCTGCACAACATACCCGAGGGAATGGCCGTGGGTGTTGTCTTTGGCGGAGTTTTGAGCGGAAATACCGACCTCACCCTTGCCGGCGCACTGGCGTTGTCAATCGGTATGGCAATACAGAACATCCCCGAGGGAGCAATAATCTCCGTTCCCCTGCGCAACGAGGGCAAGAGCCCCGGCAAAGCATTCGTTTGGGGAGCAGCATCGGGGCTTGTAGAGCCAATTGCAGCACTTGCAACAATGTTCATCCTAAAAGACAGCTCGGCAGCAATGCCCATTCTTTTGGCATTTGCAGCCGGAGCAATGCTCTACGTTGTAGTTGAAGAGCTCATCCCTTCGTCACAGAAAGGCGCACACAGCAACATAGGCACAATAGGCTTTGCAATAGGTTTTATGCTTATGATGCTGTTGGACAGCTGCCTGGAGTAAGTGAAAAGCTGCAGCGTCATTGCTTTTGCCGTCAGGCAATCAGTTGCCATTAGGGCAACTGAACACATTAGTTACCCTTAGCACCCTTAATAGCCCTTAGTTACCCTTTAAAGCTCAACCCCTTGCCCGTCAGGGCAACTGAAAAGCCTTAGTTTCCTTTAGCCCATTAATACCCTCTAATTCCCTTTTTTGAGGGAGTACCCGCAGGGGGAGGGAGTTTCCACGCAACGTGCAACTGACTGCTGCGCGCATTGTCGATAAAAAGTAAATTGATAAAGCCGCATAATCGCACCCCGCGAGGGCGCAAACTTCGCCTGCGCTGCTCGTGACTGACTGCTGCGGCTTTATCGATTAACATAAAAGAGGAGCGTTTCCGCTCCTCTTTTATGTTAATTCCAAAGATTGCCCCATTTTTGACGCGTGGCTTAACGAGACCCGCACGGCGTGACCGATGTCCACGCTACGTGCAACCAACCTCTGCACGCATCAAAGGAGCCACTCCGTGTCTCCACTTCGTTCGTGGGGTACCTGGAACTAAACAGTTAGGAGCGCTTTGCAAAGCGCTCCTA